>NZ_JBWKXC010000001.1:0-163546 GCF_059422605.1 Clavibacter sp. GW821-FHT01D01
CCGCTTCTGCTGGGTAGCGCGTGGGGGAGCCTCTGGGCCGCCGTCACCGCATGGCGCCAGGGCACGGGAGATGCGGCACCATGGCTCTTGGGTGCAGCAGTCATCGCCGGATCCCTCGCCGTGCCAGCGATCACGATCGCATCCCGACCGCTGGTGGCCTACTTCTTCGGCTCCTCCCGACGCACGTTCGCCATCATCATGCTCGTCGTCCTCACCATCGGAGGACCACGCCTGCTCCTCTCGCCCGAGGCCGTCATCGACGCCGTGACTCTGCTGGTCATCTCCGTCGTGCTCGCTGCCATCGCCGCGGGCGCGGCACGGTACGCACTGCGGCGTGAGACGCCCGACTCGCCAGAGGGTCTCGACAGCGCTGCATGACGTCACACAGTCCGCGCAGCAGCTCGGTGGCACAGAAGCCGTGGCTCGCAGTGGTTGAAGCGGGCCCTCTGCGATCTTCTTCGTAGTCGCTCACGGGTTCTTGCGCCCCGCGAACCCCTAGCCCCGGCTGGGGGTTCTCGCGTTGACCGCGCGACCTCTTGGCCCGTAGTCCGCCCGCTTCTTACTACCCGCGTTGCGACCGTACTGGGCTGTCGGTGTCCTCCAGTGAGGTCGCACACCCCCAGCGCGCCCATGCCACGTGCACCGACCGGACGCCTGCACCGTGGACGTCAACCGGTTCCTCAGGATGACCCCCAAGGGATCCCTCCCCGGACGCACCCCCACCGTATCGGCAGATCTTGTACTACGTACTTGACACACCCATTTTCCCCCTTGTACCGTCCAGGTGACACAGGAGGTGGGTCATGGTGGACCCGATAGCACTCGGCCTACCGCTGCTCGCGGTCACTCTCATTCTCACGTGCGCGATCGCGGTCTTTACTGCGTCGGCAAGACGACGGGCGGTGATTGCAGACGTGAATATTGACGCCATGCACATGTCGGCATTACGTAGAGCTCGCCAGAGAGCGGTCGCCGCGATCGGTGCCGCAGTCGTGGTCTCGGTTGTGATGTCGACGCTGGGCTTGAGCGTCGCCCCGCTCCTGGGCCTTCCGCTCCTATTAGCAGCACCGGTGTCTGCATCTGTCGGGCTACTGCTTTACAACCTCGTCCCTGCCGTGCGTCATGCCGTCTCGCCTTCCGCGGTGCGTAGCGCCTCACTCACCCCGCGAACTGTGGCGTCGTACCTCAGCGGCTCGCTGTCCCTGCCACCGATCATTGCCCTGATCTGTCTCGTGGCCTTCGTGATCGTCACGGGAGTCACGTCCTCGCCCGATGACCTCGGCCTGTCACGAGCGATCGCATTCACCTCGCCGGACACCGTGTCTGCGTCCAGCCCGTACGCCGGATGGTTCTACGGCCTGCCCCTTCTGGGCACCTGCGTCGTACTGGTCGTCGTCACGATCTCGACCATGGCCAGCATCAGCGCGACTCCTGCGTTCCCCGACCCCGCTCTCGTGAGTCTGGACACGGCCTGGCGGCGCGAGTCCATGCGCATCGTCTCGGCGATCGCGGTCTTCTCTCTCACGCTGCCCTTCGGCGGCGCCGCAGCCATTTCGGGACGGGCCCTGCTCTCCGCGGTCCTCCCGACCTCCCACCCAGGATGGACCGCGCTGGGCATCATGTTCGTGGCCACGGGACTGGTCAGCGTCGTCCTCTCCGGCGTCAGTCTCGCCTTCGCGACCCGTCACGCTCTCGCACTCCCCGGCGCCAGCCTCCGTGCAGCCGGGCCGACTCGATGACGCGCACCCCGGACCACCGGCTGTGATCCGCATCGACCCGAGCAGCGCCCTGCCTCCTTACGAACAGATTCGTGTGCAGATCGCGGACCTCGTTCGGGCGGGCACGTTACCTGCAGACCAGCGCCTGCCAACCGTCCGCCAGCTCGCAGCGGACCTGCAAGTCGCCCCCGGGACAGTCGGCAAGGCATACGCGCTCCTTGAGTCAGAAGGGCTCCTTGCCACCAACCGCTCGAAAGGCACGCGCGTGGCCGCTGGCCACCACCACGCCGCCACGGTCCAGGAAGCAGCGCAGCGATACGTCGCGACGGTCGCGGGAGTCGATCTAGAGCAAGCGCTCGGCGCGGTCCGAGCGGCATGGGCAACACGATCAGATCCATGACCGCGCAAATGCCTAAGCGCGAGAGACGTCCGACCCGTACTTCCTGTTTCAACAGGGAACCCCTCCCCGGACACCGATCTGAGCCGATCGGGGGCTCTGACCGGCGGGGACAAGACGAGCACCTGCGGGCCGAATGCCGGACCTCCTACAGTCGATCCATGCGCACTCCAGGGAGCATCAGCCGCGGTGGGATCTCATGGATCGTTGCCGCGGGAGCTGCGCTGTGGGTCGCCAGCTTCGCGGGTCTCCTGATCGCCTCGCCGTCGGGTACGCGGATCTCCAGTGACACCGCAGCCCAGCCGGTTGCCTATTGGGTAACGCTGATGCCGGTGGCAGTGGGAATTGCCCTCACTCTGCTGCTTCCTCATCCCTCGCCCCGCCGGCCAGTGGCCATCGACTCCCGGCGGCCCTTCCTCGTGACGACCATCGGTCTTGTCGTGCTGGCGGTCCTCTTTCCGGTTCTGACGGTCGCGGTTCCCCTCGTCGGCGAGTCCTACGTCCTGGGCAAGCTGGCTCTGTTCATGATCGTGCCGGCGATCCTGCTGCTTGCTGTCCGGAAGAGCGTGAGCATCATGTGGCGCAATGACGCTTCGCGGTGGTGGGCACCGGCGGTGGTGGTGCTGGTGTGGACGCTCTTGTCTCAGGTCGCCCCATGGAATCCGGTATTCGACCCGGCGGGGTCCGATCCGTCTCTCATCCTCACGGCGGCGATCGCGACCGCCGTCACCGCCGGTGTGGGCGAAGAGCTCTTCTATCGCCGCTGGTTGCAGACGCGACTAGAGGCCGCTCTGGGCGCCTGGCCGGGCATCGTCGTCGCCTCCCTCGCGTTCGCGCTCATGCACCTCGGCTCGCACGGGTCGGGCGCGCCGCTTCTCGACATTGCACGCGTCATCGTCATCCAGGGATCATTCGGGATGTTCGTGGGCGTGATGTGGTGGCGATACCGGAACCTCGCCGCCGTCATCCTCATCCACATCATCAGCAACGGCTGGGCTGTAGCTGCCGCCTTGCTCTGACAGATGGATCGCGTGGCTTGCGACCGCCTCCACGGTCTCAGTCATCGATTCCCACCTGGACACGATGTGGGCGTCCGTGACCGCATGCCATCGTGGGCGGATGATGTTCGTGGAGCCGCTGCCTGCCGCGTCCGTGGCGAGGTCATCGATGTAGAGCTTCCGGATCGCGCTCGTGTTGACCACGACTCGCCAGCCCGCGACCGCGACGCAGCGGTCATCTTCGAACAGCGCCGTGAAGCGGAGGACCTGCGACGCCCCGTCCCTGAGAACGTGGTCGAGCAGCTCGTCGGTGAGGTGCGGACGGAGCTCACGAAGAACAGGGAGCGCAGTCGCCCACTGCGGGTCACCTCGCTCCAGGTCGCGCAGCACGGGGGAAGAGGACATGCCCAGAACCTAGCGCCGCTATGCCACACGAGTTCGTCTCGACAAGGGATCCCTCAATGAGACACGAGGGGTGAGGTGCGTCGCCTTCGCGGCGTCACAGATGTGACGGCGAATACGAGTCCTCCGAGTATCAGACCCAACGCAATGAACGTCAGCGCCCAACTGCCGGAGTAGACCGTGACGGTCCCCGCACCATCAGCACGTGCCCACTCGCACGCGCGCCCAAGGGGCCACAATGCGACCGACCCCTCGACGACGTCGGACCTCTCGGACACCTCCGCCTGGGATGAGAACGGACCGTCCACGAGGCACTTGTAGGTCACGCCCTGATAGATGCTCATCCCGACCTGTGCCGCGCCGACGAAAAGTCCTGTCACGAGCAGAAGCATCCCGAGCACGACTTGCTCCGACCGAGAACGCAACCGCTGCTCCCCTACTCCTCCAGGTACACCCCGGGCGCAACCATTCGCCCTTCGTTGAGCCATTATGGTCGGCCGCTGCGCTGCTCCCCCTGGCCCAAGCGTCGCATTGGCTTGGCGCCCGAGAGGGGATCCCTACCCGGACGCCGGAGCCGAGTATCCGCATGGGCACCAATCGTTTGCGTCCAACGCTTCCGATTGCCTATGCTCACACCGCTCATGGGACACCTCATCTACGCCACGAACAGCCGCACTGAACTTGACGACCGAACTCTCGCGCACCTCCAGATCGTGATCACGAACAAGCTCCGCCGGAGGGAGTCGTTCGCGTTCTCGTGGAAGAACCCCGCCGTCAACGGCGACGGGCGCCGCACCATCTGGATAGCTGCCGAGATCTCGCTCGAGTTCGTCTACGACAGCGACCGCGCACCGGTGATCAACATGGCGTGGGTCGAAGCCCTCATGCTGGCCGCCAACGCGTCCCGCGGCCTGCACCTCGTCCCGGAGCCGGTCCAGCCGAGCTAGACCTGGTGCGCGCGCCGTTGTGCAGAGACGGCACTTCTGGGGTCACTTGGGGTTCTGGACCTTGTCCGCGGGCAGCCCGGCCATCGACGCCGGTGCTTCCGGAACATCGGTGAACTGCGGCAGGTCCAGGTGCTTTTCGACGGCGATCCGGACCGCGGTCGGCTGACGCGCGATCACCAACCGGAGCTCCCTCAACACGTCGCGTCGATCAAGACGTCGGGCACCAGGATCTGTCTCATCGATGCGGCTATCTCCCTCGGAGGGGGCAACGGCGTAGCTCAGGGCAATGTCGTTACAGGTCCGGTAGGGGAATGTCGATGACCGGCGGGTGCGCTTCCCATTCCGCCACTTCCTCTGCCGTGTGCTCTTGGGTCTCGAACCGCACCCCCACATGAGGCGGCACCAGCACGGACACGCGGCCATGCCCGACCGTCTCGAAGTGCACGAAAGCCGCTCTCGTGGCCGCAGCTTCGACGATCTGGTCCTGGAGCGCCGCCACGTCCGGTGCGGCATCGAGGTAGAAGAACTGGCCGTGGATCCGGAGTCTGGTGATCCGCATGCAAGGGTCTTCCTGATAGGTCGTACGTGGTGGAATCCACGTCGACGTCCCGGGGCACGGACGCAAAAATGAATGCCAGATGGCACGTCCGAACCTAGAACGAGTCGCGAGAACCGACTGCCCCCTTGCGAACCTCAGCACTCAGTGCAGTGCCTCTTGAGGGGAAGGTCGGCGTTCTCATGGGCCCGCCCCCTCGCCTCCACAGTGATCGGCGAGCCATCCTCGCCATCCGCGATCGCTCGCACGCTCGCGACGGGCATCGCACGTTCCGTCACGCCCCAGTCCGGTGGGGGACCGCCCACCGGACGGCCCCGATGGCGGAGGTCCGGCCCTTGCCCCGCCGGGGCCGCGAGTCTCAATTGACCCGTCCGGTGAAGTGTCCGGTGAAGGGGGTTCACGTGAGACACCTTCCGTGGCCTGTCAGCCGCTGATCGCGGCCTCCGCTCCCGCTCTCCGCCTTCCCGGAAGTCAGGGGTACGGAATCGCCGTCGAAATGGTCATGTCGCGGTCCACCCGGCAGGTCCTCGCCCGCCGCTCGACGCGTCGACACGGAGCCCGTGATCCGCTCCCGAGCGCGCCAGAGCCTCCCTCGCGTCAGATGTCGGCGAGCAGCAGCGCAGGGCCGTGACCTCGTGGGACGTCTCGCGGCCCGGTGACGTGCGAGAGGACGGACAGTCAGCCGCACGCCACCGCCATCCCCTCCGGTGTCGTCCTCGGAGGAGATGGCGGACGCAGCTTGTCGGAGCGCCACCCGATGCTCGCGCGGGTCAGCCCGTGTTCTGCAGCCCCGCCGCGATGCCGTTGACCGTGAGCAGGAGGAGCCGGTGGTCCGGATCCGTCGGGTCGGCCTGCCCGGGCGCGCCGCCCGCGGGAGCGTCCGTCGCCGTCCGCAGCGCGCGCAGCGCCCGCAGCTGGAGGAGCGACAGCGCGTCGACGTACGGGCTCCGGAGGCGCACCGCGCGGCGGAGCACCGGCCGGCCCTCGAGGATCTCGCCGCGGCCCGTGGCCTTCCGCACCCACTCGCGCGTCAGCTCCATCTCGCCGCTCACGAGCGCGGCGAGGTCGGGCCGGTCGCCGAGGGCGAGGTAGCGCTCGGCGAGGCGGCCGTCGGTCTTGGCGAGCGACATCTCGACGTTGTCGATCATCGACGTGAACAGCGGCCACTCGTCGTACGCCTTCCGGAGCACGGCCTCGTCGCCGACGGCGGCCAGCGCCGAGCCGAGCCCGAACCAGCCGGTGAGGTTGATCCGCGCCTGCGTCCACGCGAACACCCACGGGATCGCCCGCAGGTCCTCGAGCGACTCGACGGAGAGGCCGCGGCGGGCGGGACGCGACCCGAGCGCGAGCAGCCCGATCTCCTCCATGGGCGTGACCTGCGCGAACCACGGCGCGAAGCCGGGCGCCTTCACGAGCTCGAAGAACCGGGCGCGGGACGCCTCGTCCATGATGCGGACCATCTCGGCGGAGCCCTCCGCCGCGGCCGCGTTGCGCTCCTCGTTGGACGGGGCGGAGGCCAGCAGGGTGGCCGCCGCCATCTGCTCGATGTGACGGGCCGCGATGCGCTTGTCGCCGTAGTGGGCGAAGATCACCTCGCCCTGCTCGGTGAGCTTGAAGCGGCCGTCGACGGATCCCGGCGGCTGCGCCCGCACGGCGCGGTCGGCCGGCCCGCCGCCGCGACCGAGGGCGCCCCCGCGGCCGTGGAAGAGGGTCAGCTCGATGTCGTTCTCCCGCGCCCACGCGGCGATGCGCGCCTGCGCGTCGAACAGCGCGAAGGTCGCGGAGACGGGCCCGACGTCCTTCGAGGAGTCGGAGTAGCCGAGCATCACCTCGAGGTTCCGGCCGGTGGCGGTGAGGCGCGCCTCGACCTGCGGCAGGCGGATCATGCCGTCGAGGATCTCGGTGCTCGCGTCGAGGTCGGCGAACGTCTCGAACAGCGGGATCACGTCGAGGACGGGCGCCTCCTCCGCCGAGCCGAGCGCCAGCGCCGCCAGCTCGTGCACCGTGCGGATGTCGTCCGCGGACTGCGTGAACGAGACGATGAAGCGGGAGAACGGGGCGACGCCGTGCCGCTCCTGGAGGCGGGCGAGCGTGCGGAACACGTCCAGCACCTCGACCGTCATGGGGGCGAGCTCGGGCGCATCGGCACCGGATGCGGCGGCGTCGGCCGCCGCCCGCGCCTCGCGGAGCGCCTCGCGGTGCACCTGCGAGTGCTGGCGCACCTCCATCTCGGCCAGGTGGAAGCCGAAGGTCTCCGCCTGCCAGATGAGGCCCTGCAGCTCGCCGCCGGCGATGCGGTGCGCGCCGGCGCTCCGCAGCGAGCCCTGCAGCACCCGCAGGTCGGCGAGCAGCTCCGCGGCCGACGGGTAGGCGATCGGGTCGTCGTGGCGCTCCCGCGTCGCGGCGAGGCGTCCCGCGATGACGAGCAGCACGCGGCGGTGCAGCTCGGCGGGCGCGCGCGTGCCGATGCGGGCCGTGAGGTGCGGTGCGAGCGCGTCCTGCGCGGCGGCCAGCTCCCGCAGCTCCGGGCTCGGCGGGGTGTCGGCGTCGCCCAGGGTCAGCGAGCGGCCGACGCGGAGCGCGACCCGCTCGAGGCCGAGGAGGATGTGCTCGCTCGCGATCCCGGCGGCCTCCTCGGTGACGGCGGCGGTGACGTACGGGTTCCCGTCGCGGTCGGCGGCGATCCAGTTGCCGAGCCGGAAGAACGCGGGTGCCACGGCCTCGCGGACGCCGGCCTCGTCGCCCAGGAGCCAGTCGTCGAGCAGCCGGTAGACGCGCGGCACGACCTCGAACAGCGTCTGGTCGAAGACGCCCATGGCGGTGCGGACCTCGTCGAGCGGGGTCGGCCGGGTGGTGCGCAACGGCGAGGTGCGCCACAGGCCGTCGATCTCCTCGAGCAGGCGGCGGTCGACGTCCTGGCCCGTGAGGGTGCCCGCGGCGGCGCCGTCGCGCTCGGTGAGCAGGTCGCCGATGCGGCGGATCCCGGTGGCGACGGCCCGGCGGCGCGCCTCGGTGGGGTGCGCCGTGAGCACCGGGTGGAAGCGCATCTCGCCGAGTCGGCGCATGGCCTCCTCGCGACCGAGCTCCTCGGTGAGGCGGCCGACGGCGTCGGGGACGGAGTCGGGCACGAAGCCCGCGGCCGCCTCGCGCTCGCGGAGCACCCGCACGCGGTGGTGCTCCTCGGCGAGGTTCGCGAGGTGGAAGTAGCAGGTGAACGCGCGGGCGACCTGCTCCGCGCGCTCGGGCGTGAAGGTCGCGACGAGGCGCTCGGCGTCGTCGATGGACGCGTCGCGCGCGCTCTCGTACGCGTCGATCACCAGCTCGCGGAGACGCTCCACGTCGCGGAGGAGGTCGTCGCCCCCGGACTCGCGGAGCACCTGGCCGAGCAGGCCGCCCAGGTGGCTGACGTCGGATCGGAGGGCCGGCTCCACGGCGTCGCGGGTGCCGTCGCGGGTGGAGTCGTGCTCGAGGGGAAGCGGCTTCGGGGGAGTCGTCACGGTCACGAGGATACGGAACCCGGGAGGCGGATCCTGCGCATGACGTCCGAGGACGGCCTCCGGGACGACCGATCCCGCCGTCCGGGACCCCGGCGGGAACGGGATCAGGCGGCGGGTGCGGCGGGGGCCCGCTCGTCCCGCGGCATGCGCAGGGCCGCGTAGCCGGAGGCCGCGAGCAGCAGCACGGCGCCCGTGGCGAAGGCCACGGGGAACGAGACCGCGTCGGCGAGGTACCCGGCGACCAGCGGGCCGACGATGGCGCCGAGGTCCGCGACCATCGAGAACACCGCGACGGGGCGCCCGCTGCGGCCGCCGGCCGCGTCGCCGACCGCGGCGGCCGGCGCGGTGCCCATGAAGGAGGCCGCCGCGCCGAACAGGCAGAGCAGCACGGTGAGCACGATCACGTTCGGGGCGAACGGGATCGCGATCATCAGGACCCCCGCGACGCCGAACGCGCCGACGATGGCAGGGCGCCGCCCGACCGTGTCGACGAAGCGCGCGGCGGGCGCGAGCACGAGCGCCTGCACGACGGCGGCGCACGCGAACGCGATGCCGGTGGAGGCGGCCGGCTCCCGGATCACCTCGACCACGAGGAGCGGGATGAGCGAGCTGCGGACGCCCATGGACGCCCACCCGTTGCCGAGGTTCGCGAGGAGCGCCCCGCGGTACCGGGTGTCGCGCAGCACCTCGCGGAACGCGCGCGGCGCCTCGACGGGGGCCGCCGGGTCGACCCTGCCGGTGCGCTTCGAGAGGAGCAGCAGGCCGATGGCGCCGGCGACCGCGAGGGTGGCCGCGTAGAAGAAGAAGGGAGCGGTGAGCGAGATGGTCGCGAGGACGGCGCCGAGCGCGGGCCCCGCCATGCCGCCGATGAGGAAGCCGCCCTGGTAGAAGCCGATCGCGCGGGCGCGGCGCGCGGGATCCGTGGAGCCGAGCAGGAGCGTCATGGCGGCGACCGAGAACATGGCCGACCCGATGCCGCCCGCGCCGCGCAGGAGCAGGAGCTGCACGTAGTCCTGCGCGAGACCCGCGAGCCCCGAGGAGACCGCGACGACGCCGAGGCCGACGGCGAGCACGGTGCGCTCGCCGGTCCAGTCCATGAGGCGGGCGACGAACGGGCTCATCACGAGCCGCATCAGCGCGAACGCGGAGATGACGGCGCCGATCTCGAAGCTGCCGACCCCGAAGCTGCGCGCGTACACGGGGAGCACGGGCACGACCACGCCGAAGCCGACCATCACGAAGAACGCGATGATGCCGAGGACGAGCACGTCGCGCGGGAGCTTCGCCCGGGGGGCGCGGGGAGCGCGGGATCCGCGTGCGGCGCCGCGCGCGTCGGGCATCGACCCGTCGCCGGGGGCGTCCCCCGCTCCGGGCTGGGGGGTGCGCGCGGACCCCGCACGCCGGAAGGACCGCATGCTGCAAGCGTA
This sequence comes from Clavibacter sp. GW821-FHT01D01, assembly GCF_059422605.1. Taxonomy (NCBI): domain Bacteria; kingdom Bacillati; phylum Actinomycetota; class Actinomycetes; order Micrococcales; family Microbacteriaceae; genus Clavibacter; species Clavibacter sp. GW821-FHT01D01. The sequence continues at coordinate 9,943 of NZ_JBWKXC010000001.1, forward strand.
CGTCCGGCCTGCGGCGCGCGATGCCGCGGGCGGCGGTCGCGGACCCGGTCGCGGGAGCGGGCGCGCGTGCGAGCACGCGGGCGGGCCGCCCACCGTGCGCGTGGCCGTCAGCCGCGCCGCCTCCGCCACCAGCGCAGCCGACGCTCCGGGCGCGCGAGCGGCGCGTAGCCCGGGAGCGGGGTCGCGCCGGCGTCGAACGCATCCGCCCGGTCACCGCGTGCATTCACGGGCGCCCGCCCGGCCTCCGTCCTGTCCCGGCGAGCGCGCGCCTCCGCGACGGCGGCCGCGAGCCATCCTCCCGTGCCCAGCATCCGGCTCCCCCTGTCGTGGTCGTCGGGGCGATCCTCCCGCCCCCGGCGCGGGCGCACCAGGGCGCCCGCGGGATGTCACCCCATGTCGGAGCCGAGCTCGACCGTCGTGAAGATCGAGCCGATGAGCACGCCCGCGGGCGGCGACGTGTCCTCGCCCAGCTCCGGGAAGCGGTGCGCGAAGACCTCGGCGTCGTCCTCCGGGTGGTAGCCCATCGCCTCGCCCGCCGCGAGCGAGACCCAGCGGCGCGTGTTCCGGGAGACGCCCCACACGATGCGGTGGCCGGGCTCGTCGAGGCGGAGAGCCGCCTCCACCAGCCGGGCGGCGTCGCCCGGGGAGAGCCAGGTGGAGACGCTGCGGGCCTGCGACGGCTCGGGCTCGGCGGTCATGATCCGGACGCTCACGACCACGTGCCCGTTCCGGTCGGCGTAGAGGCTGCCGAGCCCCTCGAGCAGCACCTTGCTCAGGCCGTAGAAGGTGTCGGGCCGCGGTGCGGGTACGTCCTCGCGCGCCGCGTCGACGGCGGGCAGGAAGCCGACCGCGTGGACGGAGCTCGCCGCGAGGATCCGCGGGACGCCCGCCCGCACCACCGCCTCGTGCACGGCGTGGGCGCCGTCGTTGTTGACCGCCTGGATCGCCTCCCACGGGCGCTCGGCCGCGTGCGCCGCGAGGTGCACCACCAGGTCGGATCCGCGGAACGCCTCCGTGCACGCGTCGACGTCGGTCATGTCCACGATGGCGGAGGTCTCCCCCGCCTCGAGCGGCGTGGGCGGCTCCACCACGTCGAGCAGCCGCAGCTCGTGGCCGGCGGCGCGGAGGAGGGGACGGATGCTCGTCGCGATCCGGCCGGATCCTCCCGTGATCGTGATCGTGCCCATGTCGGATCCCCTCGTCGTCGGAAAGCGCCGCGGCCGCGCGGCCGTCCTCCCATCCTCCGGGACGGACGGCCGCGCGAGAAGGGCCGGTCGCCTCACTCGAACAGCCGGTTGACCCGCTCGTTCACCTGGTCGAGGGAGTCGACCGGCTCGCTGCCGATGTAGATGCTGTCCATGACGGGCTTCATGATCGACAGGATCTCCGCCGCGTTGTTCGTGACGGGGAACAGGATCGTGTCGCCCGCGTCGACGAGGTCGGTGAACGGCTTCACGTCGAACCCCTTGTCGGCGAAGGCCTCGATGGCCGCCTCGGTGCCGGCGGGGCGCGCCGGGAAGATGACGCCCTCCTCGCCGACGATGGTCTGGCAGGCGTCCGAGCCGAGGAAGGCGACCCAGCGGGCCGACTCCTCGGGGGCGTCCGTCTGCGCGCTGATGGAGTCGCCGAGCCCGTTGTACATGGAGACGGGGTGCCCGATCGGGCCGATGGGCACGCTGGCGATGCCGAGGTCGACGCCCTGGAGGCGCGCGTAGCTCGAGATGGTCCACGAGCCGTCCGCCACGAGGGCCGCCTGGCCGGAGCCGAGCTGCTGCACGAGGTTCGGCGCCGTGCCGACGCGCTCGTACGACGGCAGGTAGCCCTTGTCGACGAGGCCGAACAGCCACGCGATGGAGTCCTTGAAGCGCGGGTCGTCGTAGTTGTACCGGTCGCCCCAGACGGGCGCGTTGGTGAACTCCCACCCGGTCGCGCCGGCGAGCCACGACCACTGGGTCTGGCCGTTGGTGTCGCCCGCGCCGTTGGACCCGAGCCCGTAGGTGACGACGTCGTCGGGGTCGAAGCCCTCCTCGTCGCCGCGGACGCCGTTCGCGTCGACCGTCAGGTGCGCGATGACCTGCTCGAAGGTGCCGCCGTCCTCGGGGTTCCAGGTGAGGCCCTGGAGGTCGGCGGGCGTCATGCCCGCCTCGGCCAGCACCGCCTCGTCGTAGAACAGCGCGATGGTGTCGAAGTCCTTCGGCGACCCGTACTGCTTGCCGTCCTGGCCCACCCACAGCTCGGCGAGGCCCTCCTGGTAGTCGGCGGGATCGAGGTCGGCGGTCGCCGCGAAGTCGTCGAGCGGCAGGATCACCCCGCGGCTGACGAACTCGGGGTACTTGGTGAGGTGGTCCGTGAACACGTCGGGGCCGGCGCCCGCGACGAGTCCCGCGGTGAGCTTCTGCCAGTAGTCGCCCCACCCGTACTGCGTGATGCGGATGTCGATGTCGGGGTTCTCCGCCTCGAAGGCGGTGGCGCACTTCTCGTAGCCGGGCAGCTGCAGGGACTCCCACAGCCAGTAGTCGACCGCGGTGGTGCCGGCCGCGGCGCCGGGGGCTGCGGCGCAGCCGGTGAGGGCCGCGAAGGAGGCGGCCGCGACCGCGGCGGCGGCGAGCCTCCGCAGCCGGCGGCGCGCTCGGGTCGGACGGGGGGCGCGGGATGTCGTCGTCGACATGGTCGTGGTCCTCACTTGATGCCGTTGAAGCCGATGTTGTTGACGATGCGCTTGGCGAAGACCCCGAACAGCACGATCATCGGCAGCGCCGCCACGAGGGTCGCGGCCATGAGCCCCGACCAGTCCGGCCCGCCCTGCGGGCTCTGCGACTTGAAGGCGCCGAGCGCGACCGTCAGCACGCGCGAGTCGTCCGTGTAGCTGACCATGAGCGGCCAGAAGTAGTCGTTCCAGCTGGTCATGTAGGTGAGGATGCTCACCGTCGCGATGGGCGCCGCCGACATGGGGATGATCACCTTGAAGAAGATCGCGAGCTTGCTCGCGCCGTCCACCAGCGCCGCCTCCTCGACCTCCTTGGGCACGTTGAGGAAGAACTGCCGCAGGAAGAAGATCGCGAACGGCGTCATGAACAGCGACGGCAGCATGATGCCGAGCAGGCTGTCGATGAGGCCCAGCTGCTTCACGAGCAGGAAGTTCGGCAGCAGCGTGAAGATCACGGGCACCATGAGGGACAGCAGGAAGAACCCGAACACGAAGTCCCGTCCCCGCCAGACGAGGCGCGAGAACGCGTAGGCGGCCATGGCGGAGAAGAACACCTGGCACACCGTGACGGTCGTGGAGACGACGACGGAGTTGCCGAGGTAGCGCCAGAAGTCGAGCCTCGCGCCCGATCCGCCGTCGGCGATCGCGTCATCGACCGACTGGAGGCCGAAGACGCGGAGGAAGCCGTTCCAGGTGAAGTCGACGGGCAGGAGCGAGGTGGCGTTGCCGTAGAGGGCGCCGTTGCTCGACAGCGCCGTGCGGAGGATCCAGTAGAAGGGGAACACCGTGGCGAGGATGAGCAGGCCCATCACCACCCACGCGGCGATGCGGCCCCAGGGGACGGGTCGGCGGGGGCGGGCCGGGCGGGGCGCGCGGGGCGGGGCGTCGGCGCCGTCGGGACGGGGACGCGCCGTGGGAGGGCTCTGCAGCTGGGTCATGACGTCTCCTAGTTCAGGTCGGACTGGCCGGCGCGCGTGAGGCGGTACTGGAAGTAGGTGACGATGACCAGGATGATCAGCATCGCGACGCTCAGCGTCGAGGCGTAGCCGAAGTCGAACTGCGCGAACGCCTTGTCGTAGATGTAGACCTGCAGCAGCCGGGACGAGTCGACCGGTCCGCCGTTGGTCGTCACCGAGACGGTGTCGAAGACCTGGAACGAGCCGATCACCGAGATGATCAGCACGAGGCCGAGCACCGGGCGGAGCAGCGGCATCGTGATCCCGCGGAACATGCGGAACTCGCTCGCGCCGTCGACCCGGGCGGCCTCGTAGTAGTTGGCGGGGATGGCCTGCAGGCCGGCGAAGATCAGGAGCGCGGTGTAGCCCATGTGCCGCCAGACGTTCACGCCGGCGATGGTGGGGATGACCCACGCCTCGGTCGTGAAGAAGCCGATGCGGTCGAGGCCGATCCACTCGAGCAGCTGGTTGCCGATGCCGAGCTGGAAGTCGAGGATCCAGAGGAACACCAGGGCCGCGACCACGTTCGAGACGAGGTAGGGCGCGAGGATCACGCCGCGCAGCAGCGTCGACTGCGTCAGCCGCTGCATGAGCACGGCGATGCCGAGCGCGATCACGGTCTGGAACCCGATGTTGAGCACGACGTAGTAGATCGTGACGCGGGCCGCGTTCCAGAAGACCGGGTCGGCGAGCATGCGCTGGTAGTTCTCGATGCCGATGAAGCGGGCCGGGGACAGCAGGTCCCACGACGTGAAGCTCAGCCAGATGCCGCGCAGCAGGGGCCAGAAGTAGAAGACCACGAGCCCCACGGAGGCCGGGATGAGGAACAGCGCCGCGAGGCGGGTGTCGTCCCGCCGTCGCCCGCGGCGGGGCGGCGCCCCGCGCGAGGGCGGCCGCAGTCCGGTGGTGAGGGGGACCGCCGCCGGCGCGGGATCCGCGCTCCGGGCGTTCACGGAGAGTGCCATCGAGACTCCTTCGTCCATCCCGCTCCATCGCGGGCGGCGCGGCCGGTGGGGGCCCTCGCCGCCCTCAGTGTGACCACCGGCGACGAGGGGCACAACGCGCTCGGGTAACGAGACGGTAACGAATGGAAACGCTTCCATTCGGTGCCCGAGCCGGGCTAGGGTCGCTCCTGACACCTGCCCGACGAAGCGCAACGGAGCCCTCGTGACCGTCATCGACACCGCCCCGACCACCCGGATCGAGTGGGAGGGCGGCGGCCTCGCCCTCGCCTTCGAGCACGATCCCGACGGGCCGGTGCGCCTCGTCGCGGTGTACGGACCCGACGGCGGCACCGGGGTCGGCACCGGCGCCGACGGCGAGCGCGCCGACCGGTCGACGCCCCGCCAGCCGCTCGTCGAGGTGCTCTCCCCCGCCTGGGGCCGGCTGAACAACAGCTACCGCTACGACGGCACCGCGCTCGGGGCGGGCCTCCGCCTCGTCGACTCCTCCGCCACGTCCCGCGACGGCGTCGACCGGCTCGAGATCGTGCAGCGCCACGCGGCGTCCGGCCTCGTCGCCACCACGGTGCTCGAGGCGCATGCGGGCGTGCCCGCCGTCCGCACCACCACCACGCTCGCGGTCGAGCCGGGCCACGCGCCGCTGCCCGTGTGGTCCGTCACCAGCCTCGCCACGGGCGCGGTCGTGTCCGACTCCCCGAACGACGTCGACCTGTGGTGGGCCGACAGCGGCTGGTGCTCCGAGAACCGGTGGACCTCCCGTCCGCTGCGCTCGCCCGGCCTCGTCGCGATCGACCGCACGGCGCGGGGCGAGACCAGCCGGAACCGGCTCGCCGTGTCGAGCCTCAGCACCTGGTCCTCCGGCGTCGCCAACCCCGCGGGAGCCGCGCAGGACCGCCGCACCGGCCGCACGCTCGCCTGGCAGGTCGAGCACAACGGCGCCTGGGCGTTCGAGCTCGGCGAGGACCCCGACTGGGGCCACGGCGGCGTGCCCCTCGAGGACCGCCTGTTCAGCGAGACGCCCTTCGGCCCGCCGCGCGCCGACCGCTCCCGCGACGGCGCGTACGTCGCCGTGCTCGGCCCGACGGACGCGCTGCACCAGTGGTCGGTCGTGCTCGACGGGTCGACCTCGTTCACCACGGTCCCGGTCTCCTTCACCGCGGCCGGATCCCTCGACGACGCGCTCGGCGCCCTCGCCGCGCACCGCCGGGCGATCCGCCGCCCCCACGCGGCGGGCGACGCGCTCCCCGTGGTCTTCAACGACTACATGAACACGCTCGAGGGCGACCCCACGGAGGGGAAGCTGCTGCCCCTGATCGACGCCGCCGCGCGCGTGGGCGCGGAGGTCTTCTGCATCGACGCGGGCTGGTACGACGACACCGCCGGATGGTGGGCGAGCGTCGGCGACTGGCAGCCCTCGACCGCCCGGTTCCCCTCCGGCCTGCCGTCGGTGCTCGACCGGATCCGCGCGCACGGCATGGTCGCCGGGCTCTGGCTCGAGCCCGAGGTGGTCGGGCTCGAGAGCCGGGCCGCCCGCACGCTCCCCGACTCCGCGTTCCTGCAGCGCGGCGGCGTCCGCGTCGTCGAGAACGCCCGGTACCTGCTCGACCTCCGCTCGCCGGAGGCCCGCGCGCACCTCGACGAGGCCGTCGACCGGCTGGTGGGCGAGCTCGGCGTCGGGTTCTTCAAGCTGGACTACAACGTCACGCCCGGCGCCGGGACCGACCTCGACGCGCCCTCCGTGGGCGCCGGGCTCCTCGAGCACAACCGCGCCCTGCTGACCTGGCTCTCCGACGTGCTCGACCGGCACCCCGACCTCATCCTCGAGAACTGCGGATCGGGCGCCATGCGGTCGGACGCCGCCATGCTGCGGGTGCTCCAGATGCAGTCCACCTCGGACCAGCAGGACCCGCTGCTCTACCCGATGATCGCGGTGGGCGCGCTCGCGCACATCCTCCCCGAGCAGGCCGGCAACTGGGCCTACCCGCAGCCCGACATGGACGACGAGATGGTCGTCTTCACGGAGTGCACCGGGCTCGCCGGGCGCCTCTACCAGGCGGGCGTGCTGAGCGGGATGGACGACCACGGGCTCGACCTCGTCGCCGACGCCGTGCGGGTGCACAAGGAGACGCGGCACGACCTCGCGGCGTCCACGCCGCGCTTCCCCACCGGCCTCCCGTCCTGGGACGACGCGTGGACGACGGTGGCGTTCGACGTCGCCGACTCTCCCGACACCTACGTGATCGCCTGGCGCCAGGCGCACGCCGACCGCGCCGTGGACCTCGCCCTGCCGCACCTGGGCGATGCGCCCGTGGACGTCGTCCAGGTCTACCCGCCGCAGGGGATCGGCGCCGAGTGGTCCGCGCGCCGCACCGCGGAGGGCCTCCGACTGGACTCGGGCGACGCCGCCCCGGGCGTCGCCTCCGCGCGCATGTACCGCGTGCGGCGCGCATGAGGCGGCGCCGCCCCCGACGGGCTCCGTCAGCGGGGCGGCGCGGTGCTCTCGCGCACGATGAGCCGCGCGGGCAGGTCCACCTCGGGCGGGGCGGGCGTCCCCTCGATCCGCGCCACGAGCTGCTCGAGCACCGCGCGGCCGAGGCCGCGGAAGTCCATCCGCACGCTCGTGAGGGCGGGCGACAGGACCTGCGCGTAGGTCGCGTCGTCGAAGCCGACGACGCTCACGTCCTCCGGGACGCGGACCCCGCGCTCGGCGAGGGCCCGCAGGGACCCCAGCGCGATGTCGTCGTTGAAGCAGAACAGCGCCGTCACCCCGTCGTCGAGCGCCCGCTGGGTCGCGTCGTGCGCCTGCAGCGGGTGCCACCCCGTCATGGCCACCTCGGGGGCGCAGGCGCCCGCCCGGGCGAGCGTCTCGAGGTACGCGCGGGTGCGCCCGCGCCCAGAACCCGAGGGGTGGTCGACGCTGAGGTGGTGCACGGTCGCATGGCCGAGGTCGAGCAGGTGCTGGGTGGCGAGCCGCGCCCCGACCTCGTCGTCGATGTGCGCGTGCGGCACGCCCGACAGGTGCGTGCCCATGAGCGTGGCCGAGGCCACGGGCAGGTCGGCGGGCAGGAGCTCGAGCGCGCGGCTGACCGGGCTGTCGAACTCGATCCCGACCACCCCGGCGAGCGGCAGCCGCAGCAGCAGGTCGACGGCCTCGCGCGCGTCGTCCGCGTGCCCGGTGCGCACGACGGCGACGGTCACGAGGAGGCCGTGCGCGATGGCGGCCTCCTGGATGCCCTGGATGGTGGAGGCGAAGCCGTACCGCGTCGTGTCCTCCGCGAGCACGCCGACGAGCCGGTTCCGGCCGCTGACCAGCGCCCGCGCGGCCTCGTTCGGCCGGTAGCCCAGCTCGTCGACCGCGCGCATGACCGCGGCGCGCCGCCGCGCGCTCACCTGCGGGCTGCCGTTGAGCGCCCGCGACGCGGTGGCGTTCGAGACCCCCGCGAGCCGCGCGACGTCGGCGAGGCCGGGCTGCTTTGCGCGTCGCGGCTCGCTCATGCTCCGACAGTAGCGGGAGCGCTCTCCCGCCGACCGGCCCGCGGGGGCTCCCCGCGTCCCGCGGCCTCCCGCATCCCCCGCATTCCCCGCATCCCGACCACCTGCACGACGGAAGGACACCGATGACCGCCCTCACTCCCCCCATGGGATGGAACAGCTGGGACAGCTACGGCACGACCGTGACGGAGCAGGAGGTCCTGGCCAACGCGCGCTTCATGGCCGAGCACCTCCTCCCCTTCGGCTGGGACACCGTGGTCGTCGACATCCAGTGGTACGAGCCGACGGCGCGCGCGGGCGGCTACAACGAGGACCCGCCCGTCGAGCTGGACGGCTTCGGCCGGCAGATGCCAGCCGTCAACCGCTTCCCGTCCGCAGCCGGCGGGGCGGGCTTCGGGCCGCTGGCCCGGGCCGTCCACGACCTGGGGCTGCGGTTCGGCATCCACATCATGCGGGGGATCCCGCGGTTGGCCGTGCAGCGCGACCTCCCCGTGGAGGGGACCGGCAGCACGGCGTCCGTCATCGCGGACACCTCCTCCGTCTGCGCCTGGAACCCCGACAACTACGGCCTCGACCACGACCACCCCGACGCGCAGGCCTACTACGACGGGCAGCTGGCCCAGTTCGCCGCGTGGGGCGTCGACCTGGTGAAGGCCGACGACATGCTCAGCCCGTACCACCACCGCGAGATCGGCGCGTACCACCGGGCCATCGAGCGGAGCGGGCGCGACATCGCGCTGAGCCTCTCCCCCGGCACGCACCTGTCCACGGCGCACCTCGACCACCTGCGCGCCTCGGCCGCGATGTGGCGCGTGTCCGACGACCTGTGGGACCGGTGGAGCGACGTGCACGACCAGTTCGCGCGCATGGCCCGCTGGGCCCCGTTCCAGCGCGCCGGCGGGTGGGCGGACGCCGACATGCTGCCGCTCGGGCGCATCGGGATCCGGGCGGAGCGCGGCGAGGACCGCGACAGCCAGCTGACGCTCGAGGAGCAGCGCACCCTCATGAGCCTGTGGATCATGTCGAGGTCGCCCCTCATGTACGGCGGCGACCTCCCGCGGAGCCGCCCGGAGACGATCGCGCTGCTGACCGTGCCGGACGTGATCCGGATCCTGCAGCGCTCCGAGGACAACCGCGAGGTCGTCCGCGAGGGCGACCTGGTCGTCTGGACGGCCGTGGCGACGGACGCGGACGCGCGGTACGCGGCCGTGTTCCACCTGGGCGACGCGGGCGCGGAGCACCGCGTGCCCGTGTCCTCGGTCGGCGTGCGGCCCGGGGAGGCCGGCACCTGGACCGACGTGTGGACGGGATCGCCCGTCGCGGCGGACGGCGACGCGCTCGTGCTCGACGTGCCGGGCCACGGATCCCGCGTCCTCCGCTTCGACGCCGCTTGAGCCCGGTCTACTCGAATAGCGCCGCGCAAGGGTCGGGTCGCTGCCTATTGATCGCTACGGCGCACATCAGGGGTTTACACGAGTAGACCGCGCCCGTCACACTGGGGAGGCGCCGCAGCCGGGATCCATTCGGCCGGCGCCTCCCGCACCCACCGAGCGATGACGCTCATCACCGAAAGGCCGTCCATGCTCTCCCTCGGGATCGTCGGCGCCGGGCAGTTCGCCGGGCAGTTCGCCAAGCTCTTCAGGATCCACCCCGACGTCGACCGGGTCCTCATCACGGACCTGCTCCCCGAGCGCGCGGAGGAGCTCGTCGCCCGCGAGGGGCTCGACGGCGCCGTCGCGTCGTTCGACGCGCTCCTCGAGTCCGACGTCGACGCGGTCGCCCTGTTCACGCAGCGCTGGACGCACGGTCCGCTCGTCGTGCGCGCCCTCCGCGCCGGCAAGCACGTGTACTCCGCGGTGCCCATGGCCGTCTCCGAGGAGGAGATCGCCGAGATCATCGACGCGGTGCGCGAGACCGGGCTCACCTACATGATGGGCGAGACGAGCTACTACAACCCCGCCACCGTCTTCGCCCGCAAGAAGGTCGCCGAGGGCGCGTTCGGCCGGATCTTCTACGCCGAGGGCGACTACGTCCACGACATGGACCTCGGCTTCTACGCGGCGTACCAGTACAGCGGCGGCGCCGACTGGAAGCGCACCGCCAGCTACCCGCCCATGCACTACCCCACGCACTCCATCGGCGGCGTCCTCGGCGCCATCCCCGGCCACGCGGTCAGCGTCAGCTGCATCGGCGTGCGCGACGACCGCGGCGACGGGGTCTTCGACCGCGAGGTGAGCCAGTTCGGCAACGACTTCTCCAACGCCACCGCGCTGTTCGAGCTCGACGACGGCGGCATCATGCGGATCAACGAGATGCGCCGCGTGGGCTACCCGTCGCAGATCCGGGAGTCGCGCTTCCGCTACTTCGGCACCGAGGCGAGCCTCGAGCAGATCGCGACCGTGAGCGTCTGGCAGGACAAGCAGGAGGTGACCGACATCTCGGAGGAGCTCACCACCCGGCCGAGCATGCCGCTCGACGACCCCTCGCTCGCGCACATCGCGCCCGAGCTGCGGGAGGCCTTCGTCTCCGGCTATGCGCCCGTGCACGACGAGGACCGCCTGCCGGCGGTCTACCACGGCGTCCCGAGCGGGCACGAGGGCAGCCACCACTTCCTGGTGGACGACTTCGTGCGCGCGGTCGTGGACGGCACGCTGCCTCCGGTGAACGCGTGGGTCGCGGCGCGCTACACGATGCCGGGCATCGTCGCGCACCGCTCCGCCCTCCAGGGCGGCGAGCGCCTCGACGTGCGGGACTTCGGCGACGCACCGGCGGACGCCGCGCCGGCGGCCGCGGCGGGCACCGCGGAATAGGATCCCCTGAGGATCCCGCCGACCGGCCGGGCGGGAGGAGCGAGGCGCATGCCGTCCCCCTCCCCCCGCCCCCGCGGCCAGGTCACCCGGGCCGACGTCGCCCGGTACGCGGGCGTCTCCACGGCGGTGGTCAGCTACGTCGTCAACGGCGGTCCCCGGCCGGTCGCGGTCGCGACCGCGGCCCGGGTCAGCGAGGCGATCCGCGTCCTCGGCTACCGGCCGAACGCGAGCGCCCGGGCCCTCCGCACCGGCAGCACGCAGATGCTCGGCCTCGTCGTGCCGGAGATCGGCAACCCCCTCTTCGCGGAGCTGGCGGTCGCCGTCGAGCGCGCCGCGGCCCGGCGCGGCCACGCGGTGCTGCTCGTGGACAGCGGCAGCGACCCGCGACGGGAGCGGACCCTGATGCGCTCGCTCACCGCACGGCAGGTGGACGGCATCATCGTCAGCACGGCCCAGCGCAGCAGCCTCGCCGACGACCTCGCCGCCCTCGGCGCCCCGGTCGTCCTCCTCAACTCCTTCGACGCGTTCGAGGGGATCGAGACCGTGGGCGTCGACGCCCGCGAGGGCGCCCGGGTCGGCGTCGCGCACCTCGTGGAGCACGGCCACGCGCGGATCGCGCTGATCGTCGGCGGACCCGAGGGCGAGGTCCGCGAGCACGGCTGGCTGGACGCGACGCGCGCCGCGGGCCTGCCGGACGGGCCCCTCGCCCGCGAGCCCTTCACGCGCGCCGGCGGATACCGCGGCGCGATGCGCCTCTTCGGCGGCGCCGACCGGCCGACCGCCCTGTTCGCGAGCTCCGACATGCAGGCCGTCGGCGCCCTCCGCGCGCTCGGCGAGCTGGGCCTCCGCGTGCCCGAGGACGTCGCCGTCGTGTCCTTCGACGGCACCGACGAGGCCGAGTACGCGACGCCGCGGCTGACGGTCGTGCGCCAGCCGGTCGACGAGATGGCGGAGGAGGCCGTGGCGCGGATCGTCGCGCCGGACCCCGAGCGCGCCCCGCACCACGCGTCGTTCACCCCGACGCTGGTCGTCGGCCGGTCGTGCGGATGCGCGGCGCCGGTCGAGGCCGGTACCGGGACCGCACCGGGCGCACCGGCGCCCGCCGCCCGCTAGCGCGCGCCGCGCGCCACGGTCGACCCGCGGACGATCAGCTCGAAGCCCATCGTCTCGCTGCGGAACGGGCCCGCGTCGGCGCCGTGCTCGATGCGCTCGGCGAGCATCGCGACCGCGCGGCGGGCGATGGCGCGGCGTCCGGGCGACACCGTGGTGAGCGGCGGCTGGGCGAAGCGGGAGTCCTCCGTGTCGTCGAGGCCCGCGACCGCCACGTCCTCGGGAACGCGGACTCCGCGCTCCTGCAGCATCCACTGGGCGCCGAGCGCGATCGAGTCGTTGAAGCCGAACACGGCGTCGAACGGGACCCCCGCGTCGAGGAGCCGCGCCGTCGCGGCGGCACCGCTCTCGCGGTGCCAGGGGCCCGGATCCACCCGGAGGCGCGGGTCGGGGGCGATGCCGGCGGCGGCGAGGGCCTCCTCCGCGCCGCGCAGCCGCAGCGCGGAGCCGGCGGGCTCCCCCGCGTCGCGGGCGCCGATGAGGGCGACACGGCGCCGCCCGGTCGCGACGAGGTGCGCGACGGCGGCGTGCGCGGCGTCCCGGTCGGCGATGAGCACCTGGTCCGCGAGCCCCTCGAGGAAGCGCTGGCCGATCATCACGAGCGGCATGCCCGGGTCGATGGAGCCGACGTCCTCCTGGTGCAGGGCCAGCGGCTCGTAGATCACGCCGTCGAGCACCTGGCGGTGCAGGCCCGAGAGCGCGCCGATCTCGCGGTCGCGGCGGCCGGCGGTGGTCTCCACGAGCACCGACAGGCCGAGCTCGTCGGCGGCGTCGATCACGTCCTGCGCGAGGGGCGCGAGGTAGGCGCTGGCGAGCTCGGGGATCACGAGCGCGATCATGCGCGAGCGGCCCGAGCGCAGGTTCCGGGCCGACGCGTTCATGCGGTAGCCGAGCTCGGCGACCGCCGCCTCGATGCGCGCGCGGGTCCCGTCGCGCATGTACGGGTAGCCGTTGAAGAAGTTGCTGACGGTCTTGACGGAGACGCCCGCGGCCCGCGCGACGTCGCTCATCGTGGCCGCCATCCGCTCCCCCTCGCATCCCGGCGCCGCCCGTCCGACCGTGCGGGCGTCGGGTGCGCCGCCCCAGCCTCGCACGCGGGGGCGGCGCGGTCCGCCTACTTGACCGCGCCGCTGATGAGGCCGGCCACGTAGTAGCGCTGGAGCAGCAGGTACAGCACGACGCACGGGATCACCGTGACCGCGACGCCCGTCTGCATCAGGCCCCAGTCGACCGTGTTGTTCTGCCCGGCGGAGAGGATGTTGAGGCTCACCGGCAGCGTGTAGAGGCTCTGGTCGGTGATGAGGATGAGGGTCGCGAAGAAGTCGTTCCACGCCGAGAAGAAGGTGAGGAGCGCGGTGGACACGACCCCCGGGATCGCGATGGGCAGCATCACCCGGCGCATCGCCTGCAGCGGCGTGTTGCCGTCGATGAGCGCCGCCTCCTCGAGGCTCGCGGGCACCGCCTGGAAGGAGTTCCGCATGAGGAAGATCCCGAACGGAAGGTTGAAGGTGGCGAGCACCAGCGAGAGGCCGACGAGGCTGTTGTCGAGCTCCAGCTCGATGAGCGTCAGGAACAGCGGCGTGATGATCGCCTGGAACGGGATCATGAACGTGATCAGCACCAGGAAGAACACCACGTCGCTCCCGCGGAACGGCAGCCGCGCGAACGCGTATCCGGCGAGCGTCGACACCACGACCGTGAGCGCGGTGACCAGCAGCGACACGAAGACGCTGTTGCGGAGGCTCGTCACGAGGTCGAGCCCGCCGGTGGGCGTGAGCAGCCGCTGCAGGTTGCCGAGGCCGACCGTGCCGTCCGGCGCCGTGAGCGCGGTGCCGAGCATGATCCCGAGCGGGTAGAGGAACAGCAGCGCCGCGCAGCCGCACGCGACGTACCAGGCGACGCGCGGCATGGACGCGCGGACGGCGCCGAGGCCGCGGGCGTCCCGGCCGCGGACGGCGGGCGCCGGACCGCGCGGGGCGTCGGCGGGCGAGGCGGGACGGGCGGGGGCCTGGGTGCTCATGCGTGGTCCGAGTTCCTGAGGAGCAGCATCTGCGCTGCGCTGACGAGGCCGAGGACGACCATGAGGATGATGGAGAGCGCGGCCCCGTAGCCGAGGTCGAGCCGGATGAAGGACGAGCGGTAGATCTCGTACACGGCCGTGATCGTGCCGTTGTCGGGCCCGCCCGCGGTCATGATGTAGAACTGGTCGAACGCCAGCAGCGACCCGGCGACGCTGAACACCAGCACGAGCGCCAGGGTCGGCCGCAGCAGCGGCAGCGTGATGTAGACGAAGCGCTGCCAGCGAGTGGAGCCGTCCACCTCGGCGGCCTCGTTCACCTCCTGCGGGATCGACTGGAAGCCCGAGAGCAGGAGCAGCATCTGCAGCCCCGCCGACTTCCACGCGACCATGCTCACGACCACGAGGAACGCGGTCACGGGACCGCCGAACATGTTGGTCGAGACGTCGACGATCCCGAGGCCCGCGAGCGCCGTCATGGTCGGCCCGATCACCGGCTGCCACATGAAGAGGAAGAGGTAGCTCGCGGAGGCGAGGCCGACCACGACCGGCAGGAAGAACACCGACTGGAACACGCGGGCCGCGCGCGTGCGGCGCTGGATGAGGAGCACCAGCGCGAAGCCGATGACGAGCAGCACCGGGGTCACGACCGCCGTGTAGACGAGCGTGAAGCCGACCGCCCGGAGGAACGCCTGGTCCTGGAACGCCTCGACGTAGTTGGCGAGGCCGGTGAAGGCGCGGTTGCCGAGGAGCGGCCACGTGTACGTCGACATGGCGACCGTCCGCATGAGCGGCCAGATGAAGAACGTGACGAGCATCGCGACGGCGGGCAGCACCAGGAGCATGCCGATGCGCCGCCGCCGCCGGGCCATGCCGCCGCGGTCGCGCACGGCGGTGCGGGCGGGGGACGCGACGGCGCCCTCCAGCCGGGTGATCACGGGTGCGGTCACTTCTCGTCCTCCTCGACGTAGACGACGGAGTCGAGGATGCGCTGCGCGTCGGCCTGGGCCTCGCGCTGCGCCTCCGGGATGTCCCCGCCGAACACGGACTGCGAGATCAGGTTGACCCAGACCCCGTTGTTGTCGTTGAACAGCTCGTTCTCGACCGGGCTGAAGGGCACGTGGCCCACGCGGAGCGCGTCGGCGAAGACCTGGTAGCGCGGGTCCTGGGGCACGTACACGTCGTCGAGGAGGTCGGTGCGGATCGGCACGACGGACTGCTCGGCGAGGATCGTCTGCGCCTCGTCGCCCGTGGCCCACTCCACGAACTCCCACGCGGCGTCGACGTTCCGCGAGCCCTCGAGGATGGCGAGGGTGTCGCCGCCGCCGAAGGACGCGGATCCGCCGTCCTTCCCGGGCAGCGGCGTGACGCCGAAGTCGACCTTCCCGCCGGCGACGAGCGCGCCCATGGTGGCGGTGCCGTCGGCGATCATGCCGACCGTTCCCTGCTGGAAGGCGGTCGCGGTGTTCGGGCCGGCGTCGGTGCGGGCGAGCGACGGCATGCTGCCGTCGGTCCACATGCCGCGCATGAGCTCGAGCGCGTCGGCCACCTCGGGGCTGTCGAGGGTGGCGGTGCGGCCGTCCTCGGAGAGCACGTCGCCGCCGCTGCCCCAGATGAGCGGGGTGAAGCCGAAGATGAGGCAGCCGCCGCAGGCGCCGGGGATGGAGTAGCCGTACGTGCTGCCGCCGAGCTCCGTGATGGCCTTCGCGGCGGCGCGGATCTCCTCGTGCGTGGTGGGCGGGTCCTCCGGGTCGAGCCCGGCCTCGGCGAACAGGCCCTTGTTGTAGAAGAGCACGGAGACGTCGCCGGTGAACGGGACGGCGTAGGTGCGGTCCTCGAAGGAGGAGACCGACGCGTGCGCGGGGCTGAAGTCGTCGGCGTAGCCGAGGGCGTCGACCCGGTCGGTGATGTCGACGAGGGCGCCGGCCTGCGCGAAGTAGGGCGTGAAGACCAGGTCGAGCGCGGCGACGTCCGGCGGGTCGCCGCCCGCGATGGAGGTCGCGAGCTTCTGCACGTAGCTCGGCGACGGTACGAGGGTGATCTCCACCTGCGTCTCGTGGGTGGCGTTGTAGGCCTCGGCGAGCGGCTCGACGAGCGCCTTCTCGTAGTCGCGGATCCAGAGCGTGACGGTGCCGTCGTCCGCGGATCCCGATCCGGACGAGCACCCGGTGAGCGCGAGGCCCGTGATCGCCAGGGTCGCCGCGGCGACCAGCCTCCTCGTGGTCCGCTTCATCGCGCTCCTCGTGTCCGTGACGTGTCGGCCCCGCGGGGCTCGGCCGGGCGGCCGCACGCGCCACCATGGCGCCTTCTACATCGTTGTACTAGATTATGTGCATCGATGTACTACCCGTCAAGGCCGCGACCCGGCCGCGGCGGGACCGCCCGGACCGCGTCCGGCATCGCGTCCCCGGCACCGCCGCCCGGGACCCGCCCCGTGGACCGACGGCCCGCGGCAGACCCACCCGAGGATCCCGATGACCGTCGCCCCCTCCGCCCCGCACCCCGACCCCGCCGCCGTCCGCGGCTTCCCCCTCTCCGCCGTGCGGCTCGGCGACGGCCCGCTGCGCCACGCCCAGCTGACCGACGTCGAGTACGTGCTGCGCCTCGACCCCGACCGGCTGCTCGCGCCCTACCTGCGGGAGGCGGGCCTCGACTCCCCCGTCCCCTCCTACGGCAGCTGGGAGGCGATCGGCCTCGACGGGCACATCGGCGGGCACGTGCTCTCCGCGCTCGCGCAGCTGCACGCGGCGACGGGCGACCCGCGCCTCCTCCCCCGGCTCGAGCACATGCTCGACGTGCTCGAGCGGTGCCAGGAGGCGGCGGGCGACGGCTTCCTCGGCGGCGTCCCCGACGGGCGGGAGTTCGGCCGCGCCATCGCCGCGGGACGGATCGACGCGGACACCTTCGACCTCGAGGGCCGGTGGGTGCCGCTCTACAACCTGCACAAGACGCTCGCCGGGCTGCTCGAGGCGCACGCGCACACCGGATCCGCGCGGGCGCTCCGCCTCGCCGAGGGCATGGCCGACTGGTGGCTCGGGGTGTCCGCGCACCTCTCCGACGAGGCGTTCGAGGGGATGCTCGCGACCGAGCACGGCGGCATGTGCGACGCCTTCGCGACGCTCGCGGACGTCACCGGCCGCGACGACCTGCTGCGGGAGGCGGGGCGGTTCGTGCACCGGGCCCTCGTGGATCCGCTCGCCGCCGGCCGCGACCCGCTCGACGGCCTGCACGCCAACACCCAGATCCCCAAGCTCGTCGGCGTCGAGCGCCTCGGCCGGATGACCGGCGACGCCCGGCTGCTCGCCGCCTCCGACGCCTTCTGGGACTCGGTGGTGCACCGGCGGAGCGTGGTGATCGGCGGGAACAGCGTGCGCGAGCACTTCCACCCGGCCCGCGACTTCGCGCCCATGGTGCTCGACGAGCAGGGGCCCGAGACCTGCAACAGCCGCAACATGCTCGAGCTCGCGCGGCTCCGGTACGCGCGCACCGGCGACGCGGCGATCCTCGACCAGGTGGAGCGCACGACCCTCGACCACGTGCTCTCCACCCAGCACCCCGAGCACGGCGGGCTCGTCTACTTCACGTCGCTCCGCCCGGCGCACCACCGCGTCTACTCGGTCGCGGAGGAGTCGATGTGGTGCTGCGCGGGCACCGGGATGGAGAACCACGCCCGCGCCGGCGAGCAGGTGTTCGCCCACGCCGACGACGCCCTGCTGGTGGGCCTGTACGTGCCGGCCGAGCTGGACTGGGCCGAGCGGGGGATCCGGGCCAGGATCGAGGGCGACGTCGCCCGCACCGGCGCGGTCACGGTCACGCTCACCGCCCAGGCGCCCGTCGACCTGGAGCTCCGGCTGCGCCGGCCGGGCTGGGCGACCTCCATGGAGGTCGAGGTGGCGGGGTCGGCCCCGGTCGTCGCCGCGGAGGCCGTGGTGCGCCGGACCTGGTCGGGCACCACGGTCGTGACCGTGCGGCTCGGCATGGAGGTGCGGGCGGAGCCGCTGCCCGATGGATCCGCGTGGACGTCGTTCCGCTACGGCCCGGTCGCGCTCGCCTCCCGCGACGGACGCGACGGCATCGCCACCTCCCTCGCCGCCGACACGCGCATGGGCCACGTGACCCCCGCGCCGAGGGTGCCGCTGGAGCGGACGCCCGTGGTGACCGCCGCCGATCCCGCGTCCGCCGTGGCCCTGGTGGACCACGACGCGCTCTCCTTCCGGCTCGACGCGTGGCGGGACGGCGCGCGGGTGGCGATCGCGCTCGAGCCGTTCGCGGGGATCCACGACGAGCGCACGACGCTCGTCTGGCCGACCGGCGCGGATCCCGCGGCGCGCGTCGCCGAGCTGCGGGCGATGGACGTCGCCGGGAGCGACGCGGACGTCCTCGACCGGGTCGCGGCGGGCGAGCAGCAGCCCGAGGTCGACCACGGGTTCCGCGGCGAGGGCACGCGGGCCGGCGGCGCGGACGGCGTGCACTGGCGGAGCGCGACGGGCTGGTTCTCGTACCGGCTGCGCGCGCCGGAGGGCGCCGCCGTCGTGCGCCTCCGCTTCCGGGCCGCCGACGGCGCGGCCGGCCCGACGGACCAGGTCGTCCGCGTGGGCGGCGTCGACGTGCCCGGCCCGGCGGCGGGCGACGAGGTCCTCGACGTCCCCCTCGCCGACGCGATGCGCGGGGACGCGGAGGGCGGCGTGGAGGTCGCCCTGCACGCGGCGGCGGGCGGCCGCACGCGCGACCTGGTCGAGGTGCAGGTGCGGCGCGCGCCCGGCGCCTGACCCGGGACGGCGCGGTCAGGCCCGCGCGGCCTCCGCGCCGACGGCGTCGTCCGCGGATCCGCCCGGGTGCGCGGCGGCCGCCACGAGCCCGTTGGCGTGCCGCAGCACGAGCGGCGACAGGGCGGCGTCGGCGTCGATCGGCCCGTCGCCCGTGAGCGTGAGCACGCACGTCTCGCCGGGCAGGAGGCTGACGAGCCCCCGGTCGACCGCGGCGGACGGGTGCGCGCGGTCCGCCAGCACGGTGAGGTCGCGCACGTAGGAGGTCGCGGTGACGGTGATCCGGCAGCCGGTCGCGGTCTCCTCGACCGCGGCGACGAGCGGGTCGGCGTCGAGCGCCTGGTCGACGACCTCGGCGAGGTCGAGGATCGCCCGGTCGAGGCCGGACGCGGCGGTCGCCACCAGGATCTCGCGCGCGGCGTCGCCCGCCGCGGCGAGGTCGGCCGGCACCGGGAAGGACGCCGATCCGCGGGCCGGCACCTCGACGCGCACGGTGGCGCTCGCCCGCACGTCGCCGTCGACGTCGACGCGCGCGATGTCCACGTCGGTCGCGAGCGCCTCGGCCGTGTCGTTGAGCACGACGAGCGCGAGGCCGCCGTCCCGCGGCTGGAACGTGGCGAGCCGCGGC
Source organism: Clavibacter sp. GW821-FHT01D01 (assembly GCF_059422605.1). Classification (NCBI taxonomy): domain Bacteria; kingdom Bacillati; phylum Actinomycetota; class Actinomycetes; order Micrococcales; family Microbacteriaceae; genus Clavibacter; species Clavibacter sp. GW821-FHT01D01. The sequence goes on from NZ_JBWKXC010000001.1 coordinate 29,391, forward strand.
CGGTACGCGTCCCGCAGGGCGTGCCAGAGGGGCTTCCGGCGCTCCGCGAAGTCGACGGCCGCCCAGGAGACCACGGGCCAGTCGTCGTTCAGCTGCCAGACGACCGTGCCCGTGTTGTACGGCGCGAGCGAGCGGAAGTGCTCGATGCCGAAGCGGATCGCGTGGGCCTGGTTGAGCTGCGTGGCGAAGTGCCAGTCGTCGATGCCCGCGGGTGCGGGCAGGTGGCCCTGCATGCCGCGCTCGAGCTTGAGGTTCCCCTCGTGGGCCTTCTGGTGCACGAGCATCTCGTGGCCGTACGGGTCCAGCGGCTCGTCGTGCACGGTGCTCATGAGGGTCGTCCAGGCGGCGGGCCCCTGGAAGCCGAACTCCGCGACGAAGCGCGGGTTCCACTCGCGGTAGGCGGTGTAGTCCTTGGTGTTCCAGACGTCCCAGATGTGGACGGTGCCGTCGGTGTCGACGTTGGGGTGGAGGTAGTCGTCGAACGAGTAGGGGCTGCCGGGCGTGTAGACGCGGCTCGGGTCGAGCTCCGCGAGGATCGCCGGGAACAGCTCCCGGTAGTACCCGTTCCCCCACGTGCGGCCCGCGAGCCGCGGGCGCCAGCCCCACTCGGCGAACGCGACGATGTTCTCGTTGTTGCCGTTCCAGACCACGAGCGACGCGTGCGGCGACAGCCGCGTGACGGCCTCGCGCACCTCCGCGCGCACCTCGGCGGCCAGCCACTCCTCCTCCGCGTACGCGGCGCAGGCGAACAGGAGGTCCTGCCAGACCAGCACGCCGCGCTCGTCGCACAGCTGGTAGAAGTCCTCGGACTCGTAGATCCCGCCGCCCCAGACGCGCAGCAGGTTCATGTTCGCGTCGAGCGCGTCGTCGATGCGGCGGCCGTAGCGCTCGCGCGTCATCTCCGTGAGGAAGGCGTGGTCGGGGATCCAGTTGGCGCCGCGGATCATCACGAGCTCGCCGTTCACGCGCAGCTCGAAGCGGTTGCCGTGCTCGTCGGGCGTGGTGTCGAGGGAGACCGTGCGGAAGCCGACGCGGGTGCGGCGGACGTCGCCCGCGACCTCGACCTCGACGTCGTGCAGCGGCTGCGCGCCGTGGCCGACGGGCCACCAGAGCGCGGCGTCGGGGACGGCCACGACGACGCTGCCGGAGGCGAGCACGTCCGAGGTGGCCGCCGCGAGCTCGCGGCCGTCGCGGGAGACGCGCACGGTGACGGGCACCGAGGCGCGCGCGCCCGACTGCTCGATCTCGACCGCGGTCGTGAGGATCCCGGTGCCGCCGGAGACGTCGACGAGCGGGCGCACCGCGGCGATGCGGGCGCCCGACCAGGAGTGGATGCCGATGGAGCGCCAGATGCCGCTCGTCGCGACGTCGATGCCCCAGTCCCAGCCGAAGTTCGACGCGTTCTTGCGCAGCGCGTTGTAGGGGTGGTGGTTCACGTGCGGCAGCGCGCCGCCGTGCTCCGCGGAGAGGCGCTCGGCGGCCTCCACGGGCGCGTCGAACACGACTTCGATGCGGTTCTCGCCGGCGACCAGGAGGTGCCCGACGCTGAAGCGGTAGGAGCGGTGCTGGTTCCGGGTCTGCGCGACCACCGTGCCGTTGAGCACCACGGTCGCGAGCGTGTCGAGCCCGTCGGCGACGAGGTCGTGCCGCTCCGAGCCGTCGTCCCGCCAGTCGAAGGTGCGCGCGTAGCGCCAGACGGTGCTGCCGATCCACTGCTGCGCGGCCTCGGCGTCGCCGTCGAAGGGATCCGTGATGAGGTCGGCGGCCAGCAGGTCGGTGTGCGCGCATCCGGGCACGGTGGCGGGGACGTCGCGGCCGAGGATGCCGTCGGGCGCGGCTCCGGAGACGGCGGTGAGGGTCCAGGGGCCGTCGAGGCTCAGGTGGGGCATGGGGTCCTTCCAGGGTCAGCGCGGCACTGCGCTCCGCCTGCCGGATGACCCGGTCCCAGGCGACCGACTTAGTTTCGTTCCCGACTTAAGTAATGTCAACCGGCACGGCGGCGCGGCCGCGGATGCGACCTCGGCCACTACCCCGGACGCGGTACGGCGTCAGCCCCGCGCGGGCGTCACGAGGCCGAGCGTGCGCGGCGAGAGCTCCTGCTGCAGCACGAGCGCGGCGCCGCCGACCGCCGCGGCGTCCGCCACGTGCGCCGACAGCTGCACGCGCACGCGGTGCCGCGACCGGGCGAAGAAGCCCGCGTCGAGCCGCCGCTCCACCACCTGCAGGTACAGGCTGCCCGCGGTCTCGAACGACGGGCCGGCGAGCGACAGCGAGTCGAGGTCGAGCAGGTTCGCGAGCGCGATCGCGGCGTCCGCCAGGTGCTCCGCCGACTCCGTCACGAGGTCCACGGCGAGCGCGTCGCCCTTCACGGCCGCGGCCGCGACGGCGGCGAAGTCGGCGAAGGGATCCGCGTCGGCGCTGAGCGCGAAGCCGGCCTCCCGGCCCTGGTCGACGGCCTGCCGGGCACGCGCCGCCACCGCCGCCGGGCCCGCCAGCTCCTCCGTCGACGGCCCGCGCGGCGCCTCCCCGCGGTGCATGCGCATCTGGCCGAGCTCGCCCGCGTTCGAGCTGGACCCGCGGAAGACCGTGCCGCCGAGCACGATGCCCGCGCCGACGCCCGCGCCCATGTAGATCGTGGAGTGCGCCACCGCGTCGGCGACGTCGCCGCCCCAGAAGTCGCCGATCGCCGCGGCGGTCGCGTCGTTGTCGAGGAGCACCGGCAGCCCGGTCGCGTCGGCGAGGGCGCCGCGCACCGGGTAGCCGCTCCAGCCGGGGAGGGTGGGGGCGTCGAGCACGCTGCCGGCGGCGAGGTCGAGGGGGCCGGGCGCGACCAGGCCGATGCCCGCGACGCGCGTCGGATCCAGCCCCAGCGCGGGCAGGAGCACGCCGATGCGCCGCCCGATGGCGGCGGTCACGTCGTCCGGCGGCGCGTCCCGGGCGCCGCGCGTGCGAGTCCGGCCGACGATCGACCCGTTCACGTCGGTGACGACGTAGGTGATCGAGTCGGCACCCAGCTGCACCCCCACGGCGAAGCGCGCGGTGGGGTTGATCTGCAGCATGACGCGCGGCTTGCCGCCCGTGTACTCGCGCTCGCCGGTCTCCGCGACGATGCCGTCGGCGAGGAGCGCGCGGACGATCTTGGAGATGGTGGCCTGCGTCAGCCCGGTCAGCTCGGCGATCTGCACGCGGCTGATGGGCCCGCGGCTGCGGACCAGGTCGAGGACGAGGCCCCTGCTGGTCGCCGTGGTCAGCGTCACCCGTGGATTGACCACCCGACCCCGCTCTCGTCCCTGCGATCCTAGGGCTCCCGGCTGTCCGTCCGCGTGCGGGCCGCCGGGGCCTCCCGGCCGATGGGCGATACTGCATCCATGCCCGCCCCCGCGCACCCCGCCGCGCTCGCGGCGCCCGCCGTCCCGGAGCCCGTCGGGTCGGGAGCGCTCGAGGCCCCCGCCCCGCCCGGGCCCGACGCGCCCGGCGCCGAGCGCCCGTCCGTCGGCCTCGTGGTCGTCCAGCCGCCGCACTCGTACGCGCTCGACCCGTTCTGGGGCGAGCTCGTCCGCGGCATGGAGGAGGCGCTCGACGCCGAGGACCGCACGGTCCTGATGCAGATCGCCCGCGACGACGCCGAGGAGCGCGACATCCACCGGCGGTGGGCCGCCGACCCGGCCATCGCGGGGGTCCTCGTGGTGGACCTCGTCGACCCGGATCCGCGCGGCGCGCTGCTGGTCGAGCTCGGGCTCCCGGCCGTCATGCTCGGCGACGCCGTGGACGCGCACCACACGACCGTGGTCGTCGACGACTCGGCGCCCATGCGCACGGCGATCGGCCACCTGGCAGCCCTCGGCCACCGCCGCATCGGACGCGTCGGCGGGCGCCCGGAGCTCCGGCACACGCGGTCCCGCGACCGCGCCTTCGACGCCGCCGTGCGGGAGGCGGGCCTCACCGGCCGCACGGTGCACGGCGACTACGCGGCGGCGTCCGGTGCGGAGCTCACCCGGATCCTGCTCGGCGAGGACCGCCGCCCCACCGCGCTCGTCTACGACAACGACGTGATGGCGGTGGCCGGCCTCGCGGCCGCCCAGGCCGCCGGCCTCGACGTGCCGGGCGACGTGTCCCTCCTCGCCTGGGACGACTCGGCGCTCTGCCGGCTCGCGCACCCGCCGCTCACGGCCATGCGGCGGGAGATCCAGGACCTCGGGCGCACCGCGGCGGGCGCGCTCCTCGACGTGGTGGCCGGGCGCGGCCGGACCGTCCTGCACGTGGACGCGGCGACGCTCGTGACCCGCGGCACGACCGCGCCCCCGCGCACGCGCTGACGCGCGCCGGGTGACGCGCGCCGGCGGACCGGATCCGCGGCGTCCCCGTCAGGCGGACGCGGACGCCGCGGCCGCGGCCGAGGCCGACCGCGCCGCGGCGCCCACGAGGGCCGCCGCCCCGGCGGATCCCGCGCGCGCCCCCGCCCTGCCGGGCTGCGCGAGCTCCCGCCGCAGCAGCAGCATCGCGCCGCCGATGGCCGCCGAGTCGCGCGGACGGTCGGCCACCACGGCCCGCGTCGGCCGCACGCGCCGCGTGAACACCGAGCGCTCGAGCTCCCCCTGCACGGCCTCCCGGTAGACCTCGCCGGCGATGGCGAAGCTCGGGCCCGCGAGCACGACGCGGTCGAGGTCGAACAGGTTCGCGAGCGTGACGGCCGCCCGGCCGAGCCAGCCCGCCGCGGTCCGGACGATGCCGAGCGCCTCGCCGTCGCCGTCGACCGCGGCGCGGGCGACGCGGTCGAACTCGACCTGCGTGGCGTCGAGGGCGCCGGTCAGCCCGAGTGACGCGCGGAGCCGCGGGACCGCCATGGCGCCGCGGACCACGGCCATGGGCCCGGCGACGCCGTCCACGCAGCCGCGGTTGCCGCAGCCGCACGGGGTCCCCGCGGGGTCGAGCGACACGTGGCCGATCTCGAGCCCGTTCCCGGACGCCCCGCGGTAGACCTCGGCGTCGACGACGACCCCGCCGCCGATGCCGCCGGCCATGAAGATCACGCCGTGCGTGCGCCGGCTGCCGCCGTGGTCCGACCCGCTCTCCCCCACGGCCGCCGCGTCGGCGTCGTTGGCGAGCAGCACGGGCAGCCCCACGAGCGACTCGAGCACGTCGACGGTCGGGAAGCCGCGCCAGAGCGGCGTGGGGTCGTCGGTCATGAGCGCGCCGGCGTCGCGGTCCTGGGGACCGTGGGTGGCGAGCCCCACGCCCAGCACGCGGGAGCGGGGCAGAGCCGCCTCGGCGAGCACGCGGTCGACGCCCGCGGCGATGCCGGCCAGCACGTCGGCGGGTGCGCGGGTGGAGGCGCCGGGCAGGTCGGCGCGCGCGATCACGGCGCCGGCGAGGTCGACCACGACGACGGCGCAGGTCGAGCGGTCCAGCTGCACGCCCACCGTCGCCCGGGCCGACGCGTCGATCCGCAGCAGCCGGCGGGGTGTGCCGCCGCGGGACTCCCCACGCCCGACCTCCACCACGAGCCCGTCGGCGATGAGGTCGCGCACCACGTTCGTGATGGTCGCGCCGGTGAGGCCAGAGGCGGCCGTGAGCTCCACCCGGCTCACGGTGCCGCCCGAGCGGATGCAGTCGAGCACGGTGGTGCGCGACGTGAGCCGGGACGCCCGGTCGGACGGATGGGACATGGGCGACCTCCTGCATCGTCACCCCATCGTGATGCTGAGGTGGTCCGACAATACTTGACACACTTAATTTATCGAGTGAGGATTACCGGCACCGGCCCCTCGGGGCCGCTCTGAGCACTCCCCGGTCACTGCCGACTGTCCGCCTCGAGGCGGGAAAGGAACGACGATGTCCCTCTTCACTCCCCCCGGATCCGCCCGTCGACGGAGGAGGGCCGCCGCCGGCGTCGCCCTCGCCGCCGCCGCCGCGATCGCCCTCACCGGCTGCGGGGCGGGCTCCGGCTCGTCCGCCGCCGACACGCTCGTCGTCTACACCGGCCAGGCCGGCGACTACCAGCTGAACCTCAACCCCTACTCGCCGTCGTCCATCGGCGGCATCGGCTCGATCTACGAGTCGCTGTTCTTCATCACGAACGTCAACACGAAGGACCCGGTGCCGCTCCTCGGCACCGACTACGCCTGGAACGAGGACGGCACGCAGCTCGACGTCACCCTCCGCGAGGGCGTGAAGTGGTCCGACGGCGAGGACTTCACCGCCGACGACGTGGTGTTCACCCTGCAGATGATCGCCGACACCCCGTCGATCAACTCGACCGGCTTCGACGGCCAGGTCAGCGCCACCGACGACACCCACGTGTCCATCACGTGGGACCACCCGGCGTACGTCAGCCTCCCCAACGTCCTCGGCCGCATGCCGATCGTCCCCGAGCACCAGTGGAAGGACGTCGACCCCGCGACGGACGTGATGAAGGAGCCCGTGGGCACCGGCGCGTTCACGCTCGGCAACTTCAAGGCGCAGGCGTTCACCCTCGCCGCCAACCCCGACTACTGGGACGGCGAGCCCGCGGTGAAGCAGATCCGCTACCTCTCCCTCTCCGGCAACACCGCGGGCGCCGACGCCCTCGCAGCCGGCACCATCGACTGGCAGACCGGCCCCGTGCCGGACATCGCCAACGTCGAGGAGAACTACCCCGGCTACAAGGCCGTCACCATCGGGCAGAACCAGATGGCGCTCATCACGTGCTCCAACGCCGACCTCGGCTGCGCCGGGCCGCAGACCGACCCGGCCGTGCGCCACGCGCTCTACCAGGCGATGGACCGCGACCAGATGAACGCCCTCGCGTTCCAGGGCACCTCGAGCGAGGTCTCCCCGACCTTCGCGCTCCTGCCCACGCAGGAGGACACCATCTCCGCCGACATCGAGGAGAAGGTCGCCCCGATGAAGGCCGACCCCGAGGGCGCCGCGGCCACCCTCGAGGCCGCCGGCTGGGCCAAGGGCTCCGACGGCATCTACGCGAAGGACGGCGAGCGCCTGGCCCTCACGGTCGAGGTCGTCACCGGCTGGACCGACTACATCACCGCCATCGACACCATGTCCCAGCAGATGAAGGCGGCCGGCATCGAGCTCGACGCCGCGCAGTCCTCCTGGAACGAGTGGACCGACAAGCGCACGAAGGGCAACTACGAGCTGGTCATCGACTCGCTCGGCCAGGGCCCCTCGAGCGACCCGTACTACCTGTACAACAACTTCCTCAGCTCGGCGAACACCACCGAGGTCGGCACCCCGGCGTCCACGAACCTCTCCCGGTTCGCCGACCCCGAGGTCGACGCCGCGCTCGAGGTCCTCGCGGCCACGTCCACGGACGACACCGCGGCCCGCCAGGCGCAGTTCGACATCATCCAGCGCAAGCTCGTCGACGTCATGCCCTATGTGCCGATCATGACCGGCGGCACGACGAGCGAGTACAACGACGCCGGCTTCACGGGCTGGCCGACCGACGACGACCTGTACGCCTTCCCCGCCATCTGGGCCTCGCCGGACAACGCGCAGGTCTTCAAGGCGCTGAAGCCGGCCGGGGAGTAGCCGCATGACCGAGGAGGAGCGCGTGGCCCGAGCGGGCGCCGGAGAGGAGGTCGGACGGTGATGTACTTCGTCCGCAAGGCGGGGTTCTACGCGGTGGCCCTCTGGGCCGCCCTGACCCTGAACTTCCTGATCCCCCGGCTCCTGCCGGGGAACCCGGTCGACATCCTGCTGGCGAAGCTGCAGCAGCGCGGGGGCACCATCACCCCCGAGACCCGCCGGGCCTACGAGCTCCTCCTCGGGGGCGACACCTCGCAGCCGCTGATCGCGCAGTACGGGAGCTACCTCGTCAACGTGTTCCGCGGCGACCTCGGGGTGTCGGTCAGCTACTTCCCCGCCCCCGTGTCGGAGGTCATCGGCGGATCGCTGCCGTGGACCATCGTGCTGGTGGGGCTGTCGACGATCGTCGCGGCGGTCATCGGCGTCACGCTCGGCGCCTTCGTCGGCTGGAAGCCGGGCACCTGGCTCGACTCCCTCGTGCCGGCGACCACGATGCTCGCCGCGGTGCCGTACTTCTGGCTCGCGCTGATCCTCGTGTACGTCTTCGCGACGACGCTGAAGCTGTTCCCCTCGCAGGGCGGCTACGACGTGGTGCTCGACCCGGGCTGGAACGCGGAGTTCATCTCCTCCGCCGTGCAGTACGGGATCCTGCCCGCGGCGACCATCGTCATCGCGTCCCTCGGCGGCTGGCTGCTCGGCATGCGCAACATGATGGTGTCCACGCTCAGCGAGGACTACGTGCTCACCGCGCAGGCCAAGGGGCTCACGCAGGGCCGGATCCTCCGCAGCTACGCGGCGCGCAACGCCGTGCTGCCGTCGGTGGCGGGCTTCGCCATCTCGCTCGGGTTCGTGGTCTCGGGGTCCATCGTCACGGAGCAGGTCTTCTCGTACCCGGGCATCGGGTCGAAGCTCCTCAACGCGGTCACCAACAACGACTACGCGCTCATGCAGGGCATCTTCCTGTTCATCACCCTCGCCGTGCTCGGCGCGAACCTCGTGGTCGACCTCCTCTACGGGATCGTCGACCCGCGCACCCGGGCCCGGGCCTAGGGCGGGAAGGAACGGACATGACCAACATCCAGTCCTCCACGGAGCCGGACGTCGCCCAGGCGACCGAGGGCCTCGCCGCCGCGGCGGCCGAGCGCGGGAAGCCGCCGCGCTCCGCCTGGCGCCTCATGCTGCCGACCATGACCCCGTGGCTCGCCGCGGGCCTCGCGCTCGTCGGCCTCATCGCCCTGTTCGGCCTCATCGGCCCCCTGCTGCTGCAGGACCCGACGACCATCCGCGACTCCGGGCTCCAGCCGCCGAGCTGGGAGCACCTGCTCGGCACGACCCAGACCGGGCAGGACGTGCTCGCGCAGCTGGCGTACGCCACGCGCGGCTCGCTGCAGATCGGCCTCCTCGTCGGGGTGCTCGCGACCGTCCTCTCGGCGTTCTTCGGCATCTTCGGCACCTACGTCGGCGGCTTCGCCGACGAGGCCTTCTCGCTGCTGTCCAACGTCTTCCTCGTGATCCCCGGCCTCCCGCTGGTGATCGTCATCTCCGGCTTCGTGCCGCGCGAGTCCCGGGGCCTCTGGACCATCGCGGTGGTCCTCGCGGTCACGGGCTGGGCGGCCTCCGCCCGGGTCCTCCGCGCGCAGACGCTCTCCATCCGCACCCGCGACTACGTGGCCGCCAGCCGCGTCGCCGGGGAGCGGGCGTGGCGCGTCATCGCGGTGGAGATCCTGCCGAACCTGCTGCCGGTGCTCGCGAGCCAGTTCGTGTTCGCCGTCATCGCGGCCATCCTCGGCGAGGCGGGCCTGTCCTTCCTCGGCCTCGGGGCGTCGAACTCCTCGACCCTCGGCACGATGCTGTTCTACGCGCAGAACGGGTTCGCCCTGTCGCTCGGCGCCTGGTGGTGGTTCGGGCCTCCCGGGCTCCTCATCGCCCTGTTCGGCACCGGCCTCTCGCTCATCAACTTCTCGATCGACGAGATCATCAACCCCAAGCTGAAGAACGTGCGCCTGCACCGCAAGCGCGCACGCCTCGCCAGCCGCCTCGAGCGCAGGAAGGCCGCCTCATGACCGCCACCGTCCCCACCGCCCGCACGGGCGGCGCCCCCGGCGGGGGGAGGTCGAGCGTCCTGACGGTCGCGGACCTCACGGTCGTCTACGAGACCGAGAACCCGGTCACCGCCGTCAAGCACGCGTCGTTCACGCTGGCACCCGGGGAGATCCTCGGCCTCGCCGGCGAGTCCGGCTGCGGCAAGACCACGCTCGCCTACGCCATCAACCGCCTGCACCGGCCGCCGGCCCGCATCGCGTCGGGCTCGGTGACCTTCCACGACCGCGGCGGCGAGGACGTCGACCTCCTGGCCCTCGGCGACGAGGAGCTGCGGGCCTTCCGCTGGTCGAAGCTCTCGATGGTGTTCCAGGGCGCGATGAACGCCCTCAACCCCGTCACGAGCGTCCGCGCCCAGCTCGACGACACGCTCCGGGCCCACCGGCCGGGCATGTCGAAGGCCGAGCGGCGCGCCCGCTGCGCCGAGGTGCTCGAGCGCGTGAGCGTCGACCCGGCCCGCCTCTCGTCGTTCCCGCACGAGCTCTCGGGCGGCATGCGGCAGCGCGTGATGATCGCGATGGCCATGCTCCTCGAGCCGCAGATCATGATCATGGACGAGCCGACGACCGCGCTCGACGTGGTCGTGCAGCGCGACATCCTGCGCGAGATCGTGCGGCTGCGCGACGAGCTCGACTTCGCCGTCGTGTTCATCACCCACGACCTCCCGCTGCTGCTGGAGATCAGCGACCGGATCGCCGTCATGCTGCGCGGCGAGATCGTCGAGCTGTCGAGCGCGGAGGAGATCTACCGCGCGCCCCGGCACGAGTACACGAGGAAGCTGCTGCGCTCGTTCCCGAGCCTCAGCGGCGAGCGCGGCGCGTTCATCCGCAGCGGCGAGGACATGGAGGAGGCGCGATGACCCGCGTGTCGGTGACCGACCTGACGAAGGACTTCTCGATCCGCAAGGGCGTGGGCCGGCAGGCGTTCCGCGCCGTCGACCGCGTCTCGTTCGACCTCCTGCCCGGCCGGACGGTCGCGCTCGTGGGCGAGTCCGGATCCGGCAAGTCCACCATCGCGCGCATGCTCGCGAAGCTGGAGAAGCCCACCGCGGGGCGCATCGACGTGGAGCTCGACGACGGCACGCCCGTGGTCGGGTCGCTGTACCGGCGGCACGTGCAGATGGTGTTCCAGGACCCGTTCGCGTCGCTCAACCCGTTCCACTCGGTCGAGCACCACATCGCCCGGCCGCTCCTCCTGCACCAGCGCACGCGCGGCCAGGCGCAGACGCACCAGCGGGTGCTCGAGATGCTCGAGCGCGTGAACCTGACCCCGGCGGAGGACATGGCCGCGCGTCGCCCGCACGAGCTGTCCGGCGGGCAGCGGCAGCGCGTGGCGATCGCCCGGGCGCTGGCGCCGGGCGCGCAGGTGGTCATCGCGGACGAGCCCGTGTCGATGCTCGACGTGAGCATCCGGCTGGGCGTCCTCAACCTGATGGGCCGGCTGCAGCGCGAGGACAACCTCGCCGTGCTGTACATCACCCACGACCTGGCGACGGCCCGGCACTTCTCGGACGAGATCCTCGTGCTCTACAAGGGCCGCGTGGTCGAGCGGGGGCCGAGCGACCAGGTGATCCTGGATCCGCACCACGACTACACGAAGCTGCTCGCGCTGGCGGCGCCGGATCCGGAGCGCCTCGGCAAGGTCGTGTCCGACGAGGCCGTGCCCGACCGCGCGGGCCTCGACGGGAGCGTCTGCTACAACCACCACTCGGGCGAGTGGGAGGGCGTGGGCGACCCCGTGGGACGCGCGGTGCGCGCGGGCTGACCGGCGCCGCGCACGGAGGAGGGCCCCGACGATCCCGTCGGGGCCCTCCTCCGTGCGCGCGACCTAGGCGGCGACGGCCGCGGTGTTCCGGGCGATGTGCGCGTGGAACGCCTGCAGCCACGACAGGAGGAACTCCTCCGTGCCCGCGTCGGAGATGGCGCCCTCGGGCGAGATGAGGCCCTCGGTGCTCTGGATGTACGCCTCCGGCTGCGAGAGCTCGGGCGACGCGAGGAACGACAGGATGCTGCGCAGGTGCTGCTGCGCGACGGCCGTGCCGACCGCGCCGATGGACGTGCCGATGACGGCGCTCGGCTTGCCCTGGAACGCGTTCTCACCGTAGGGGCGGCTCGCGAAGTCGAGGGCGTTCTTGAGGACGCCCGGCACGGAGCGGTTGTACTCGGGCGTGACGAGCATGATCGCGTCGGCGTCGTGGATGGCCTGCTTGAAGGCGTTCGCGGTCTCGGGGAAGCCGCCGTCCATGTCGGCGCTGTAGAACGGCAGCGGCGCGATGGGGATCTCGGTGAGCTCGAGGCCCGCCTGCGCGCCGAGGCGCTCGAGAGCCGCGGCGAGGGCGCGGTTGATGGAGGTGGACGAGAGGCTGCCGACGAGGTAGCCGACGCGGTAGGTGGTGCTCATGGTGCGTTCCTTCCCGCGCACGGGCATTCCATGCGCGCGCATGGAGCATAGCCACGCGAGGTGGGTGCTCCCCGAGCGGCCGGCCGCCGCGCGCGGATCCCGGACAGCGCACCCGCCCCGGCTCACCCCAGCAGCACCTCCCACGTGCGCAGGGACGGCCAGAGCGCATGGCGCGGGAGGACGTCGGGGCCGCAGGCACGGGAGCCGAGGCCGTGCTGAGCGTCGTCGAGGATCAGGTGCAGGCCCTCGGGCGCGGGCAGCTCGTGCGGGTGGCCGACGTCCGTCATCCGCTGCGGGGTCCACCGGCTGAGCTGGAAGCCCGCGCGGTGGCCGGACGCGTCCGGGACGGTGGTCACGGTGAGCGGGGTCATGGACCCGTCGCCGACGAGGAGCCAGCGGAGCTCCGGCCGGTGGCCGGTCTCCTGCGGGCGCGCGTACTCCACCGACAGGCCGTCGACGCTCGACGCGAACCGGCCGACGCGGACCGCGGAGCGGCTGTCCGGGTAGGACTCGCCGGGACCCGTGCCGTGCCAGGAGACCGGGTGGTCCGCGAGCTCCAGCGGCAGGTCGATGCGCACGCCGACCCGCGGCCACGTGCAGTCCCACACGCCGAACGGCACGACCTCGGTCGCGAGCAGCAGGCCGCGGTCGGTCGCGCGCCAGCGGAACGCGACGTCCGCGCCCGCGCCGCTGTGCGCCGCCTGCACCCGGACCCGCCGTTCGAGGCCGTCGGCCGTGCGGTCCACCCCGAGCAGCCGGTGGGTGAGGCGGTGGAGGCCGCGCTCGCGCCAGCGGTCCGCCGACGGCGGCGTCTCCTCGGCGCCGCGGCCGCGGGTGAGCTCCGGCTCCGCCAGCTCGTAGGAGCCCTGGCCGGCGCCCCGGTCGTTCTCGGTGGGCGCGCGCCACAGCTCGAGGCGCGGGCCGCGGACGGGCACGCCGTGCCAGCGCACCAGGTCGCCGCGCGCATCGAACCGCCCGACGCCGAGCGCGTCGCCGCGCCAGCCCCCGGTGGTTCGCGAGCGGACCGCGGGCCGGTCGCGCACGAGGGCCTGGTGCTGCGCGACCACGTGGCCCGCCTCCGCCCAGGGCGCGTCGCGACGCGTGACGACCTGCACGGTGAGGTGCGCCTCCTCCGCGTGCCCCGCGGCGCGCGCCTCCTCGGGGAGCCGGAGCGTCACGGCGTCCCCGGCGTCGAGCGCGGCGTGCTCGAGGACCCCGCGCGCGGCCTGCCGGCCGTCGTGGTCGAGGATCCAGACCAGGTCGACGTCCTCGGTCGTCGCGCTGTGCCGCCGGTTCTCGACCCGCACCGTGGTGCCGTCGGCGGCGACGCGCACGCGCACGGGGGCGATGACCGCGGACAGCTCCGCGAGGCCCGGGGTGGGGGTGCCGTCGGAGAGCAGCAGGCCGTCCATCACGAACGGGCCGTCGTGGACGGGCTCGCCGAAGTCGCCGCCGTAGGCGTGGAACGGGCGGCCGTCGGGCGTGCGCGTCCGCAGCCCGTGGTCGCGCCACTCCCAGACGAAGCCGCCGTGGAGGCGCGGCCAGCGGTCGATCGCGTCCTCGTAGTCGGCGAGGGATCCGGGTCCGTTGCCCATCGCGTGCCCGTACTCGCAGAGGATGAAGGGCTTCGCCCGCTGGGAGGCGCCCGTCGCGCCGGTCGTCTCGTGGATGCTCGCGACCGGGGTGCCGCAGACGGAGTCGATCTCCTCGAGCGTCGGGTACATGCGCGAGTACACGTCGGTGTGCTCGCCCGTGAGGTCGCCCTCGTAGTGCACGGGCCGCGTCGGGTCGGAGCGGCGCACCCAGGCCGACATGGCCGCGATGTTCCGGCCGGTGCCCGACTCGTTGCCGAGCGACCACATGACGATCGACGGGTGGTTCCGGTCGCGGGCCACCGTGCGGCCGATGCGGTCGAGGTAGGCGTCCCGCCAGCGCGGGTCGTCGGACGGGTTGCCGTGCCACTCGACGTCCCAGAAGCCGTGCGTCTCGAGGTCGCACTCCAGCACGACCCAGAGGCCGAGCTCGTCGGCGAGGTCCAGGAGGCGCGGGTGCGGCGGGTAGTGGGAGGTGCGGATCGCGTTCACGCCGCTCCTCTTCATCAGCTCCAGGTCGGCGCGCGCCTCCGCCTCGTCGAACACGCGACCGCGCTCGGGGTGGGACTCGTGTCGATTGACGCCGCGGAAGGTGAGGCGGCGGCCGTCGACGAAGAGGGCGTCGCCGTCGATGCGGACGGTGCGGAAGCCGATGCGCAGGGTCGCGGTCTCCCCCGGCGACGCGACGGTCGCGTCGTAGAGGCGCGGCAGCTCGGCGCTCCACGCGTCGACCGCGGGGATCGCGAGGGGCGCGACGTCGGCGGCGGTCGCCCACGTCGCGCGGATGCCGAGCCCGGGCACGCGCACCTCCACCGGGAAGGCGCCGTCGACCTGCACCTCGAGGAGGCCGGAGCCGTCGGCCGGGTCGCGGTCGGCGCGCACGCGCACGTCGTCGAGGGCGTCGGCGGGGCGGGCGAGCAGCTCGACCGAGCGGAAGATCCCCGGGAGCCACCACTGGTCCTGGTCCTCGAGGTAGGAGGCGGCCGACCACTGGTGCACCCGGATGCCGAGGTGGTTGACGCCGGGGACGAGGAGGGCCGTCACGTCGAGCTCCGTGGTGAGGCGGCTGCCGGTGGTCCAGCCCGCCTCGACGCCGTTGACCCAGAACGTGGCGAGACCCTCGATCCCGTCCGTGCGCAGCAGCACGCGCGCGGCGTCGGCGAACGACGCGGGCAGCTCGAAGGCGCGGCGGTGCTCGCCCGTGGGGTTCGCGTCGGGCACGTGCGGCGGGTCGATCGGGAACGGGTACTGCAGGTTCGTGTACGCGGGGGCGCCGTGCCCGTGCAGCACCCAGTGGGAGGGCACGGGCAGCGTCGTCCACCCGGCCGCGTCGAGGGCGGCGTCGTCGAGGGCGGGATCCGCGACCGCGGGCGGCGCGTCCACCGGGTCGACGGGCACCTCCGGCAGCAGGCGGAAGCGCCAGTCGCCGTCGAGGGCGTGCACGGGCGCGTCGGTCGCGAACCGGGCGCGCGGCGGCAGCCGGTCCGCGGATCCGGGGGCGACGTCGTCGAGGTGGGACATGCGGGTCCTTCCAGGGGGCGGGACGGGCGGGTGCGGCGCGGGCGGGGCGCCCGGGCGATGCGGGGCGGAGGGACGGCGCGGCGGGTCTGCCGGGCGGATCGCGCGGGGCTGCGCTCGGCTCAGGCGAGCGCGGCCAGCCCCGCCAGCGCGGCGCGGTCGGCGACGACCGTCACGTCGGGGTGCCGCTGCAGGATCGACGCGGGCACCTCCTCGGTGACCGGCCCCGCGAGCGCGCGCGCGAGCGCGTCGGCCTTCGCGGCACCCGAGGCGACGAGCAGGATGCGCCCGGCCGACATGATCGTGGCGATGCCCTGCGTGATGGCGTGCGACGGCACCCGCGCGGGGTCCCCGCCGAAGTACCGCGCGTTGTCGCGCCGGGTCGCGGCCACGAGCTCCACCACGCGGGTCGTGCCGGCGGACGGCGAGCCCGGCTCGTTGAAGCCGAGGTGCCCGTTCGCGCCGATGCCCACGATCTGGAGGCCCGCGCCGCCGAGCGCGCGGATCCGCCGCTCGTGCTCGGCCGCGGCGGCATCCGGGTCGGCGGCGGTCCCGTCGGGCACGACGACGCGCGCGTCGGGCACGCCGAGCGGCCGGGCGATGCGCGCCCGCACGAAGGAGAGGTACGACTCGGGATGCCCGGCGGGGAGCCCTACGTACTCGTCGAGCGCCACGAGCGCGATGCCCGCGACCGCGAGCGCGCCGTCCGCGTGCCGCCGGGCGAGCTCCGCGTAGAGCGGCTCGGGGCTCGACCCGGTCGCGACGCCGAGCACGCCCGCCGGCGACCCGGCGAGGAAGGCCTGCACCACGTCGGCGGCGGCGGACCCCAGGGCGGCCCGGTCGTCCACGGCGCGGACGCGGGGCGCGCGCGTCGACGCGGCCGTCACTTCAGGGCGCCCTTCGCGATGTCCCCGATGAACTGCTTGGCGCCGATGAGGAACACGATGATGAGCGGGATCACCGCGAGCAGCGCGCCCGCCATGACCATGCCGTAGTCCTTGCCGTGGGCGCTGTTCAGCTGGCTCATGGCCACCTGCAGCGTCAGCGTGCCCGGGTCGTTGAGCACGATGAGCGGCCAGAGGTAGTCGTTCCACGCGGCGATGAAGGTGAAGATCCCGAGGAAGCCGAGGCCCGGACGGATGAGCGGCAGGCACACCGTGAGGTACTGCCGGAAGAACCCGGCCCCGTCGATGCGGGCTGCGTCGATGAGCTCGTCCGGCACGCTCGAGACGATGAACTGCCGCAGCCAGAAGATGCCGAACGCGTTGGCGGCGGCGGGCACGATGAGCGCCTGCAGCTGGCCGACCCAGCCGAGGTTGATCATGGTCACGAACTGCGGGATCACCGACAGCTGCGCGGGCAGCATGAAGGTCACGAGCAGCAGCGCGAACAGCGGGCGACGGCCGGGGAACTCGTACTTCGCGAACGTGAACGCCGCGATCGAGTCGAAGAACAGCACCAGCACCGTGATGGAGACGGCCACGATGACCGTGTTCATGAGCGATCCGCCGAAGTCGATCGTGCGGAACACCGCCTGGATGTTCTCCCACAGGTACGGCCCCGGCACGAGCACGGGCGGCGACTTGTAGATGTCGCTCGTGGTGTTGCTCGCCATGACCACGAGCCAGTAGAGCGGGAACAGGCTGACGATGGACCCGGCGAACAGGACCCCGTGCAGGACGACCCGGCCGGGCGGCAGCTGGCGGCGGCCGGCGGGGCGGCCGGTGCGCTCGTCGCGCGGGCGCCCGGAGGCCTGGTCGGCGATGCGGGCCGCGGCGGAGCCCGCCGCGTGGACGGTCGTGCTCATGCGCGGTGTCCCTTCCTCGTGCCGGGCGCCTTCGCGACCTTCTCCTTCTTCTCCGACCCGAGCCGGAAGCTGATGATGGAGAAGATCACCACGAGCAGGAAGACGCCCCACGCGATGGCGGCGCCGTAGCCGAAGCGGTTGTAGTTGAAGGCCTGCTGGTAGAAGTACAGGACGGTGGTGAGGCCGGCCTGGCCCGCGCCGCCCGAGTTCGGGTTGGTGGTGCTGGAGGAGGCGGTGAGCACCTGCGCCTCCGTGAAGCTCTGGAGGCCCGTGATGGTCGAGACCACCAGCACGAAGAGGATCGTGGGGCGCAGCAGCGGCAGCGTCACCGACCAGAAGGTGCGGATGGCGCCGGCGCCGTCGAGCTTGGCGGCCTCGTAGACCTCCGTGCCGATGGCCTGCATGCCGGCGAGGAAGATGATCGCGTTGTAGCCCGTCCACTGGTACGTGATGAGCACGGCGATGGTCACCTGGATCGCCCACGGCGTGGAGAGCCACGGCACGCCGTCGAGGCCGATCGCGCGGAGGCCCGCGTTCACGAGCCCGAAGCTGTCGCCGAAGATCGAGCCGAACAGCACGGCCATGGCGACGACCGAGGTCACGTTCGGCACGAAGTAGCTGATCTTGTAGAAGGTGCTGAGGCGCTTCGCCGAGTTGAGCATGGCGGCGACGACGACCGCGATGGCCATCATCGGGAACGTCGACAGCGCGAAGATGATCAGCGTGTTGCGGATCGACAGCCAGAACGTGGCGTCGGCCGCGAGGGCCTGGAAGTTGGCGAGGCCCACCCACTCCGCGGTGCCGAGCCCGTTCCAGTCCTGGAACGAGAGCACGAGCGAGTAGAGCGCCGGGAACAGGCCGAAGACCAGGAACAGCAGGAAGAACGGCGCGATCGCGACGTAGTACGGCCACGTGCGGCGGATGCCGCGGGTGCCGGCGGCCCCGCGGGAGCGCGCGGGGCCCGGGGCACCCGCGCCCGCCCGGGAGGACGCGCGCAGACGCCCGCCCGGGCGGACGACGGTCGGGATCACTGCTTCGCGGTCTTCAGCGCGGCCTCGCCCGCGGCGACGGCGTCGGTCCAGGCCTGCGCCGGGTCCTTGCCGAGCGACGTGACGTTCTGCAGCTCCGTGACGAACGCGGCCTGGACCTGGTTGTCGTAGGGGCTGACGTAGGCGGTGGGCATCTCCGCGGCGGCGTCGGCGAAGACGCCGACGGTCGACTGGCCGCCGAAGAACTCGTCGCCCTGCTGCAGCTCCGGGGAGTCGTAGGCGGCGGTGGCCGAGGGGAAGATGCCCTTGTCGGCGTACGCGGTGACCTGGTTGTCCTCGCTCAGCACGTCCTTGATGACCGCGAACGCGGCCTCCGGGTCCTCCGTGCCGGCGGGGATGGAGAGGAACGAGCCGCCGATGTTGGCCGGTCCCCCGGGCATGGGCGCCACGCGCCAGTCGCCGGACGTGTCCGCCGTCGCGCTCTTGAGGTCCGCCTGGTACCAGGAGGCGCCGAGGAGCGCGGGGAGGGATCCGTTGGTGATGGCGGACGCCCAGTCGGGGCTGCCGTCGGTCACGTTGGCGGTGAGGCCGTCCTGGTAGGCGAGCACCGCGCGGTCCCACGCCTCCTTGATCTCGGGGCTGTCGCCCGTGAAGTCGCCGGACTCGTCGACGAAGCGCGTGGTGCCCTGGCCGATGGACTTGGTGAAGACGTCGGACGCGTCGACGAAGATCGCGCCGCCGGTCGCGTCCTTCAGCTTCTTGCCGAAGACGAAGTAGTCGTCCCAGGTGGCGGTGGCCGCGGCCACCTCCTCGGGCTCGCTGGGCAGGCCGGCCGCGGCGAACACGTCGGCGCGGTAGTAGAGCGCGGTGGGGCCGATGTCGATGGGGAGGCCGATGAGCTCGCCGTCCTCCGTCGTCGCCTCCTTGAGCTTCCACGCGGGGTACTGGTCGGCGATGTCCTGCGCGCCCAGGTCGTCCAGGTTCTCGAAGAGGCCGTCCTCGCTGAGGAAGTACGGCATGTCCTCGCCCTTGACGCCCGTGACGGACGGCAGGCCCGAGCGGCCCGTGAACGTCGTCACGAGCTTCTGCTTGAAGTCGCCGCCGATGGTCGAGACGTTGAGCGTGGTGCCGGGCACCGCGTCCGGGACCGTGTCGAGCACCGTCTGGCTGAGGCCGTCCGGCCAGATCCACAGGTCGAGCTCGCCGCCGGCCGAGGATCCCGACGACGACGAGCAGGAGGCGAGGACCGGCGCGACGAGCGCGAGGGTCGCGACGCCGACGACGAGGCGCTGGGCACGGGTGCGGCGGGCGGGGTGGTGGGACATGGTGGTTCTCGATTCGGTGGGGTGGGGCGGAGGGGCGGGCGGGGGATCCGGGTACGGGGGCGTCAGGCGAGGAGCCGGGCGCCGTCGGGGTGGTCGAGGGCGTCGGCGAGGTAGTCGTAGCGGCCGGGCTCGGCGGCGTCGGGGTGGGCGCGCAGCCAGGGCACGAGCTCCGCGAGCCGCGGGGCGCCGGACGCGCCGCCGGGGCGGGTGACCGTGATCCCCGCGACCAGGCACGCGAGGTCCACGCGCTGGGTCAGCGTCCAGGGCGCGGCGGCGGAGGCGGCGAGCGCCGCCCCGAACACGTCGCCCGCGCCGGTCGCATCGATGGCGCGCACGGCGAGCGGCGGGCGCACGACCTCCTCGCCGCGGGCCGAGTCGACGGCGACGACGCCGCGCGATCCGGAGGTGACGACGCTGAGCGGCACGCGAGCGGCGAGCGCGCGGGCGGCGCCCACGGCGGAGTCGGCGCCCGTGTACGCGACGGCCTCGAGCTCGTTCGGCAGGAAGGCGTGGCACTCGTCGAGCTGGTCGAGGATGGCGGGGTCCCAGCGCTCGGACGGGTCCCAGCCGACGTCCGCGTAGACGTCGGTGCCCGCGGCGGCGGCGCGGCCGATCCAGGAGCTGCGGTGCGGGTCCAGGTGCACGAGCGCCGCGGCGGCCGCGGGCACGTCGCCCGGGATCAGCTCGTCGGAGCCGAGCGGGCACGGGACGCCGCCCGTGACGAGGGCCCGGTCGTCGTCGTACCCGAGGGAGGCGGTGACGGGCAGCGCCCAGTCGTCGAGGGTCACGAGGTGGTCGAGCGCGACGCCCTCGGCGGCGAGGGCGCCGCGGACCAGGTGGGAGAACGGATCGCGGCCGACGGCGGCGGCGATGGCGGTCGGCACGCCGAGGCGGGCGCCGGCGAGGGCGAAGTTGGCGATGCCGCCGGGGCCGTGGCCGAACGACGACGTCCAGATCTCGTGGCCGGGCCGCGGGCCGCCCGGCAGCTCGCCGAACACGACGTCCGCGAACAGCTGGCCCACGACCAGCAGGCCGGCGGACCGCTCGGGGCGGGGTGCTGCGGACACTCGGGACCTCTGCTTCGTCGGGTGGCGCCGTGCGGGACGGCGAGCGGTGGGGGTCCGCCGACGGCGACGCTGCCGGCGGGACCGGGTCGGCGGGAGCCGTCGACCGGTAGTGACGTTTCTAGCCCATGTGAGCACATGGATGGAAGACTTTGATTATTACAAGATTGTTTCTGCTCGATCTTGCGCGCTAATGTTCAGTCCATGAGAGACGCCCGAGAGTTCGTGATCCTCGACCGGCTGCGCGCCACCCGCAGCGCGACGGTCGCCGAGCTGGCCGAGGCCGCCGGCACGAGCGACGCGACCATCCGCCGCGACCTGGCGCGCCTCGACGAGCAGGGGGCGCTCCGGCGCACCCACGGCGGTGCCGTGCTCGTGGAGGCCGACGCGCCCTTCGCCGAGGTCGAGCAGGTGAACCGCGAGGCCAAGCAGCGCATCGCCCGTGCCGCCGCGGCCCAGGTGCAGGACGGCCAGTCGGTCGTGCTCGACATCGGCACGACGACGCTGCACCTCGCCGAGCAGCTGCGCGGACGCCCGCTCACGGTGATCACGGCGAGCATCGCCGCGTTCGACGTGCTGCGCGACGACCGGGCCGTGCGGCTCATCCTGCTGCCGGGCGACTGGGATCCGGTCTACCGCTCGGTCTCCGGCCCGCTCACGGCCGAGAGCCTCCGGATGCTGCACGCCGACCACGCCTTCGTGGGCGTGAGCGGCATCGCCGACAACGGCGACCTGCGCGACACGACGATGGCCCAGGTGCCCATCAAGCGCGCGATGGCGGAGGTGAGCGACCGGGTGACGGTGCTCGCCGACTCCTCCAAGTTCCCGGGCACCGGCGCCGGCCGTGTCGCCCCCACCGCGTCTCTGACGCAGCTGATCACCGAGGCCGCCCCGCACGCGCGGGTGTCGCAGGGCCTCGCGGACAAGGGAGTATCGGTGACCGTCGCATGAGACTGACCATCCTGGGCGGGGGCGGCTTCCGCGTCCCGCTCGTCTACTCGGCGCTGCTGCGCGACCACGAGGCCGGGCGCGTCTCGCACGTGGCCCTCTACGACACCGACGAGGTGCGCCTCACGGCCGTCGCGCGCGTGCTCGCCGAGCAGGCCGCGGCGTACGCCGACGCCCCCGTCGTCACGCTGCACACGGACCTCGACGAGGCGCTCGCGGGCGCCGCGTTCGTGTTCTCGGCCATCCGCGTGGGCGGCATGGCCGGGCGCTCGTGCGACGAGCGGCTCGGCATGGCGCACGGCGTCATCGGGCAGGAGACCGTCGGCTACGGCGGCATCTCCTACGCGCTCCGGACGCTGCCGGTGGTCATGGACCTCGCCGAGCGGATCCGCGTGCAGGCCCCCGACGCGTGGGTCATCAACTTCACGAACCCGGCGGGCGTCGTCACCGAGGCCATGTCGCGCGTGCTCGGCGACCGCGTCATCGGCATCTGCGACTCCCCCATCGGACTCGCCCGCCGCGTGCTCGGCGCGCTCGGGGTGACGGGCGACGACGTGGTCATCGACTACGCGGGCCTCAACCACCTCGGCTGGCTGCGCGGGCTCCGGGTCGACGGCCGCGACGTGCTGCCGGACCTCATGGCCCGGCCCGACCTCATCGGCACCTTCGAGGAGGGCCGGCTGTTCGGCGCCGAGTGGGTCACCGAGCTCGGCGCGGTGCCCAACGAGTACCTGCACTACTACTACTTCCGGCGCGAGGTGCGGCACGCCGACCAGCTCGCCGCACAGACCCGCGGCGCGTTCCTCGTGGAGCAGCAGGGCCGGTTCTACGCGCAGCTGGAGCACCGGCACGACGTGTCCGCGCTGGCGCTCTGGGAGCGCACGCGCCTGGACCGCGAGACCACGTACATGGCCACCAACCGCCAGTCGGCCGGCATGGGCGACCGCGACGAGGACGACCTCGTCTCCGGCGGCTACGAGGACGTCGCGATCGCGCTCATGCGCGGCATCGCGTACGACCAGAGCGCCCGGCTCATCCTCAACGTTCGGAACCGCGGCACCCTCGCGGCCCTCGACGCGGACGCCGTCGTCGAGGTGCCGTGCGTGGTCGACGCCTCGGGCGCGCACCCGGTGGCCGGCACGGAGCTGCCCGACTTCGGGGTGGGCCTCGTGACGAACGCCAAGTACGTCGAGCGGCAGACGATCGAGGCCGGGCTCGGCGGATCCCGCGCCGCGGCCGTCCGCGCCCTCGCCCACCACCCGCTCGTCGACTCCGTGACGGTCGCGCGCTCGCTCCTCGAGGACGCGATGCACGCCTTCCCGGTGCTCTCCTACCTCCGCTGACGCGCCGGCCCCACCTGCCGCGGCCACCCGCCCGCCTGCCTCCCGACCTCCCGAAGGACCCCCATGCACCAGAACCAGAAGCTCGTCCAGGAGCGGATCCTCCGCGCGCTCGACGAGCGGATCACCCCCGCCGTGTACTCCACGAAGACGCCCGTGACCCTCCGCGCGTGGATGGCGCCCGACGAGCCCGTCCCCGTCGCGGAGGCCATGCGGCAGGAGTACGCGCCGTTCGAGCTCGGCCAGCCGTGGGGCCGTGCGTGGTCCACGTGGTGGTTCGAGGTGACGGGCGAGGTGCCCGCCGAGTGGGCCGGCCGCACGGTGGAGCTCCTCATCGACCCGGGCTTCATCGGCGACTGGCCGGGCAACCAGGCCGAGTGCCTCGTGCACACCATGGACGGCGTGCCGGTCAAGGGCATCCACCCGCGCAACACCTACGTGCGCCTCGCCGACGAGGCCGCGGGGGGAGAGCAGGTGCGCTTCCTGGTGGAGGCCGCGGGCAACCCGGACATCCTGGTGAACGAGTTCGTGCCCACGCCGTACGGCGACAAGGCGACGGCCCCGGTCGAGCCCATCTACCGCTTCCGCCAGGCGGAGCTCGCGGTGTTCGAGCCCGAGGTGTGGGCGCTCCGGTTCGACGTGGAGGTGCTCTACCAGCTCCTGATGGAGCTGCCCGAGACCGAGCCCCGCCGCCACGAGGTGCTGCGCGCCGTCGAGCGCGCGCTCGACGTGCTCGCGATGGACGACATCGTCGGCACCGCGGCCGCCGCGCGGGCCGAGCTCGCCGAGGTGCTGTCGCGCCCCGCCGTCCCGAGCGCCCACACGCTGAGCGGCGTCGGTCACGCCCACATCGACAGCGCCTGGCTCTGGCCCATCCGCGAGACCAAGCGGAAGACCGCGCGCACCTTCTCGAACGTGCTGAAGCTCGCCGAGCAGTACCCCGACTTCCGCTTCGCGTGCTCGCAGGCGCAGCAGTACGTCTGGGTGAAGGAGAACTACCCGACGGTCTTCGCGGGCATCCAGCAGGCCATCGCGGACGGCACCTGGTACCCGGTCGGGTCCATGTGGATCGAGCCCGACGGCAACCTGCCGGGCGGCGAGGCGATGATCCGCCAGCTCACCCACGGGATGCGCTACTTCCAGGAGGAGCTCGGCGTCGAGACGCACGGCGTGTGGCTGCCCGACTCGTTCGGCTACACGGCGTCGTTCCCGCAGATCGCGAAGCTCGCGGGCCTCGACTGGTTCCTCACGCAGAAGCTCTCCTGGAACCAGACGAACACGTTCCCGCACCACACCTTCTACTGGGAGGGCATCGACGGGTCGCGGATCTTCACGCACTTCCCGCCCATCGACACCTACAACTCGACCCTCGAGGCCGAGGAGACGCACCACGCGGTGCGGCAGTTCCGCGAGAAGGGCCGGGCCACGATGTCGCTCGCGCCCTTCGGCTACGGCGACGGCGGCGGCGGCCCCACCCGCGAGATGATGGAGCGCCAGCGCCGCACGGCCGACCTCGAGGGCTCGCCGAAGGTCATCGTCGAGCACCCCGACGACTTCTTCCGGAAGGCCGAGGCCGAGTACCCCGATGCGCCCGTGTGGGTCGGCGAGCTGTACCTGGAGCTCCACCGCGGCACCTCCACCAGCCACGCCCGCGAGAAGCGCGGCAACCGCCAGGCCGAGCACCGCCTCCGCGAGGCCGAGCTGTGGTGGACCATCGCCGCGGTGCGCACGGGCGCCGACTACCCGTACGCGGAGCTCGACCGGCTGTGGAAGCAGACGCTGCTGCAGCAGTTCCACGACATCCTCCCCGGCTCCTCCATCGCGTGGGTGCACCGCGAGAACGAGGAGGACTACGTCCGCAGCCTCGCCGAGCTCGACGCGCTCGTCGCCGACGCCATCGCGCGCGTCACCGCCCGGGCCGTGGCGGACGGCGAGGGCGTCGGCTCCGGCGCGTTCGCGGTGAACTCCACCGGGCATGCGCGCACGGCGCTCGTCGAGGCCCCCGACGGATCCGCGCTCGCGCTCGTCGCGGTGCCCGGCAGCGGCATCGCGCCGCTCGTCGCCGTGGAGCCCGCCTCCCCCGTCACGACGACCCGCGACGCCGCGGGCACGGTGCTCGACAACGGCCTGCTCCGCGTCACGCTCGACGCCCGCGGGCTCATCACGTCGATCCTCGACCTGCGTCACGCCGACCGCGAGCTCGTGCCCGCCGGCCGCACCGCGAACCTGCTGCAGCTGCACGAGGACATCCCCACCGCGTGGGACGCGTGGGACGTCGACGCCCACTACCGCGCCAGCCGCACCGACCTCGTCGAGGCCGCGTCGGTCGAGCTCGTCGAGGACTCGCCGCTCCGCGCGGTCGTGGAGGTGGTCCGGCAGTTCGGGCGCTCCCGCGTCGTCCAGCGGGTCGCGCTGCACGCCGACGACGCGCGCATCCACGCCACGGCCGACCTCGACTGGCTCGAGGACGAGAAGCTCCTGAAGGTCACGTTCCCGCTGACGATCCACGCGCAGCACCACAGCGCCGAGATCCAGTTCGGGCACGTCCGCCGCCCCACCCACACGAACACCTCGTGGGACGAGGCGCGCTTCGAGGTGATGGCGCACCGGTACCTGCACGTGGAGGAGCCGGGCTACGGCGTCGCGCTCACCAACGCCGGCAGCTACGGGCATGACGTGACGCGCACGGTCGGCGCCTCGGGCGAGGTCGAGACCGAGATGCGGATCAGCCTGGTCCGCGCGGCGCGCTCCCCCGACCCGACGCAGGACATCGGCCACCACCGCTTCGAGTACGCGCTCGTGCCCGGCGTGGGCATCGAGGGCGCCGCGGACGCGGGGCTCGAGCAGAACCTGCCCGTGCGCGTGGTGCACCCGGGCGACGCCACCGCGGCACCGGCCGGCACCGCGCCCGCGTCGGCCGTCGCGCCCGCGTCCGCGTCCGCCGGTGCCGTCCCGTCCTCGCTGCCGACCGCGTCGGGGCTCGTCTCCGTGCACGGCGGCACGGTGCGGATCGAGGCGCTGAAGCTCGCCGACGACGGGTCCGGCGACGTCATCGTGCGGCTCTACGAGTCCACCGGCGCGCGCGCCGTCACGCGCCTCGAGGCGCACCTCGACGCCGACCGCCTCACGGAGGTCGACGTGCTGGAGCGCCCCCTCGGCGAGGGCTTCCCGCGCTCGATCGCGTTCGAGCCGGACGCGGACGCCGCCGGGGTGCGCATCGCGCTGCGGCCGTTCCAGGTGGTCACCGTGCGTATCCACCGGGCCTGATCCGCGCCCGCGACCGCGGACGACGACACGAGGGCGCGCCCCGGCTCCGGCCGGGTCGCGCCCTCGTCGGTCGTGCGGGTCGCGCGCCGCGGGTCGGACGGCGCGGGTCGGACGCCGCTAGTTGAGCGCCCGGCCGCCGGTCGTCAGCGGCTCGACGGAGCTGGGGGTCGCCGCGAGCGCCAGGCCCGACAGGCCGATCCCGAAGAAGAGGAAGTCGTCGACGATCGTGAAGCCGGTGGGCGTGAGGCCGCCGAGCTCGTTGTCGACGATGCTGAGCACGCCCATCAGCGTGAAGAGGCCGCCGAACGCCGCCAGCGTCGCGCGGATCGGCAGGGGGCGGAGCTGGCGGGTGCCCGCGAACAGCAGCACGCCCGCGCTCAGGAGGTAGAGGACGTCGACGAAGAGGTCGACGTTGAGGATCCCGAGGAGGTGCGACCCCTCGATGAACAGCCCCACGAAACCGTGGCCGCCGAGCACCGCCGCGACCATCACCATCCACGCCTTGCCCATGGCACGCATCCCCTCGACCGCTCGCGGGCCCGTCGCTCGACGGGCTCCACGTCCCACCGAACCGGGGACCGCGAGGAGCGCCAAGGTGCAGTCGCGGGACTCCCAGCTGACGTTGAGGTGACGCCTCCGGGCGCCCCGCCGGACGCCACCTGGGCATCCGGCATCGGCCCACACACTGCGCGTTCCCGGGCGTAGCGTCCCACGCACGGGACATCCGGCCGACCCGCGGGCCGGCCCATCGACGACGACTAGGAGAACGACGATGTCAGAACGCAACACGGTGATCCGGAGCATGCACGACCTCGGCCTCGCGGCCTGGTTCGGCGGTTCCCTCATGGGCGCGGTCGGCCTGAACGGCGCTGCGGCCGCGGCGAAGCAGCCGCAGGAGCGGCTCCGCCTCTCCTCGATCGGCTGGGCGAAGTGGGCGCCGGTGCAGCTCGGTGCGCTCGCCACGCACGCCATCGGCGGCCTCGGGCTCATCTACGCCAACAAGGGCCGCCTCGCGGGCCAGGGCGAGGCGCGCAGCAACACGAACGTGAAGGCCGTGCTCACCATCGCGGCCGCCGGCACGACGCTCTACTCGGCGCTCGTCGGCGCGAAGATGGCGAAGCACTCGGACGAGGCCCCCGCGGGCACCACCGAGCCCGGCGCCGGCGTCTCGAAGGAGCTCGAGGCGGCGCAGCGGAAGCAGAAGGCGCTGCAGTGGATCATCCCCGCGGCGACCGCCGTGCTCGTCGTGCTCGCCGCCCAGCAGGGCGAGCAGCAGCGTCCGGTCGCCGGCTGGATCGACCGCTTCACAGGCTGACGCCCGGCGCGGACACGGATCCGCGGTGCGACGACGACGGCGGGGTGCCCTGGGCGCCCCGCCGTCGCCGTCGTGGCCCAGGTGGTCCGGGACAGCGGGATCGACCCTGCCCGGATCAGGCCGGTCCGGATCAGGCCGGTCCGGATCAGGCCGGTCCGGATCAGGCCGGTCCGGATCAGACCCGGCCGGAGCCCCGCTGCCGGAACGCGGACGCCGCAGGGCCCGACAGCTCGTCGGGTCCGACGGGGCGCCCGGACACGGCGAGCAGGAGCGCCAGGGCCGTGCCGCGCAGCTCCGGGCCCGTGCCGGACACGAGGTCGGCGTCGAGGGCGACCACGCGGAAGCCGGCCGCGAGCTGCCGACCGCCGCCCATCGCGACGGAGGTGCGGAGCTGGTGCCGGAGCGCCGGGAGGACGGCCTCGACGGGGTACTCGCGCACGAGCCCGAGCGGTCGCCGCACGTCCTCCCCGTGGACGACGGCCTCGACGAGCCGGGTCGCCGCCGGCGCCGGCGGCGTCCGCGTCATCGTGATGACCCGCGCGAACGCGGCCAGCGTTTCCGCGGGGTCCGCCCGCCGTTCGCGCGCGATGCCCGCCGCGTTGTCGCGGTCGAAGTCGAGGCGGGCCGCGACCATCCGCCGGGCGAAGCCCCACCGGGTCGTCCGCGCGGAGTCGATCAGGTGCGCGACGACGTCATGGACGTCCCACCCCGGGCACGGGGACGGCCGCGACCACCGGTCCGCGGGCACCCCCGCGAGGTCCCGGTGCACGGCGCGCCGCTCGTCGTGCACCGCCGGCCACACCGACATCCGCTCCCCAGAGGCCATGGGCCCACTGAAGCACGCGGGAGCGCGGGGCGCACGCCCCCGTCGGCGCGGGCTCCGCGACCTCCGTCGCAGGCCGGCACCGCCCCTGCCGACCGCTTCGACCGCGTGCGCCGTGGTTGCATCGGAGGATGACCCCACGCGAGGATCCCGAGACGGCCGCACGCTGACGCTGACGATCGGGCCCGACGAGCTCGTGATCCGTCACGAGTACGAGGTCGCCAGCATCGTCAACGACGTCATGGGCGCCGTCTGGTTCGCGGTCGGGAGCGTCCTGTTCCTCTCCGAGTCCACCACCACGGCGGGTACCTGGCTGTTCCTCGCCGGCAGCGTCCAGCTGCTGGTCCGTCCGCTCATCCGCCTCCGACGCCGGGTGCACCTCACCCGCATCGGGGACGGGGCGCCGGGGGACACGGGGCGCGACTACTGACGACCGACGGCGGCCGGGACCCGACCGGTCCGATCCGCCGCCGCCGGCACCGGCACCCCGGCACGCCGGCCGTGATCCGGCCGTGATGGCTGCCGTGCTGCGGCGGAACGGCCGGCCGCCGGGCGACCGGCCGTCCGCGTCCGCTCAGCCCCGGCCGGCCTCGTCGACGTCGCCCGTCGTCGGAGCGCCCGCGGTCCCCGAGGCGGGATCGGACGCGGCCGCGTCGCCCACGACGGCGGCGTCCGCCGCCCTCGGGCGTCGCCGCAGCGCCTCCCACGGGCGGGCGATGCCCCGGGGCCGGCGCTCGGCCGGGGCGTCCAGCTCGAGCCCGTAGTAGGCGCCCACGCGCTCGAGCAGCACGTCGCGCTCCGCCTTGTCGTAGGCGCGGCGCTCCCGGGTGAAGGCGATGGCGGTCGACCAGCACGTCAGCAGCAGGACCACGCTGAACGGGAGGGCCGTCGTGATCGCGGCGGTCTTCAGGGCGTCGAGGCCGCCGGTGAGCAGGAGCGCGACGGCGAGGAGGGCCGTCAGGATCGCGAAGAACACCCGCAGCCAGTTCTTCGGCTCGATGTCGCCGCCGGACGCGATCATCGCCATGACGAGCGAGCCGGAGTCGGACGACGTGACGAAGAACACGCCGATGAGGAGGATCGCGCCGAAGGTGAGGACGGTGCCCGCGGGGAGGCCGCCGAGGAGCGTGAACAGCGAGCCCTCGATGTCGACGCTGCCGTCGGCGCCGATGAGCCCGCCGGCGCCGTCGGTCTGCTGGTGGATGGCGGCGCCGCCGAGCACGGCGAACCACAGGAAGGTGAGCGCCGTCGGGACCAGCAGCACGCCGGAGACGAACTGGCGCACCGTGCGGCCCTTCGAGATGCGGGCGATGAAGATGCCGACGAAGGGGGCCCACGACATCCACCAGCCCCAGTAGAACGTGGTCCACGAGCCCTGCCAGGCCTCGCCCGCCGCGCCCTGCTGCGCCGTGACGTTGAAGGACAGCCCGACGACGTTCTGCAGGTACGCGCCGATGGACTGCACGAAGTCGCGGAGGAGGAACTGCGTCGGCCCGACGATGAGCACGAACAGGAGCAGCGCCGCCGCGAGCACGAGGTTGAAGTTCGACAGGATCTTCATGCCCTTCGTCACGCCGGTGACGAGCGAGACGATCGTCACCGCGGTGATGACGCCGATGATCGCGATCTGGCTGACGGCGCTGCTCTCGGCGAGCCCGGCGCTCTCGAGCCCCGCGCCGATCTGGATCACGCCCAGCCCGAGGGAGGTGGCGACGCCGAACAGCGTGCCCACGAGAGCGAGGACGTCGATGAGGTTCCCCCACCCGCCGCGGACGCGGTCGCCGAGCAGCGGCTCGAGGGCCCAGCGGATCGACACGGGCCGCCCGCGTCGGTGGATGGCGTAGGCGAGCGCGAGCCCGAGGACGACGTAGATCGCCCACGCGTGCAGGCCCCAGTGCAGGAACGTCTGCGTCATCGCCTGCTGCGCGAGCTGGCTCTCGGTCCCGCTGACGCCCGGGCGGGGCGAGGCGAAGTGGCTGAGGGGCTCCGAGACGCCGTAGAACACGAGCCCGATGCCCATCCCCGCGGCGAAGAGCAGCGAGAACCACGACCCCGTGGAGAACTCGGGCTCGTCGGTGTCCTTGCCGAGCTTGATGCGCCCGAAGCGGCTGAAGCCCACGAAGATCGAGAAGCCGATGAAGAAGGCGGCGGCCAGCACGTAGTACCAGCTGAAGTTGTTGACGATGCCGCTCTGGAGGGTCGAGAACATCGACTCGGCGGCGCTCGGCGCGATCAGGGTGAAGGCCACGAAGGTCAGCACGATCCCCGCCGCGGGCCAGAAGACCCACCTCTTGACGCGCGGTGCGGTGCTCGGCGACGCGCTCGCCTCGACGCGGGTCGCGCGGTCGGTGGACGGGGTGGGATCGGGGCCGGTCATGCTCCCATGGTGCCCGCCGGCCGGCCCCGGCCGCGAATCCCGGCCGCGAATCCCGGCCGCGGATCCGGCGCGCATCCGGCCCGGCCGGGGCGCACGGGGACGGCGACGGCGGGGCGCCCGAGGGCACCCCGCCGTGGTCGTGCCGCGTCCGGCTCCTAGTCGGCGTCGACGACGATGACCGTCACGACCGGCGTGCGGCGGTGGCGGCGCTGGAGCCAGCGGAGCAGGCCCTCGGAGATGGCGCGCTCGGCGGCGGGGCCGTCGAGCTTGCGCTTCGCGGTCGCGTTGCGGAGCGCCGCGGCGATCGCGGCCTCGGCCTCGGGGATCCAGCCGGCGTGCTCCACGAAGCCGCGCGTGATGAGCTCGGCCGGGTGGATGAGCTTCTGCTCGTCCTCGTCGAAGATGCCGAGCACCGTGATGTGGCCCTCGGCCGCCAGCGTGCGGCGCTCCTCCAGGGCCTCCTCGGTGGCGACGCCGATGGTCATGCCGTCGACGAACACGTACGGCGCGGGCACGCGGCCGGAGATGGCGGCGCGGCCGTTGACGAGGTCGACGCTCACGCCGTCCTCGATGATGTGCACGTTGTCCTTCTTCACGCCGGTGCTCTCCGCGAGGGCGCCGTTGGCGACGAGGTGGCGCCACTCGCCGTGCACGGGGAGGACGTTGCGGGGCTTGACGATGTTGTAGCAGTACACGAGCTCGCCGGCGCTGGCGTGGCCGGAGACGTGCACCTTCGCGTTGCCCTTGTGGACGACGTCGGCGCCCCAGCGGATGAGCCCGTTGATGACGCCGTAGATGGCGTTCTCGTTGCCGGGGATGAGGGAGCTGGCGAGCAGGATCGTGTCGCCCTCGCCGACCTCGATGATGTGCTCGCGCCGGGCCATGCGCGACAGCGCCGCCATGGGCTCGCCCTGCGAGCCGGTGCAGATGAGCGTGACCTTGTCGTCCGGCAGCTTGTTGAGCGCCTTGAGGTCGATGACGAGGCCCTTGGGGATGCGGAGGTACCCGAGGTCGGACGCGATCTTCATGTTGCGCACCATGGAGCGGCCGACGAACGACACCTTGCGGCCGTGCTCCTGCGCGGAGTCGAGCACCTGCTGGATGCGGTGCACGTGGCTTGCGAAGCTGGAGACGACGATGCGCTTCGGGGCGGTGCGGAACACCTGCTCGATGGCGGGCGCGATGTCCTTCTCCGCGGTCGTGAAGCCGGGGACCTCCGCGTTGGTGGAGTCGGTGAGGAAGAGGTCGACGCCCTCCTCGCCGAGGCGGGCGAACGCGCCGAGGTCGGTGAGGCGGCGGTCCATGGGGAACTGGTCCATCTTGAAGTCGCCCGTGTGCAGCACCATGCCGGCGCCGGTGCGGATCGCGACCGCGAGGCCGTCCGGGATGGAGTGGTTGACCGCCACGAACTCGAGGTCGAACTTGCCCATGGTGATGCGGTCGCCCTCGCGCACCTGGCGCGTGACGGGCGTGATCTTGTGCTCCTCGAGCTTCGCGCTGATGAACGCGAGCGTGAGGCGCGCGCCGATGAGCGGGATGTCGGGACGCTCCTGCAGGAGGTAGGGGACGCCGCCGATGTGGTCCTCGTGGCCGTGGGTGAGGACGATGCCGGTGATCTTGTCCAGGCGGCCGCGCAGGGTGCTGAAGTCGGGGAGGATCACGTTGATGCCGGGCTGGCTCTCCTCGGGGAAGAGGACGCCGCAGTCGACGATGAGCAGCTCGCCGTCGAACTCGAAGAGCGTCATGTTGCGGCCGACGTCGCCGAGGCCGCCGAGGGGCGTCACCCGCAGGCCGCCGCGGGGCAGGCGGCCGGGCTTGGCGAAGTCGAGGGCGTGGTTGGTGGTAGGCATGGTGCCTTTCTCGTGCGTCATGTGGTCGTGCGGGTGATGTCGTGGGCGCGGGCTGGTCCCGCGCGGGTGCGCCGTCGGGTGACGGCCCGGTCCGGGTCGCGGCGCTCGCCCGCGATGAGGCCGCGTGCCGCCGAGCGCTGGAGCGCGTCCGAGGGGCAGGGCGGCATCGGCGTGAGCGCGTCAGCGACCGGAGCTGTGGCTACCAGTGTCCCAGGCCCGGGACCCGTGCGCGTACCGACACGGGATCCGGGGCGTCGCGCGCCCCTAGAACGCGTACCGGATGCGGCAGTACGGCATGATGCGCCGCACCAGCGCCGTGAACTCGGCGACCGCGTCGCCCTTGAGCCCGCGGCGGTACCGGACGTTGACGGCGCCGTTCTCCGACACCTTCCGCTCCTGGAGGCCCGGCTGCCAGATGAGCTCCTCCGCCTTCGGGTGCCAGCCCATGTTCACCTCGTGGAGCTGCTCGTTGTGCGTGAGCATGATGACCTCCGCCGCCAGCTGGGCCTTGGTGGCGGGCGCCAGCGTGTCGTCGAGCGTGCGGAGCAGCTGCTCCCACTCGGCGCGCCAGCCCGGCGTGAGGATGACGGGCGAGAGGTTGAGGTGCACCTCGTACCCCGCCGCCACGAAGTCGTCGATCGCGGCGATGCGCTCCGCGATGGACGACGTGCGGATGTCGGTGATGCGGGCGATGGACTCGGGCATGAGGGAGAAGCGCACGCGCGTGCGGCCCATCGGGTCCCAGTCGAGCAGGTCGCGGTTGACGTGCTTGGTGGCGAACGACGCCTTGGCGGTGGGCGACATGCGGAACAGCTCCACGAGGTCGCGGACGTTGGGGCTCACCCGCGCGTCGGCCGAGCAGTCGCTGTTCTCGCCGATGTCGTAGACCCACGCCTCCGGGTCGCACTGGTTCGCCTCGGCCTTCGGGCCCTGCCTCGCGATGTGCCGGGCGACGTGCCGGCGGATCTGCTCGATGTTCGCGAACACCGTGATGGGGTTGCTGTAGCCCTTCCGCCGGGGCACGTAGCAGTAGGCGCACGCCATGGCGCAGCCGTTCGCCGTGGACGGCGCGATGAAGTCCGCGCTGCGCCCGTTGGGCCGCGTGACGAGCGACTTCTTCACGCCCACGACGAGCGCCTCCGTCTTGATGCGCACCCAGCGGGCGACGTTCGCCTCGTCGCCGTGGACCTCGGGGATGGCCCAGTGGGAGGCGACCTCCACGATGGTCGCGTCGGGCCAGGCCGCCACGATCTCCTGCCCGCGCGGCAGCTCGAGGGCGGCGGGCTCCGCGTAGATGCGCGTGATGTCGAGCAGCGGACGCCGCGGCCGGGCGGCGGCGGGCGCGGCGGGCGCGGGCGCGGGCGTGGTCACCCCCTCTTCCTACCGGGGACCCCCGACACGGCCCGCCCCCGGTCGAGGGGCCTGGACCCGGATCCCGGTATCCCACGGGCGAATCCCAGCGTCCTCCGTCCCCCGATCCGTTGTGCCCGCACGGATGTCAGCGGATCGTGAGGGGCACGGATGCCCATGGACGAGCCATGCGCACCGCCGACCTCCTCGGAGCGTGCACATGTTCGACAGGAAGTTCATCACCCAGGCCATCGACCGGAGCGCGCAGTCGCCGCTGGACCGTCGTCGCTTCTTCAGCGCAGCGGGCGTCGCCGGGCTCGGCGTCGGTGCCGCCGCCCTCATCCCCGCGACGGGCGCCCAGGCCGCGGATGCGCAGGCCGAGGCCGACGCGGGCGCCGTCACGGACGCCGCCGTCCTCAACTTCGCCCTCAACCTCGAGTACCTCGAGGCCGAGTTCTACCTCCGCGCCGTCACCGGCAACGGCCTGGTCCCGAACGACATCTCCGGCGTCGGCACCCCCGGCGGCGTCACGGGCGGCCGCGCGGTCCAGTTCAAGGACTACGCGATCCGCCAGTACGCCTACGAGATCGCCCAGGACGAGAAGGCGCACGTCAAGTTCCTCCGCGCCGCCCTCGGCTCGGCGAAGGTCGCGCGTCCCGCGATCGACCTCGACGCCGCGTTCTCCGCCGCCGCCGCCGCGTCCGGGCTGATCAAGCCGGGCGAGAAGTTCGACGCGTTCGCCAACCAGGAGAACTTCCTGCTGGCCTCGTTCATCTTCGAGGACGTCGGAGTGACCGCGTACAAGGGCGCCGCGCCGCTCATCACGAATAAGGCGTACCTCGAGGCGGCCGCCGGCATCCTCGCGGTCGAGGCGTACCACGCGGGCATCATCCGCACGCAGCTGTTCGCCCGCGGCCTCGCGGAGCCCGCGAACGCGATCTCGAACGCGCGCGACTCGCTCGACGGCCCGACGGACCTCGACCAGGGCGTCACGGTCTCCGGCGGCGCGAACCTCGTGCCGACGGACGCCAACGGCATCGCGTTCAGCCGCTCGCCCGGCCAGGTGCTCAACATCGTGTACCTGAACAACAAGGCCGTCACCAAGGGCGGGTTCTACCCGAACGGCGTCAACGGCTCGGTCAACACGAGCGCCGCGAACTAGCGGCGAACACCGGGCCGGGGCACCGCGAGGCGCCCCGGCCCGTCCTCCGCCCGGACAGGGCGGCCCGACGTCCCGGAGCGGATCGGGGGCGGTCGCGTGACGAACCACCCTCTCGGAACGTCAACTCCATGACACGCGACCGGATCCCGGTCGCGCAGGACGGAGGATCCATGAGCACCGCACCCGCGCCCGACGGGCGCCGCCGGGCGGCGTCCCCCCTGCACGCGCTGCCCGCGCTGACCGCGCCGGCCGACGAGCACCGCGCCGCCCCCGCAGCGCCCGCGTCCCCCGCGACGTCGGCCCGCACGCACGCCGGCGACGCCACGGTCGACTCCATCACGCCCCCCGCGGACGCCGGCGGAGCGGACGGCCCGGGTCCCGACGGCCGCCCGGCGGATGCCGAGGGCTGGGCCGCCGCCACGGCCGCGCCCGCGCTCCGCCGCGGGCACATGTCCGGCACCGACATCGACGAGGCCGTCGCGCGCTACGCCGCCCTGTACCCGGGCACCGAGTTCCGCGCCGCGAAGGGCGCGGGCGACTTCGCCTACCGGTACTCGTTCGTCGGCGACGAGAACGTGACGCTCCGCTCCTCCGCGTTCCCCGCGGAGCACTGGGGCCGACTCCCGGCGCTCCCGGACTACGTCGTCGCCTGGTGGCGCGAGGGGTCCGGCGCCGTCGACATCGGCTCGCACGAGGTGCGGTCGAGCGGGTCGCGTCCGTTCCTCCTCCCCTCCGGCCGCTCGTTCACCTTCCGCTGCGAGCCCGGGGTGCAGAACCTCGTGCACGTCGACGCGGCCTTCCTCGAGGAGACCGCCGCGGAGCTGCACGAGGGCCGATCCCGCCCGCTGGTGTTCGACCACACGCGCGCGCCGAGCCCCGAGCAGGCGGCCTCCTGGCGCCACGCCGTCGGCGAGGCCAGCCCGGTGCTGCAGGACGCCGCCTCGAGCCCGCTGCTGCGGATGCAGGCCGCCCTCCGGATCGCCCGCGCCACCCTGCAGCTGTTCCCGTGGCACGACGTCCCGTTCAGCGCGGAGATGCGCGCGCCGCGCATGAGCGCCGTGCGCACCGCCATCGAGTACCTGCACCACCACGCCGACCGGCCCATCACCCCGGCGGACGCGGCGCGCGCCGCGGGGATCAGCACGCGCGTGCTGCAGCTCGCCGTGCGCCGCTACGAGGACACGACCCCGAGCGCCCTGCTCCGCGGGATCCGGCTCGACCGCGTGCGCGCCGAGCTCCGCGACGCCTCCCCCACCACGACCACCGTGCGGGCCGTCGCCGAGCAGTGGGGCTTCGGCCACCTCGGCCGGTTCGCGGCCTCCTACGCGGAGCGGTTCGGCGAGCTGCCGAGCGCGACGCTGCGCGGCTGACGAGCGTCACGCGCTATCCGCTCATGGCCCGATCCGTGTCCGTGAGGCGAAGCGCGGAGCGGCGTCCCTGGGAGTCGCCTGAACCGCATGCCGAACCGCCCGGTCCATGCGTCTGAATGACGAGGCGGGATCGCGAGGAACCCTCCGAACCGCCCCACGCAGCAGCACCACCACGATCCACCCACCACGAGAGAGAGACACCATGTCGAGCATCACCCCCACCTCCTCCGGCCTCACCGGCACCGGCACCACCGGCGGCAGGAACACGATCGCCGACGGCGTCGTCGAGAAGGTCGCCGGCATCGCGGCCCGCCAGGTGCCCGGCGTCCACGACCTCGGCAACGGCGCGGCCCGTGCCGTCGGCGCGATCCGCAACGTCATCGGCCAGCAGGACCGCGGCCAGGGCGTGTCCGTCGAGGTCGGCGAGACCCAGGTCGCCGTCGACATCACGCTCATCGCCGAGTACCCCGTCGACCTGCAGCAGGTCGCGGACGACGTGCGCAAGTCCGTCACCGACGCCATCGACCAGGTCGTCGGCATGGAGGTCACCGAGGTCAACGTCACCATCACGGACGTGAACCTCCCGTCCGACAAGTCGTCCGACGACGACGCGGCCGAGAAGCGCGTCCAGTGACCCCCACGACCACGGGCCTCCTCGTCGGGGCGGTCCTCGCGCTCTCCGGCCTCGCCTTCGGCTTCGGCGGCTTCCTCCTCGTCCTGATCTTCATGGCCGCAGGCTTCGGCGTCGGCCGCGTGCTCGAGGGCAAGCTGGACATCCGCGGCCTCGCTGACGCCCTCCGCGGGCGTCGGTCGTCGTGACCACCGCGGTGTCGGCCCCCCGGAAGCCCGGGACACCGTCCGGGGCTCCCCGGGGCCGCACCACCATCACGTCGCGCGCCGTGCGCCGCGTCGTCTCCGCCGTGACCGCCGACGCCCTCGAGGTCCCGGCGGGCGACGTGTCCGTCACCCTGACGGACGCCGGCGGCAAGCTCACCGTGGAGGCGCGCACCTCCATCCGCGTCCCCGCCCTCTCGGACCGCCCGGTCCGCGAGGGGACGCTGGTGGAGCGCCTCACCACCGCGCAGACGCAGATCCGCGAGCGCGTGCTCGGCCTCACCGGCTCCACGGTCGGCCGGGTCGACCTCCGCATCACGGGCGCCCGCATCCAGGAACGCAGGAGGGTCTCATGAGCACCGACAGCACCTACCGCCGCCTCGTGCGGCGGGAGACGCACTCGTCGCGCGCCGGCATCGCCATCACGATCGCCGTGCTGCTGATCCTCGTGCTCGCCTGGCTCGGCACCGAGTCGGTCCTCGCGGCCGTCGGCTCCGCGCCGCTGCTCCTCGCCCCCGCGGACGCGGTCTCGGCCGCGCTCGACGCCGCGTCGGCTCCGGCCGGGGCGCTCGTCGCGATCGGCGTGGTCGTCGCGGTCCTCGGCCTGATCCTCGTGATCGTGGGCGTCGCTCCCGGCAGCCGCGGCCGTCGCGGCGGCAGCATCGGACGCACCGCGGCCGTCGTCGACGACCGCGTCATCGCCCGCTCGATCGCCCTCACCGCCAGCTACGCGGGCGAGGTGTCGCCCGACCAGGTCGACGTCACCGTCTCGAAGCGGCAGGCCCTCGTCCGCCTCACGCCCTCCACCGGGTACACGGCCGACAAGCGCGCCATCGAGGAGGCCGTCCGCGCCGAGCTGGCCGAGTACGACTACACGCCGAAGCTCACCGCCAAGGTGACGCTCGCGAAGAACGGGAAGGTGGGGTCATGACCAGAACGAACCGGGCGCTCAACCGCCTCCTCGTGATCGTGATCGGGCTCGTCCTGATCGCCGTCGGCGTCGCGCTGGGCGCGGGCAGCCTGCTGCCCGACGTCCAGTCCACGGTCTCCGGCGCCGCGTCCGACGCGCAGCAGCCCGTGGGCGACGCGCTCTCGGGCGGCCAGCCGTGGATCCTCTGGGTCGTCGCGCTCGTGGCGCTCGTGCTGATCGTCGTCCTCGCGTGGTTCGCCCTGCGCCAGGGCCACGGACGCACCGGCACCCTGGTGCGCATCGAGGGCGGTCGCGGCGGCGAGACGCCCACGGGCGGCGCGCTCGTCATCGACGCGAAGGTCGCCGCGCAGCTGCTCGAGGACGCCCTGGGCGACGACAGCGGAATCGTCTCCGTCGACGTCACGGCGTTCGAGGTGGGCCACGCCACGACGCTCCGCGTCACCGCGGTCACGCGTCGCGGCGTCTCCCCCGTCGCGGCCCGCCGCACGGTCGACGAGGCCGTCGCGCGACTCGACGCGGTGCTCGGCACCGAGGTGCCGGTCGTCATCCAGATCACCGGGGGCCTCCGCTCGAGCATGTCGAGCGAGACCCGCCTGGCCTGATCCCCGCGGCCGCCCGGTCCGGATCCCCGCGATCCGGACCGGGCGGCCGTCCTCATCCCCCACCCGTACCCCGCTCCGGCCCCCGTGCCGGACCACCGAGGAGACCCCACCATGACCGACGACGACACCTCCTCCACCTCCCGCGGCGGCTGGCTGGGCGGATCCTTCGCCCAGAAGGCCGTGGACCCGCTGCTGCGCGCCGTGCGCGCCGAGATCGACTCCGCGAAGCGGGAGATCGGCGAGCGCGCCCGGTCCGCGCGGTCCGGCGCGATCATGCTCGGGGCCGGCGTGGCGCTCGCGCTCGTCTCCCTGGGGCTCCTCGCCGCCGTGATCGTGGCGCTCCTCCTGCTCGCCCTGCCGCTCTGGGCCGCGACGCTCATCACCCTGGCGCTCTTCGGCATCGCGACGGCTGTCGTCGTGCGCGTCGGCCTGTCGCGGCTCTCGCGCGGCGTCCCCCCGGTGCCCACCGACACCCTGCACCACGCCCGCGACCGCATGCGGCCGGGCGACCGGGGCGCGGACCGGGACGGCGTCGACGGGCCGTCGGCCTCCCCGACGTCCGCGGGCTGAGCCGCCCGGCGCATCCCGCCCGCCGCCCGCTCGCCGGCCCACCCGCACGATCCCGCCGCCCGCCGTCCCCTGTGGACAGCGGGCGGCGTCGTGCGCGGCACCTGCGTAGGTTGTCCCCTTCACGCCCGCTCGGCCCGGTGGCAGAACGCGCCGCCGTCCCGCCGTCGGACAACCGCAGACCGCCGTCCTCCGGACCGTCGCCCGTCCCCGCGGGCCGTCTGCCGGTGGCCGGCATGGGAGGCACACCGATGACCCTGTCCCGACGCTCCATCCTGGGCGGCGCCCTCGCCGCCGTCCCCGTGGCCCTCCTCGCCGCGGCTCCCGCCCAGGCCGACGAGGCCGCGCCCGCGGACGCCGGCGCATCCGGCGCCCCCCTCGCCTCGAACGGCCGCCCGGTCGTCCGCGACATCCAGCGGCAGCTCGTCGCCCGCTACGGCGCCCGCGCCGGCTTCCCCGCCGTCACCACCGACGGCGTCTGGACCGGCGCCGCGCACTCCGCCCTCATCCACGCCCTGCAGCTCGAGATGGGCATCCCGGAGGACACGGCCAACGGCGTCCTCGGGCCGCTCACCCGCCGCACGCTGCAGCAGCAGCCCGACCTCGCCGCGGGATCCGCCGACACCACGGGCTGGCTGGTGCACCTCCTGCAGGCGTCGCTCGTCGTCATGAGCACGTGGGACGGGCCCGTCGACGGCGTCCTCTCCGACGAGCAGGGCGTGCGCCTCTCCCGGTTCCAGCGCACGGTGGCCCTGCCCGAGACGGGCCGGGCCGACTACCGCACCTGGGCCGCACTCCTCGCGAGCAACGGCGACCCCACGCGCCCGGGCACCGCGGCCGACGGCATCACGGTCATCACGCCGGAGCGCGCGCGGACCCTCCGCGACGCCGGGTACACCGTCATCGCCCGCTACCTCACCGACTCCGAGGTGCCCGACGCGCTGGCGAAGCGCATCCAGGACGGCGAGATCGACGCGATCCTCGCGGGCGGCCTCCGGATCGTGCCGATCTTCCAGGAG
Organism: Clavibacter sp. GW821-FHT01D01; assembly: GCF_059422605.1. Classification (NCBI taxonomy): domain Bacteria; kingdom Bacillati; phylum Actinomycetota; class Actinomycetes; order Micrococcales; family Microbacteriaceae; genus Clavibacter; species Clavibacter sp. GW821-FHT01D01. The sequence continues at coordinate 69,465 of NZ_JBWKXC010000001.1, forward strand.
GGCGGCACCGACGCCACGTACTTCTCCCACGAGCTCGGGGTCCGCGCGGCAGGCCGGGCCGACGACGCGGCCCGCCGCCTCGGCTTCCTGCCCGGCACGGCCATCTACTACGCCGTCGACTTCGACGCGACGCGCGAGGAGGTGGAGGAGGACCTGGAGCCGTACTTCCGCGGCATCCACGCGGAGCTCGACCGCCGCGGCAGCGACTACCGCGTCGGCGTCTACGGCGGCCGCCGCGTCTGCCGCACCCTCGGCGCCGCGCACCTCACCGAGCTCAGCTACGTGGCCGACATGTCCACGGGCTGGGGCGCGAACCTGGGCGTGCGCATCCCGGAGGACTGGGCGTTCGACCAGATCCTCGAGCACCCCGTCGGCACGGGCGACCGGGCGTTCGGCATCGACACGGTCGTCGCGTCCGGTCGCGACGCCGGGCAGAGCCGGGTCGCGCCGCGCGGCTGAGCGGCCTCGTCCCCGCCCCCGTCCCCGCGTCGGGATCAGCGGGGCCGAGGGGCCCCGGTGGGGGCGGCTGCGCTGTGGACCACCGGCGCCCGCCCCCTCGTCCCCGTCGTACGGTGGCCGTCCGTCGCCGTCCGGCCCGGTCGCGCTCCGCGTCCCCCGCCGGCGGAGAATCCCACAGCGCCGCCCTCCCCTGTCCCCTCCTCGAGCGGCTGGGAGGCCGGGCGGCAGAGGAGGCTGCTCCATGGAACCGTCCCGTCGTGCCGTGCTCACCGGCGCACTCGCCGTCGCCCCCGCCGTCCTGCTGACCGCGGGCCCCGCGCATGCGGCTGCCGCGGCCGTCGGCCGTCCCGTCGTGCAGGACGTCCAACGCCAGCTCGCGACGAGGTACGGCGCGCGACCGGGCTTCCCGTCGGTCAACACGGACGGCAGATGGACGGGCGACACCCAGCGCGCCCTCATCCACGCCCTCCAGCTCGAGGTCGGCCTCGCGGAGACCGTGGCCAACGGGTCCTTCGGGCCGCTCACCCGGGCGAAGCTCAAGGAGCTGCCCGACCTCGTCGAGGGGTCCGTCGACACCACCGGGTTCCTCGGCCACCTGCTCCAGGCCGCCCTCGTCGCCATGACCACCTGGGACGGCCCCGTCGACGGGCGCTTCTCGTCCGCTCAGGCCGCGCGACTCCGCGCGTTCCAGGACTCCGTCGGGCTCGCGCGGACCGGCCGCGGGGACTTCGCGACGTGGTCCTCCCTGCTCGCGAGCAACGGGGACCCGACCCGACCCGGCACCGCGGCCGACGGCATCGCCGTCATCACCCTCGCCCGGGCCCGGGTGCTGCGGGATGCCGGCTACGAGGTGGTCGGGCGCTACCTCACCGACTCCGACCGGCCCGACGCGCTGGCCAAGCGCATCCAGGACGGCGAGCTGGAGTCGATCCTCGCGGGCGGCCTCCGGGTGTTCCCGATCTTCCAGGAGGGTGGCACCGACACGACGTACTTCTCGTACGAGCTCGGCGTGCGCGCCGCGGCACGGGCCGACGACGCCGCACGGCGCCTGGGCTTCCTGCCCGGGACCACCATCTACTTCGCGGTCGACTTCGACGCGACGCCGGACCAGGTGGAGCGGCTGGTCCAGCCCCACTTCCGCGGCATCCGCGCGGAGCTCGCCCGCCGCGGGAGCGCGTACGCGGTGGGCGTCTACGGCGGGAGGCAGGTGTGCGCCACGCTGTCCGCCGCGCACCTCGCCGACCTCAGCTTCGTGGCCGGGATGTCCACGGGGTGGCTCTCCAACCTGGGGGTGAGGATGCCGGGCAACTGGGCGTTCGACCAGGTGCAGGAGCTGAGCATGGGCCCCGGCGAGACCGGGTTCGACATCGACAAGGGCATCGTGTCGGGGCGCGATCCCGGCCAGTCGCGCATCCAGCCCACCACCTGACGCGCGACGCGGCGGCGAGGCACGCGGGGCCCTCCGGACGATTCCCCCTCCTGGGGGACGTGCGGAGGGCCCCGCTCCGGTCGACTGGGGGCATGGCCCCGTCACCGCTGCGTCCGCCCCGCCCGTCCCGGCCCGCCCGTGCCGCGCTCGCCCTCGCCGTCGCCGCCGTCACGGCCCTCACGGCCGGCTGCGCGGCGGCGCCCGCGGATCCCGCCACCCCCGCGCCCGTCGCCGAGCCGGTGGTGCTGCCGGACACCCCCGTCGGCGCGCAGGCGCGGTGGCTGGTCGACACCGTCGGATCCGACGACGCCGTCCCCGTGCAGGAGACCGGCGAGCGCCTCGCGCAGGTGATGCTCGACGCGGCGCCCGCCGAGGAGCTGGCCGGCGTGCTCGAGCAGGTGCGCGCCGGACGCCCGTGGACCGTCACCGCGCACGAGGAGCAGGGTGCGCAGTCGGTCACCACCATCGCCAGCGCGGACGCCGGCACCTTCGACATGCAGGTGGCCGTCGACGACGCCGGCCTCATCACGGGCCTGTTCTTCGGCGAGCCGGAGCCCGAGCGCGAGCCCGCGACCAGCTGGGACGAGCTGGAGGAGCAGGCGGCGGCGCTCGGCGGCGACGTGTCGCTCACCGTCACGCGCGTCGAGGACGGCGCCCTGGGCGAGCGGGTCCTCGAGGTGCTCCCGGAGGGCGTCGCCGCGAGCGACGCCCGGCCCATCGGATCGATCGTGAAGCTCTACGTGCTGGGCGCGGTCGTCCAGGCGGTCGAGGAGGGGCGCCTCGGCTGGGACGACCCGCTCACCGTCACCGACGACGTGCGCAGCCTCCCCTCCGGCGAGCTGCAGGACGCGTCCACGGGCACGGTCGTGAGCGTCCGCGACACGGCCGCGAAGATGATCTCGCTGAGCGACAACACGGCCACCGACATGCTGATCTCGGCCGTCGGGCGGGAGTCCGTCGAGGAGCGGCTGGCGGAGCTCGGGCACTCCGACCCGCCGCGGAACGTGCCGCTCATGACGACGCGCGACCTCTTCCGCGTCGGGTGGCAGGACGACGGGGCCCTCCGCGCGCGGTGGGCCGACGGTGACGCGGCAGAGCGCCGCGCCCTCCTCGACGAGCTCCCCGGCGGGGTCCTCGACGTCCCCGTCTCCGCCGTGTCGGACGTCGCGTGGACCGACGGCGCCGACTGGTTCGCGACGCCCGACGACATCGCCCGCGCGCAGCTCGGCCTGGCCGCGCTCGCCGCGACGCCCGCCGGGGAGCCCGTGCGCGGGATCCTCGCGGCGAACCCCGGCCTGCCCGAGCCGGAGCGCTTCGACCACGTGGCGTTCAAGGGCGGCAGCTCGGTCGGGACCCTGGCGCTCGCGTACCTCCTCGAGGACGGCGACGCGGCCTGGACCGTGGTGGTGCAGGCCGCGGCGCGCGACGCGGCCGGCCTCGAACGGCAGTCGGCCTACGCGGGCCTCGCCACCGACGCGGCGGCCCTGATCGCCGACGGCTCCCGTGGTTGACTCCCTGTGCGGCGGGGGCCGCGTGGAGGGGGCACGACGATGAGCGCGGACGCATCCACGACCGGCGACGACCACGCGGACGGGGAGCCGGCCGTGGCGGCCGAGGTCCTCGAGGCGTGGCTGGAGGTCGGGCCGCGACGCCCCGTGCGGCAGGCGGTCCGCGCGATCGGCGCCCTCGCGCTGGCGGTCGTCGGCGGCGACGGCGGGGACCTCGGCCGCGAGTCCGACCTGGTGGTCCGGCGCATCGACACGGGCCGCGAGGTCCTGCGCACGAACGCCGGCTCCCTGTCCGAGGCCGACCTGCTGCTGCAGCGCGTGCGGCTCGACCTCGAGACCCGCAGCGTCCGGGACTTCGTCGCCGAGTGGCGGATCGTCGACGGGCATCCGGGCCAGGGCCCGGAACGGGGTGATGGCGATGCGTGACCGCCGGATGCCGCCGCGGCCCTCCGCGACGGCCGGGCGCCTCGCCCGCATCCGCGCCGCCCTCCTCGTGGCGCTCCTGACCGTGCTCGCCGTGCCCCTCGGGCTCGCCGCCCCGGCGCACGCCGACGCCGACGCGTTCTCGTTCCGCTCCTTCGACGCCGTCTACCGGCTCTCGGCCGATGAGGACGGCCGGTCCGTCCTCCGCACCACGGAGACGCTCGTGGCCGAGTTCCCCGAGCGCGACCAGAACCGCGGGATCCGCCGCGAGCTGGTGCGGTCGTACGACGGCCACCCGACCGGGCTCCGCGTCCTGTCCGTCGCCGACGAGGGCGGCACCCCGCGCGCCTACGAGACGGAGACCGAGGACGGCGCCCTGGTGCTCACGATCGCCGACGCCGGCTACGTGCGCGGCGAGCAGACCTACGTCATCGAGTACGAGCAGCGCGACGTGACCCGCGCCTACGCCGACACGGGCGCCGACGAGTTCTACTGGGACGTCAACGGCACGGGCTGGGCGCAGCCGTTCGGCCGCGTCACGGCGACCGTCGAGATCCCGCCGGAGCTCCAGGCGCGCCTCACGGGCGGGGCGGACGCCGCGTCCGGGCCCGAGGGCGCCGACGGCCCCGCCGAGATCACGCGCACCGACGAGGGCTTCGTGGCGACCGCGACCGACCTCGGGGCGTACGAGAACCTCAGCCTCTCCATCGGCTTCGAGCCCGGCACGTTCACGCCGCGCGACTCCTCGTTCCTCGCGGCGCCGTGGCCCACGCTGTCGCTCGGCGGAGCGCTCGTCGCCGTCGCCGCCGCGGTGGGCGCCCTGGTGCTGCGGCGTCGCCGCCTCGCGGACGCGCCCGGCCGCGGCACGATCGTCGCCGAGTACGCGCCGCCGGAGGGCGTCGGCCTGCTGGTCGCGTCCGTCGTGTCCGGGAACGCGGCCCGCGCGACCACCGCGCTCCTGCTCGACCTCGCGGTGCGCGGCGCGCTCCGCATCCTGGAGCGGGACGGCGGTCGGAAGGCCTCGTTCGCGCTGGAGCTCGTGGACCCGGCGCGCGTGACCGACCCCGACGAGCGGCGCTTCGTCGCCGCGGTCTTCGGCGAGGGCTCGGGAGCCGGCCGCGTGAAGGAGCTGAAGCGCGCGGACGCGAAGGTGGCCGCGCGGATCCAGAAGCTCATGGCCGCCGTGACGAAGCGGACGGTGACCGACGGCCTCCGGAAGCCGCTCCCCGTCGGCCCGATCGTGGGACTGCTCGTGGCCGCGTCGCTCGGCATGGCCGCCGCGCTCGCCTTCGCCGTGATCTCGCTCGTGCAGGCCTACGGCGGGCCCGTCGTCATCGCCTTCCTCGTCGTGGGCGTCCTCGCGCTGGTGACCACGATCGTGGCGCTCGTGAAGCACCCGCTCACCGAGCGCGGCGTCGCGCTCCGCGACCACCTCGCGGGCCTGCGGGAGTTCATCCGGCTGGCCGAGGCCGACCGGATCCGCGTGCTGCAGTCGCCCGCGGGCGCCGAGCGGCGCGACCTGCCGCACGACGACCGGGACGTGCTGCGCCTCACCGAGGAGCTGCTGCCCTACGCCGCCATGTTCGGCCAGGAGGAGGAGTGGGGCGACGAGCTCGGCCGCCGCTACGAGCACCAGCGGAGCCGGCCGGGCTGGTACGGCGGGACAGGGCCGTTCGCGCCCGCGTCGTTCGCCGCCAGCCTCGGCTCGGTGTCGTCGAGCATGCACGGCGTCTCGTCCACCTCGAGCTCGAGCGGCGGATCCTCCGGGGGCACCACCTCCGGAGGCGGCGGCGGAGGCGGCGGGGGCGGCGGGGTCTGAGCCGGACGCGGGTCGGCGGGTCCGCGCGGCAGCCGGTCAGCCGGTCAGCGGGGTAGCGGATCAGCGCGGCGTCGGCCCGGTCCAGTACTCGTAGCGCGAGGCCGTCGCGAAGCCGAGCCCCCCGTAGAGCGCACGGGCGCCCGCGTTCGCCTCGACCACCTGCAGCCAGAGCGCGGTGACGCCGCGCTCCCGCCCGGCGGCGACCGCGGCCGCGGTCACCGCCCGGGACAGGCCGTGACGACGCGCCTCGGGCCGGGTGGCGACCGAGTACAGACCGCCCCAGCCGCCCACGATCGCGAGTCGGGCCGTCGCGAGGACGCGGGCGGGCGTCCCGTCGGCGGGGCGCTGCCGCACGTCCGCGTAGACCGCGGGACCCGCGGTGAGGATCCGCCGCGCGACGGCCAGCTCCGCGGGTCCGCCGCGCCCGTCGACGCTCCACCACGCGTCGAGCCAGGCGTCGTCGGGCGCGTCCGCGACCCGCACCTCGAGCGCGGGATCCGCGGGGCGGCCGTCCGTCGCGAGGCCGGCGACCGCCCTCGTGACCGCGTCCGCGTCCGCGACCTGCACGAGCGTCCGGGCGTCGGCTGCGTAGCCGCGCGCGGCCAGCCGGGCCGCGAGGTCCCCGGGCTCCGACGCGGGCGACACCTGCACGCACGGCGCGATCCCGTGACGCAGCGCGAAGGCCTCGACCGCGTCGAGCGCCGCGTCCGCGTCGTCGACGGCGCCGACGGGCAGCGCGGAGTTCGCCCGCCGGGTCACCCCGCTTGCCGCGCGCAGGATCCAGCCCCCGTGCCGCTCCCGCAGCTCGGCGGGCCAGCCGCGGTCCGCGAGCCCGTCGAGGAGGGCCGCCGCGTCGCGCGGCGCCATGGTCCGCACGGCCGCGGCCGAGGCGGGCTCGGTCGACCCCGGCGCCGCCGCGGAGGGCGCGGATCCGGCATCGCCGTCCGTCACGCCAGCGTCCCCGTGTCCGCCTCCCCGCGCGACACCTCGTCGTCCGCGTCGGCCGCTCGCAGCACGCGCAGCGCGTTGCCGCCCGCGAGCGCGCGGAGGTCCCGATCGGACCAGCCGCGCTCCGCGAGCGCGGCGATGAGCGCCGGGTAGCGCGCGACGTCCTCGAGGCCGTCGGGCGTGCGGTCGACGCCGTCGTAGTCCCCGCCGAGCCCCACGTGGCGGGCGCCGGCGACCTCGCGGATCCGCTCCACGTGCCGCACGACGTCGGCGAGCGTCGCACGCGGCCTCTCCCCGGGCCTCCGGGCGGCGACCGCCTGCACGCCCTCGTGGTCCCGCGGGTCCACGCCCTCGGCCACCGCGAGCGCCAGCGTCTCCTCGTGCCACGCGGCGACCGCGGGCGCGACGAACTGCGGCACGAACGTCGCCATGCACACGCCGTCGTTGGCGGGCAGGGCCTGCAGCACGTCGTCGGGCACGTTGCGCGGCACGTCGCACTCGGCGCGCGCCCCGGAGTGGGTGAACAGCACCGGCCTGCGGGCGATGCGCAGCGCGTGCCGCATCACGTCGGCCGAGACGTGCGAGAGGTCGACGACCATGCCGATCCGCTCCATCTCCGCGACCACGCGCTCGCCCGCGGCGCTCAGGCCGTGGTGCACCGGCGCATCGGTCGCGGAGTCGGCCCAGGGGACGGCCGAGTTGTGGGTGAGCGTCATGTACCGGACCCCGAGCGCCCGCATCGCCCGGAGCGCGCCCAGCGAGCCGCCGATGGAGTGCCCGCCCTCCATGCCGAGGAGCGACGCGATGCGGCCGGACGCGACCACGCGGTCCACGTCGTCGGCCGTCACGGCGAGCGCGAGCCGGTCCGGGTGCGCGGCCACGATCCGCCGCACGACGTCGATCTGCTCGATGGTCGAGCGCACCGGGTCGACGCCCGGGAGGTCCGGCACCCACACCGACCAGAACTGCGCCGCCACCCGTCCCCGCGCGAGGCGCGGCAGGTCGGTGTGCAGCCCCGGCACGGCGTCCTCGACGGCGAGCCGCGCGATCACGTCGTCGGCCACGGACGCGCTCGGCCCGCCCTCCCGCACTGCCCGCTCGCGCAGCGCCCACGCGAGGTCGTCGTGCCCGTCGACGACGCCCTGCTCGTCGAGGAGCCGCTGCACGCGCTCGGCGAGCGCGGAGGCGGCGCCGGGCGCGGCGCCGGGCGCGGCGGATCCGGCAGCGGTGTCGGGCGAGCCGGTCATACGCGGATCAGCGGCCGGTGCCGTCGACCGCGAGCGGCTCGATCGCCGCCAACTCGTCGTCGGTGAGGGCCGGGGCGCCGGCGGCGGCCACGTTCTGCTCCAGCTGCTCCACGCTCGACGCGCCGATGAGCGCGCTCGTGATGCCCGGGTGACGCAGCACCCACGACAGCGCGAGCTGCGCGAGCGTCTGCCCGCGCCCCTCGGCGACGGCCTGCAGGCCGCGCGCGCGCTCGAGGTACGTGTCGGACACGGCGGACTCGTCGAGGAACCCGCTGGTCGCGGCGCGCGAGTCGGAGGGGATGGATCCCGACAGGTAGCGGTCGGTGAGCAGCCCCTGGGAGAGCGGCGAGAAGACGATGCAGCCGGATCCCGCCTCCTCGAGCACGGGCAGCAGCCCGCCCTCGACGTGGCGGTTGAACATCGAGTAGCTCGGCTGGTGGATGGTCAGCGGCACCTTGTGCTCGGCGAGCGCGGCCACGGCGCGCTCGGTCTGCTCGGGCGAGTAGTTGCTGATGCCGGCGTAGAGCGCCTTGCCCTGGTGCACCGCGGTCGCGAGCGCGCCCATGGTCTCCTCGATGGGCGTCTCGGGGTCGGGCCGGTGCGAGTAGAAGACGTCGACGTACTCGAGGTCCATGCGGCCGAGGCTCTGGTCGAGCGAGGCGAGCATCGACTTGCGGGAGCCCCACTCCCCGTAGGGGCCCTCCCACATGTGGTAGCCGGCCTTGGAGGAGATGACGATCTCGTCGCGGTACGGGCGCAGGTCCTCGCGGAGGATCCGGCCGAACGCCGTCTCGGCACTGCCGGGGGGCGGGCCGTAGTTGTTCGCGAGGTCGAAGTGGGTGATGCCGAGGTCGAAGGCGCGGCGCACGATGGCCCGCTGCGTGTCGATGGGGCGGGACGTGCCGAAGTTGTGCCAGAGGCCGAGGGACAGCTCGGGGAGCTTGAGGCCGGAGCGGCCGGATCGGCGGTAGGGCATGGACGAGTAGCGATCGGGATGAGCGACGTAGGTCATCCGCCGAGCGTACCGAGGCCGGGGGCCGCGACCGCGACGCTCCGGCGCCGCGCGGACCCTCCACCCTCCCGCTCCCGGCGGCAAGCCCCTGGTCGCCGCGCCCGGGATGGCGTTCAGTGGGAGGGTGCACACCATCCACTACGCCGACGGCCGCTACCTGACCGGCGACGACATCGCCCGGGCCGTCGTCGACTGCGCGCAGGCGCTCGCCCGCGAGGGCCGGGCGGCCGACGCCGTCCGGGTGCCCGTCCGGCTGCCCGACGGCGGCGCGGGCGAGGTCGAGATCCTCATCGGCCCGGCCAGCCAGATCGTGGTGGAGCCCGCGGACGCCGCGGACCATGCGGGCGAGGAGCTGCGCGACCCCGAGGCCGTCGCCCGCATCCGCGCGCTCACCATCAGCGCCCGGCAGTCGCAGCCGGGCACCCGCGTCACCGCCGACCACCAGGACGGCACGGCGGTGCCCGGCCTCGAGGACCTGGACTAGGCGACCGCCTCGGCGTGGAGGCGTGCGGCGACCGCCCGCGTCGCGGCAGGATGGACGCATCCCACCCGCATCGACGCAGGAGCACCATGCCCGACACCGCCGTCCCGTCCGCCCTCCTCCACCTCCGGGCCTCCGGCGTCTCCCTCGTGCTCGACCTCACGGACGGCCGCCTGCCCGCCGTCGTGCACTGGGGCGCGGACCTCGGTGCCACCACGGCCTCCGACCTCGAGACGATGGCCCTCGCGGCCGTCGAGCCCATCGTGCCGAACGTCGCGGACGACCCCATCCGCCTCGCGATCCTCCCCGAGGCGCACACCTCCTGGACGGGGAAGCCCGGCATCGCCGGGCACCGCTCCGGCGCCGACTGGTCGCCCTCGTTCCGCGTGACCGCGGCGACGGTGGACGGGTCCCCGATGCCGGCGGGCTCCGAGGGGCACCCCGGATCCGCCGCCCACGGCCCCGCGCTCGTGCACGTGGACGCGGTCGACGACGTCGCCGGCCTCGGCCTCGCGGTGGACGTGGAGCTGCTGCCCTCCGGTCTCGTGCGCACCCGCGCGGAGCTGACGAACGCCGGCGCGGGGATCTACGACCTCGAGGGGATCACGCTGGCGCTGCCGATCCCGCCCGAGGCGCGCGAGGTCCTCGACTTCGCCGGCCGCTGGGGCAAGGAGCGCACCCCGCAGCGCAGCCCCCTGAACGTCGGCATCCACGAGCGCGAGGGCCGTCGCGGCCGAACGGGCTCCGACGCCGCGACCGTGCTCTCGGTCGGCGTGCCCGGCTTCGGCTTCCGCCACGGCGACGTCTGGGGCGCGCACGTCGCCTTCAGCGGCGACCACCGCCACTACGCGGAGCGCCTCTCCAGCGGCCGACAGGTGATCGGCGGCGGCGAGCTCCTCCTGCCCGGCGAGGTGCGCCTCGCCGAGGGCGAGGCCTACTCGAGCCCCTGGGTCTACGCGGCGTACGGCCACGGCCTCGACGACCAGGCGGCCCGCTTCCACCGCTTCCTCCGCGCTCGCGACACCCACCCGCGCCGCGACCGGCCCGTCACCCTGAACGTGTGGGAGGCCGTCTACTTCGACCACGACCTCGCGCGCCTCACCGACCTCGCCGAGCGCGCGGCCGCCCTCGGCGTCGAGCGCTACGTGCTCGACGACGGCTGGTTCCGCCACCGCCGCGCGGACGACGCGGGCCTCGGCGACTGGTACGTCGACGAGGGCGTCTGGCCCGACGGCCTCACCCCGATCATCGACCGCGTGCGCGCCCTCGGCATGGAGTTCGGCCTGTGGTTCGAGCCCGAGATGATCAACGAGGACTCCGACCTGGCGCGCGAGCACCCCGAGTGGATCATGGCCACCGGCGGCCGCCGCCCGGGCACGCACCGGAAGCAGCAGGTCCTCGACCTCGCGATCCCGGAGGCGTACGCCCACATCCTGGAGCGGGTCAGCGCGATCCTCGCCGAGTACGACATCGCCTACGTGAAGTGGGACCACAACCGGGACCTCGTCGACGCCGGCATCGCCCCGCGCGGCCAAGCGGGCGTGCACCTGCAGACGCTCGCCGCGTACCGGCTCATGGACGAGCTCCGCGAGCGCTTCCCGGACCTCGAGATCGAGTCGTGCTCCTCGGGCGGATCCCGCGTGGACCTGGGCGTGCTCGAGCGCACCGACCGCGTGTGGGTGTCCGACTGCATCGACCCGCTCGAGCGCCAGCAGATGAACCGCTGGACCATGCAGCTGCTGCCGCCGGAGCTGATGGGCTCCCACATCGCGTCGGGCGTCAACCACACCACGGGCCGCGCGCACACCCTCGCCTTCCGCGCGGGCACGTCGCTGTTCGCGCACTTCGGCATCGAGTGGGACCTGACGCAGGCCACCCCGGACGAGGAGCGCGACCTCGCCGAGTGGATCGCGCTCTACAAGCGGGAGCGCGCCCTCCTGCACACGGGCACGGTGGTGCGCGCGGACGGCTCCGACCCGAGCCTCTGGGTGTACGGCTCGGTGGCCGAGGACGCCTCCGCCGCGCTGTTCTTCCTCGCGACGGTGGGCCGCTCCGACGTGTCGCCGCGCGGCCGCTTCCTCCTGCCGGGCCTCGACCCGGAGCGCCGCTACCGCGTGGAGCCCGTCCGCGTCGGCGTGCCCGACCACGGCTTCACCGCGCCCGCCTGGTTCGACGGCGTCGAGCTGACGGGCCGCGCGCTCGCGGTCTCGGGCCTGCACACCCCGGCGATGTGGCCCGAGACGATCGCGCTCCTGCGGGTGACGGCGGTCTGACCCGACGCGCGGGCCGCTGCGGCGAGCAGCGGCCCGCGGCCCGCGGCGCGTGGCCCGCAGCCGCACGCAGCAACGCGCAGCCGCACGCAGCCGCACGCAGCCGCACGATGTGCGCCTGTGGAGGAACGGCGCACGCCCGCCGCCCTCCCGCCTACCTTCGGTCGTGCCGGCGCTCCTGACGCGCCGGCGACGAACCCGAGGCCACCCTCGCCACCCGACTCGCCGCATGATCCCCGCACGCGAAGACGCTGCCGATGACCTCGTGGTCGCCATGGACCGCCGTCACGCACCCTCATCGCAGAAACGGATCCTCATGCGCCTCACCACGAAGACCACGACCACGACCGCCCTCATCTGCCTCCTCGTCGGAGCGGGCAGCGCGGCATACGCCGGCACCGCTACCTCGCACTTCGACGCCATCACCCCACGATTCCAGCAGCCCTGGGACTCGACCGCTCAGACCAAGGACTCCACCGGAGGGCAGGGGTTCGTCTCATTCGACACGATCGGCGCCGAGTACCACATGAACGCACGCATCTGCGGCGGCGGGAACAACTCCTGCGGCGGGGAGATCAAGGACATCAGACAAGGTCAAGGAGCACTCCTCGACTCTCCCTTCCCCTCGGGGGCACGCGCCCACCTGCAGCTGCACGCGACTCCTCACAACATCGTCCGGGTCGAGGCCATCGGCTCGTGGGCCAGCAACTGATGCCCTGCGGAACCGGCGTCCGCGGATGGCGCGGCTCTGCGTCAGGTGAAGCCGGGAACGGGGTCGGGTGAGGTGCTCCGTCCCGCTCTGCGCCGCGCCATCGGTCCGTCCCAGACGATCAGCGCTGCACTCCTGCCCGCTCTCGCAGGGATCCTCCTGATCCACAGCACCGGGCATTCCGTGTTACGTGACCGATCAGGTGTCTTCGCGTCCGGCATGCTCTCGCCATCGCTCATCCTGATGCCGCTGGGCATCACGCTGCTCACCTGCACGCGCTTCTCGTCGGACCTGGCGCATCGATTCATCAGCGTGCAGCGGACCCGCTGCGACATGAGGCTCCTCCTCGCCACGCGCTACGTGACAGCGACGATGATGGGCTTCTCCTTCGCGTTCCTCTTCTCCTTCCTGACCTACGTGACGGCATTCCACATCTGGCCCCTCCTCGGCGATCCGGGAATCGACCCGGCGAGCTACCTGATGACGCCGGAGCAAGCCGTCGCGTACACCCAGCAGCATGAGGCGTTCGGTAGCTACCTGCGCTTCGGGGATCTGCCCTTCGGCCTCGTGCACTCGAGCTGGTTCGGCTTCTGCGCCGCGCTGTACGCCGCCATCGGCGTCACGGCTGTCGTGCTCGTCCGCAACCGCTTCCTTGCGCTCGCCCTCCCCATGCTGTTCGTGTTCGGCGAGACGTTCGTCGCCGAGCTCCTGGGGCACCCCAGCCTCGCCCTCTACTTCTCCGCGATCGCATTCGGGCTCACGTACCCCTCCGACGCGGAGGTCTTCGCCCCTCACCTCATCCTCGCGGTCGTCGTCGCCGTCGTCGCGATCTTCACCATCCGGCGCATCCCCACCAGCGGCCGTCTCTCGTGACGGTCGCCGACCGGATCACGAGCGTCCCGGCGCTGGTCCTGGCCGGCTTCGCCGTCGCGTCCGGCGCGTACACCCGCGCGTTCGACGAGGCCTCACCGACCGGCGTGCGCCTCACCCAGACGAAGCTGATGCTCGACGAGGTGACGGACACACGGTTCCTCGCGAACGTCGTGCTGCTCGCCTGGCTCGTCGCGCTCGTGGTCCGGTCGCCGGCCGACGCCCGGCCCGACCGTCTCATTCGCCACGGCACCTACGTCCGGGCTCTCCTCGCCGCGTGCCGCGACGGCATGACCTGGGCGCTCACGATCCTGCCGCTCCTCGTCGTGGCCATGTACGTCACCGCGCTCGGGCTCCCCGTCGCCGACGACGGCACCCACGGCATCGAGGGCTACAGCGCCGCCCAGCAGCGGCTGGGCTGGCCGTGGCTGGCGCTGATCGTCGGCACCGTCGCGCTCGCGCTCGCCCTCCTGATGGCGACCCAGATCTTCGCGCTCGCCCTCCACCTCATCGGCCCCGGCCGAGGGCTCGACATCGCCTTCGCCGTGTCCGTGGGCATGCTCGCGCTGCTCTCCGCGGCCGGGCTGATCGACGCCGCCTCACCCCTGAACCTCAGCCACCTCACGACCGCGCGGACCGTCGCGGCCGACCCCGGCGCCGCGACCGCCAGCTGGGCGGCCGTCACCGCCGCGTGCGCGGCGCTGCTCCTCGCGACCCGGGCGAAGGACCGCGGGCACCGCTCGCGCCCCGCCCTCCTCGGACGGCGCAGGGGGTGAGGGCGTGGATCGTGCTCGTCGCCGTGGTGGGCGCATGCCTCACCGGACTCCTGGCGATGCCCGCGGATCCGCTCCTCCGGGACGAAGCTCCGCCGACCGCCGTCGACCGTCTCGCCTCCGCGCTCTCCGGCGACGGGACGGTCCTCCACCTCCTGAGCGGACTGGCCGTGTACGGCGGCTTCGCGTTCGTCCTGCAGCTCCGCGAGTCCCACGAGGCCCGCGGCATGCTCCTGCAGCGTCTCCTACGGCACGGCTCGGCCACGCGGTGGGCGGCGGCGCGCACGGCGCGCCACGCGGTCGCGGCCGTCCTGTACCTCGCCGTCGTCGCCGCACTCGGGCTCGGGATCGCCGTCCTCACCGCATCCGGGCCCGTGCTCCCCGCCCCCGGACGACTCGGTCTCCTCGCCGGGCAGTACCTCGTCGGCGGCCTGCTCCAGCTCGGGGTCTACTCGGCTCTCGTCCTCATCGTCACCTGGCTCGCGCGGGGGTCCGCCGCCGGACTCCTCACGGTCGGCGTGATCGTCGTCGGCGGCGCGCTCCAGCTCGAGACGCGGACGTGGCTGCCCCTCCAGCTCGCCGACCTCGCCGTGACACGCGGCGGATGGTCGGAGGTCGGCGACGCCACGGCCACGCTCGGTCTCTGGGTCGCCATCCTCGGCCTCGCCCTCACCGCGCTCGTGCAGCGCACCCGCCCCGCCTGATCCCGAACGACAAGGAGCACCATGCCGATCATCACCCTCACCGGCGTCACGAAGGGCTTCCGTGGCGTCCCCCTCCTCGACGGCGTCGACCTCGCCCTGGAGCGCGGCCGCACCTACGGACTCGTCGGGCCCAACGGCTGCGGCAAGTCCGTGCTGCTCAAGATCATCCTCGGCTTCCTGCGTCCCGACGCTGGCGTCGTCGACATCGACCCGGCGCTCCTCTCCCCCGGGCGCACGTTCCCCGACCGGTTCGACGCGATCGTCGACGGGCCGGCCTACCTGGCGCACCGCACGGGCCTGCAGAACCTGACCGAGCTCGCCGCCATCCGGAAGCGGATCACGGTGGACGAGGTGCGGGAGTCGATGCGCGAGTTGGGGCTCGATCCCGACTCGCGCACGCGCGTCCGCAGCTACTCGCTCGGGATGAAGCAGAGGCTGTCGCTCTGCCAGGCGCTCATGGAGCGACCGGAGGTGCTGCTGCTCGACGAGCCGTTCAACGCCCTCGACGCGGAGAGCGTCGAGCGCCTCACGGCCGAGCTGCGACGGCAGCAGGCGATCGGCACCACGATCCTGTTCACCAGCCATGAGCGCGAGCACATCGACGCGCTGAGCGACGAGGTGCTGGAGATCTCGGGCGGACGGATCCGTCCCGTCGCGCGCCCCTGAGGGACGCGCGATGGGACGGATCGGGATCAGAGGACGGGAGCGTCCTCCGGCTCGTCGTCCCACGCGCGGCTGACCGTGAGGCCCTCGCCGTCGGGCGCGAGGTCGACCCGCACGGCGTCGCCGTCGCGGATGTCGCCCGCCAGGAGCTCGCGCGCGAGGCGGTCGTCGATCTCGCGCTGCATGAGCCGGCGCAGGGGACGTGCGCCGTACAGCGGGTCGTGGCCGCGCTCCGCGAGCCAGCGCCGGGCGTCCGGGGTGACCCCGAGCGTGAGGCGGCGGTCCGCGAGCCGGTCGCCGAGGCGGTCGATGTAGAGCTCCACGATCTGCGCCAGGTCGTCCATCGACAGCGTCTGGAACACGACGATGTCGTCGAGCCGGTTCACGAACTCCGGCTTGAACGTCTGGCGCACGAGCTGCTGCACCGCCTCCTCGCGGCTCGCCAGCGGCAGGGACGCGTCGCTGACGAACTGCGACCCGAGGTTGCTGGTGAGCACGAGGATCACGTTGCGGAAGTCGACCGTCCGGCCCTGGCCGTCGGTGAGGCGGCCGTCGTCGAGCACCTGCAGGAGCACGTCGAACACCTCCGGGTGCGCCTTCTCGACCTCGTCGAGCAGCACCACCGAGTAGGGGCGGCGCCGGACGGCCTCGGTGAGCTGTCCGCCCTGCTCGTAGCCGACGTAGCCGGGAGGGGCGCCGACGAGGCGGGACACGGAGAACTTCTCCCCGTACTCGCTCATGTCGATGCGGATCATCGCCTTCTCGTCGTCGAACAGGAACTCCGCCAGCGCCTTCGCGAGCTCCGTCTTCCCGACGCCCGTGGGGCCGAGGAAGAGGAAGGAGCCGGTGGGCCGGTCGGGATCCGAGATGCCGGCGCGCGTGCGGCGGACCGCGTCGGAGACGCTCGCCACCGCCTGCCGCTGGCCGATGAGGCGCTTGCCGAGCTCCTTCTCCAGGTGCAGCAGCTTCTCGGTCTCCCCCTGCAGCAGCCGGCCGACGGGGATCCCCGTCCAGGCGGCGACGACCGCGGCGATGTCCTCGCCCGTGACCTGCTCGTTGACGAGCCGCTCCTCCGCCGACGGCACCGACTCGGCGGCCTCCGCCTGCGCGACCTCGCGCTCGATGACGGGGATCTCGCCGTAGAGCAGGCGCGACGCCTTCTCCAGGTCGCCCTCGCGCTGGGCCCGCTCGGCGCGGATCCGCAGCTCGTTCAGCTCGTCCTTCAGCTTGCCGACGCGGTTGACGCTCGCGCGCTCCGCCTCCCAGCGCCGCTGCAGCCCGCCGAGGGTCTCCTCGCGCTGGGCGATGTCCTCGCGCAGCCGCGCGAGCCGCTCCTTCGAGGCCTCGTCCTTCTCGCGCTTGAGCGCCAGCTCCTCGAGCCGCATCCGGTCGACCGCGCGGCGCAGCTCGTCGATCTCGACGGGCGAGGAGTCGATCTCCATCCGCAGCCGCGAGGCGGCCTCGTCGATCAGGTCGATGGCCTTGTCCGGCAGCTGCCGGGCAGGGATGTAGCGGTTCGAGAGCGACGCGGCCGCGACGAGCGCCGCGTCCGTGATGGGCACCTGGTGGTGCGCCTCGTAGCGGCCCTTGAGGCCGCGGAGGATCGCGACGGTGTCCTCCACGCTCGGCTCGCCGACGTACACCTGCTGGAAGCGGCGCTCGAGCGCGGCGTCCTTCTCGATGTACTGGCGGTACTCGTCGAGCGTGGTCGCGCCGATGAGCCGCAGCTCACCGCGCGCGAGCATGGGCTTCAGCATGTTGGACGCCGCGACGGACCCCTCGCCGCCGCCCGCGCCCATGAGGGTGTGCAGCTCGTCGACGAAGGTGATGACCTCGCCGTCGGCGTCGTCGATCTCCTTCAGCACCGCCTTCAGCCGCTCCTCGAACTCGCCGCGGTACTTCGCGCCCGCGACGAGCGCGGCGAGGTCGAGCGAGACGAGCTGCTTGCCCTTCAGGGAGTCGGCCACGTCGCCCGCGACGATGCGCTGGGCGAGGCCCTCGACGACGGCGGTCTTGCCGACGCCGGGCTCCCCGATGAGGACCGGGTTGTTCTTGGTGCGCCGCGTGAGCACCTGGCTGATGCGCCGGATCTCCGCGTCGCGTCCGATGACCGGGTCGAGCTTGCCGCTCTTCGCGATCTCGGTCAGGTTCACCCCGTACTGCTCGAGCGCGGTCCTCGCGTCCTCGGCGCTGGCGGGTGCGCCCTGCATGTTGGCCAATGCGTTCCTTCCTCCACGTACTTGAGTCTTGCGGACTCAAGTTTACGCCGGGACGACGCCCACCGCTACCGGCCGGCGAGGACGGACGCCGCGGCGGCGGTGATGGCGATCGCCACGTCCTCCGTGACCATGCCCGCGTTCGCCATGGCACCCGCCATGGTGCCGGCGGCCATGGCGACGGGCACGTTGGCGGATCCGCTCGACGCGTTGCCCGCGATGAGGAGGCCGGGCACGCTCGTCTGGCCCATCGGATCCGCCGTGACGAAGGCGCCCCAGGGGGTCTCCTCGGTCGCGGCGCCGAGGGCGCGGGCGAAGCCGTCGCGCGGCGCCACCCCGGGCATCGCGAAGAGCGAGTCGAGCCCGAGGACCCGGCCGTCGGCGAGCTCCACGCCCTCGAGCGCGCCCCGCTCCCCGAGCACGCGGGTGACGACCTCCTCCTCGATCCGGATCCCGCGGGCGTCGAGCCCCGCGCGCGTCGCCGCGTCGATGCCGAGCGGCTCGCCGGACGCCGTGCCGCCCGCGACGAGGAACGTGATGTCGGGCGACCACTGGCGGAGCATCTGCACGTGGTGGAGGCTGCCGGGCCCGGTGGCGAGCACGCCGATGCGGCGGTCGCGCACCTCGTAGCCGTCGCAGTAGGGGCATACGACGACGCCGGCGCCCCAGTGCGCGGCGAGGCCGGGGACCTCGGGCAGCACGTCGGCGAGGCCGGTCGCGAGGACCACCCGGCGGGCACGGACCTCCGCACCGCCGTCGAGCGTCACGCGGAAGCGCGGCCCGGCCGGATCCTCGACGGCATCGACGCCCTGCACCCGCCCGTCGACCACGACGCCGCCGTAGCCCTCGATCTCCCGGCGCCCCTCGGCGACGAGCTGACGCGGCGGCTTGCCGTCGTGACCGAGCACGCCGTGCATGTGCGCGGCGACGGCGTTGCGCGGCTGACCCGCGTCGACGACGAGCACGCTCCGGCGGGCGCGGGCGAGCATGAGCGCGGCGCTCGAACCCGCGACGCCCCCGCCCACGACGACAGCGTCCCACTCGATGCCGACGATGTCCTGCTGTGCGGTGTGCTGCTGCGCTATGTCCTGCTGTGCGATGTCCATGCACTGAGCTTGCGGGAGTGAAGCGCGTGGCGCACGGCTCCTTGCGGGATCGGCAAGGATGCGCACCTGCTCGTCGGGCGGGGACGACGACCGACGCACGGAGGGCGCGGAGCGATCCGCCCCGCGCCCTCCCTCGTCGGGTGATCAGCCCGCGGCGACCGCCATCTCGTTCGGCGTGACCTCGAGCGTGGAGCTCGCCAGCACCTCGCCCGTCGTCAGGTCGACCGCGTGGATCTCCTGCGTGGCCGGCTCGGTGACGTAGCCGACGCCGTCCGCCACGACGATCGCGGGGTGCGGATCCTGCCACTCGACGGGACTCTCCCACGCGTCGATGACGGGGAACGCGTCCGTCAGCTCGCCGGTCTCGGGGTCGAGCACGTGGATCGCGCCGTCGGAGCCGATGATGTACGCCATGTCGTCCGGTCCGCGCGCGACGTCGCGGAACGTGTAGCCGACCCCCTCGGGCAGGTCGACGACGCGGAGGGTCCTCGCCTCGGTGTCGATCAGCGTCACGGCGTCCAGCAGGTAGCCCTCGAGGTCCGGGTCGTCCTTGTAGTCGCCGACGACGACGGGGCTGGTCTCGCTGACGTAGGCGTTGCCCATGCGTCCGTAGGGCTGGTCGGGCGCCGGGAGCTTCGTGAAGGCGCCGTCCGTGTAGAGGATCGCGCCGTCCTCGCAGCCGAAGACGACGGCCTCGCCGGACGCGGTGCCCTCGCCGTGCACGCCGGGGCACTGGTCGGTCCGCGCGATGACCGCGCCGGACGCGTCGCGCGCCTCGACGCCGTCCCGGCCGTCCGCGTTCCCCACGGTCGTGAGGAAGGTGCCGTCCTCGAGCACGATCGAGACGCCGTGGTGCGCCTCGACGCCCTCGATGGTCTCCGTCTCCGGCAGGCCGTCGGCGGCGGCCAGCGCCGCGGTGTCGAAGACCGTCGTGTCGCTCGTGCCGTCGGCGTAGAGGATCGTCCTGCCCGCATGGCGGACGACGTGGCCGGGGGTGTCGGCCTCGAAGACGGTGTCGGTCAGCTCGGCCTCGTCGGCGCTGCCGGCCGCGGTGTCGAGCACCTGGAAGCCCTCGCTCATGGTGACCATGACGTGCCGGCCGTCGCCCGCGGGGTTGAGGCGGGTGAACTCCTCGGAGTCGAGGTCGGCGACGGTCTCGAGGGTGTCGCCGTCGAGGACGAGGATGCCGCCCTCGTACGAGACGGCGACGCGGGATCCGGCTGCCTCGCCGGATCCGGCCGGCGCCTCGGAGGATGCGGAGCCCTCCGGTGCCGGGGTGGAGCAGGCCGCGAGCGTCGCGGCGAGGCCCAGGGCGACGGCGGCGATGCCGGTCCGTCGGAGTCGGGGGGTGCGCATGGTGGTTCCTCCTGTGTGGGGTGGTCGCGGGCGCTCAGGGGGAGAGCCCGGTGGCGATGCGCTGCGTGTTGACGCGCATCATGGCGAGGTAGTCGGGGGCGCCGCCCTCGGGGCCCGTGAGGGACTCCGTGAACAGCTCGACCACCTCCACGCGGACGTCGGCCTCGCTCGCCAGCGCCTGGACGAGGCGGTCGGGCGAGGAGGACTCCGCGAAGATCGTGGGGACGCCGGTCTCCTCGACCGCCGACACGAGGTCGGCGAGGTCGCTGGCGGAGGGCGCGGCGAGGGTGGTGCCGCCGGGGATCACCGCGCCGACGACCTCGAACCCGAAGCGGTCGGCGAGGTACCCGAAGACGTGGTGGTTGGTGACGAGGGCGCGGCGCTCGGCGGGGATGGCGGCGAACGCCGCGGTCATCTCCGCGTCGAGCGCCTCGAGCTCCGCGCGGTACGCGGCGGTCCGGGCGGCGACGGCAGCCGGATCGACGCCCTCGATGCGCGCGAGGGCGGGCTCGAGCGCGTCGACGACGTCGACCATGCGCGCGGGGTCGGTCCAGAAG
This sequence comes from Clavibacter sp. GW821-FHT01D01, assembly GCF_059422605.1. NCBI lineage: Bacteria > Bacillati > Actinomycetota > Actinomycetes > Micrococcales > Microbacteriaceae > Clavibacter > Clavibacter sp. GW821-FHT01D01. The sequence continues at coordinate 90,015 of NZ_JBWKXC010000001.1, forward strand.
TGGGAGTCGGGCATCCCCTCCGCGTCGCCCTCGGCGTAGGCGAGGACCTCGATGGCGTCGCCGGCGACGAAGGCCGGCACGTCGGCGTCCGCCGCCGCGTCGAGGTGCTGCTGCAGCCCCTCCTCGAGGCCGAGGCCGTTGGAGACGACGAGGTCGGCGGCGCGGAGGCGCGCGGCCTCCTGCGCGGAGATCTCGAACGAGTGCGGATCCGCGTCCGGCCCCATCAGCGTCACGACCTCCGCCTCGTCGCCCACGAGCTCCTCGACGACGTCGCCGAGGATGTTGGTGGAGACGTGCACGGTCGGCCGCTCGTCGCCCGCGACCGCGCAGCCCGTGAGGGCGAGGGCCAGCGCGAGGGTCAGCGCGCGGGCGCCGGCGGTCGTGACGGCGCCCGCGAGCGCCGCGGACAGGCGGCGCCGCCGGGGACGGCCCGCGCTCATCGGCCCGTCTCCGCGGTGAAGGCCGGCTCGGCCGCGGTGTCGAAGGTGCGCGAGACGCGCGCGTCGTCCGCGAAGTCGATCTCGTGCAGCCGGCGCTCGACGGGGCCCGACAGGTACGCGCGCTGCTGGTCGGCGACGAGCGTCGGCATCCTCCCGGCCGCGAGCGACCCGGCCACGAGCGGGCCGGTGTCGGCGATGACCGCGCCGTCCCCGCCGGACAGGACGAGCACGCGGCCGTCCGCGGTGAGGGCGAGGAGGCGGTCGTCCGCGTCGTCGACGGCGGTGACGTGCACGAGCGGAGCGGGCGCGGGGAGGAGCGCCCACGAGCGCGCGCGGGTGTCGAGCACCCAGATGCCCTGGTCCCCGGCGAGGCCCGCGACCGTCGGACGGCCCTCGCGGTTGTCGAAGGAGGTGGCGGCGGGGGCCGTCGCGCCCTCGGGGTACGGGATCCGCTCGACGGCCAGCTCCTCGCCGTCGACGCTCGCGAGCAGTGCACCGTCACCGCAGCCGATGACGGCGCCGACGCGCGTGGTGATGGTGCCGGCGGGATCCGGGCACGGCTCGACCAGCCCGGTGCGCGCGCCGTCCCGGGTGCGGCCGACCACCGTCGCGTCCGCGCCCTCGCCCTCGGTGACGAGCGCCAGGGACCCGACCGGCACGACCATCCCGGGGCCGGGCTCGCCGGCGAGGCGGAACGACTCCTCGATCCGCCCCTCGGAGAGCGCCGCGGTGTCGAGCAGGATGGCCTCGCCGGAGCCGGGGAAGTGGAGGCCCGTGCCGCCCGTCGTGGACAGGTTGGTCGTGGCGACGACGGCGGTGCCCTCGCCCTCGACGGTGCCGAGGAGGCGGGGGTCCGCCCGGTAGTGGTGGAAGTGGTCGACGTGGTCCCAGGTCCACACCCCGCTGTCGACGATCTCCACGCCGGCCGCCGTCTGCGCCAGGAGGTACCGGCCGTCGGTGTCCATCGCGGTGGGTGCGCCGATCCGGCCGAGCTCGGCGACGGATCCGTCGAGGAGGTCGAGGTGCGTGACGGCGCCGGTCGGGTCGATGCTGGTGAGGCCGAGGCGCGGCTCGGCCAGCTCCGCGGCGCCCGCGACGGCGCCGTGCCCCTCGGGGGTCGCCTCCGCGGCCGGCTCGTCGGCGGGTCCGGCCGGGGTCCCGGCGGAGCACGCCGTCAGGGCGAGCGCCAGGCCGGCCAGCAGGGGGATGGTGGGGATGCGGGAGCGCACGCGGTCCTCTCGGGGAGTGGTGGGGCGGGTGGGTCGGGTCGGTCGGGGCGGGTCGCGACGGCGGGCCGTCGCGACGGTCAGGGGACGGGCACGCCGCGGATGACGCGGGGATCGCGCCGCGGCCGGCCGGACCGCGCCGCCGTGAGGCCCGCGCGGGCGAGCCCGGAGAGCAGGGCGACGGCGATCGCCGTGGCCGCGACGGAGGCGCCCGCGGCCGTGGCGGCGTGCCACGACACGAGCAGGCCCACGAGGACCGACGCGACGCCGAGGGCCGCGGCCAGGGCCATGCGCGTCGGGATCCGCGCGGTCCAGTGCCCGGCGGCCACGGCGGGCGCGAGGAGCAGGCCGACGACCAGCAGGGATCCCACGGCCTGGTACGACGCGACGACCGCCAGCGTCACGAGGCCCACCAGCGCGGCCTGCGCCGAGCGCGGGCCGAGGCCGAGCACCGCGGCGACCCGGGGATCCAGGGCCAGCGCGACGAGCGGCCGGTGGAACGCCCACGCGACCCCGAGGCCGACGGCCACGGCGCCCGCGAGCAGCGCGATGTCGACGGGCGCGATGGCGAGGATGTCGCCGAACAGGATGGCGGTGGCGTCCGTCGCGAAGCTGCCGGAGTGCGAGATGACGACGACGCCGAGGGCGAGCATCGCGACGAAGAGCAGGCCGATGCTCGTGTCGTAGGAGAGGCGGCCGCGACGCTGCAGGGCGGCGATCCCCAGGCTCATCGCCACGGCGCTGAGGGCCCCGCCGACGAGGACGGGGGCGCCGATCACGGTCGCGAGCGCGACGCCGGGCAGCATGCCGTGCGCGAGGGCCTCGCCCAGGAAGGCCATGCCGCGGATGACGACCCACGTGCCGACGACGCCGCAGAGGATCGCGACGAGCGCCCCGCCGAGGAGGGCGCGCTGGAGGAAGTCGAGCGCGAACGGCTCGAGGATTCCGCGGGTGAGGAATGTCACGATCGCCGACCCTAGTCGAGAATGAGAACGCTTATCAAACGGCTAGGATCGGACGCGTGCCCCCGCCCTCGATCCCCGCTGCCGCCGCCGCCCTCCGCGGGATCCACGTCGAGATCGACGGGCACCGCGCCCTCGGCGGCGTCGACCTCGAGCTCCGCTCCGGCGCGCTCACGGTCATCGCGGGGCCGAACGGCGCCGGCAAGTCGACGCTCCTCGAGGTGATCGCGGGCACGCGGATCCCCCTGTCGGGGACGCGCGCGCTCGCCGCCGCCGCGGCCTTCGTGCCGCAGCGCGCCGCCGTCTCCGACCGGCTGCCCGTCACCGTCCGCGACGTCGCGACCGTCGGCGCCTGGGGCCGGGCCGGGCGCTGGCGACGGCTCGACGCGACCGCCCGCCGCGCCGTCGACGACGCCCTCGACCGCCTCGACCTGATCCCCCTCGCCGGACGGGGATTCGCGGCGCTCTCGGGCGGGCAGCGGCAGCGGGCGCTCCTCGCGCAGGGCCTCGCCCGCGGCGCCGGGCTCCTGCTCCTCGACGAGCCGACGACGGGCCTCGACGCGGCGAGCGCCGAGCGGATCCGCGCGATCATGCGCTCCGAGGCCGGCCGCGGGGTCGCCGTCGTGTGCGCGTCGCACGACCCGGCGGTGCTCGCCGACGCGGACCGCGTGGTCCGCCTGGAGGACGGGCTCGTCGCGCACGACTCGGCGGCGTGAGCGGGCCGGGCCGCACGGACGCCGCCGTCCGGCGGCGGACCTCAGTGCCGGTGCTCGGCGTCCCAGGCGGGGAACGGGTCCGCGTAGCCGTGCCACGCGCCCGGTCCCGCGACCAGCTCGTCGGGCGCCAGGAGGCACGCGCCGAGGATCCCGTCGAGCAGCGCGGCGTCGAGGTGCTCGCCCACGAACGCGATCTCCTGGCCCGCGGGCGACTCGGCGTCCCAGCTGCGCATGCCCGTGGGATCGAGGCTCAGCACATCGCCCGCGGTGGCCCACGAGCCGACGGTCGCGGGTCGCGTCGCGAGGCGCACGAGGCCCCGGGAGCGCACGATCCGCCCGACGGGGCCCGGCACGAGGTCGTTCACGACGGCCGCATGCAGGCGGCCGGGGTGGAACGGCCGCGGGTCCCGGAAGACGTGCACGCCCATCCCGCCGGTGGACGGCGGGACGGCGACGCCGGCGAGCGCCGCCTGCCAGCCCATGCCGGCGGCCAGCCGCCGCGCGCGCTGCCGCCCGATCCGCAGCGGCGCGGCGACGAGCGAGGCCCGGTCGGCGACGGCGACCACGCGCGCGTCCGGGGCGAGGCACGCGAGCAGGGCGAGGGCCCGGCGGGCGTCCGGCGAGGGCCGCGCCGGATCCAGGTCCTCGAGCACGACGACGCTCGCGCACTCGAGGCGCCCGGCCAGCCGCTCGGCGGCATCGAACGGGGTCGCATCGACGGTCCGGGGGTCGAGCAGCAGGTCGCGCACCTCGGCGACGGAGGACACGGCGACGAGGTCGAGGATCCCGATGGGCGTCGACCCCGGGTGCCGCGCCTCGACGACGTGCTCCAGCACCAGGGCCACCTCGAGCGGATCCGCGGCGGGCTCGATCGCCACCACCGCGAGCCCGGTGCGCCCGTCGTCGGCGTCCTGGATGAGCCCCTCGGCGAGGTCGGCGCCCAGGTCGCCGCTGTCGCCGCCGGGCGCCTCCACCGGCGTGGGCTCCTCGGACGCGGGCGCCCCGACCGCGGCCGCGGCGACCCGGGACGCCGCCCGGAGGTCGGACGAGGACACGACGATCACGGCGAGGCCGCCGCGGGTGACGATCGGGCGGGCGTTCGCGGGGGGTTCCATGACCCCAGCCTAGAAGAGAACCGTTCTCATCTGCGGCGCGGCGACGGGACGACGGCGATCTAGGCTTTCGGAGGGGGCATGAGGCACGAGGAGACGGCATGACGGAGCACGCGGATCCGCGCGACGACGGGCAGGGACGCGACGACGGGCACGACGACGGGCACGGGCCCGCGGGCGCCGGCACGACCGAGGCGGTCCGCTTCGGCCTCGACGGCCTCGTGCTCGAGGCGGACCTCGACGCCGCCGACGCGCGCGCCCTCCGCGCGGTGCTCGCGCCCTACGTCGCCGCGGGGAGGCGCACGACCGTCACGATCACGCCGATGCCCGAGGAGCGTGCCGCCGCGACCGGCGGCTCCCCCACCGGCGAGCGTGCCGCCGCCCGCGCGTGGCTGGAGGCGAACGGCCACCGCCTCGGGCCCGGCGGCCGCATCTCGGCCACGCTGATGACCCTCTACCGCGCCCGCGACGGGCGCTGACGCCGGCCGCCCGCGCCGCGTCCCGCCCCGGTGCCGCCATGACCGCCCCGCCCCGCCTGTTCCCCGCCGTGCCGCTCCTCGTCGGAGAGCGCGTGATCCTGCGACCCTTCTCCCCCGCCGACGTCGACGCGATGGGACCGGTGCTCGCCGATCCCGAGGTCCTCCGCCTCACCGCATCCGCCCACTCGACCGCGGAGGTCGCCGAGCTGTCCGCGCGCCCCACGCTCGACGCACGCACGCGCACCTGGTACGCCACGCGCGCCGCCCAGCCCGACCGCCTCGACCTCGCGCTCGTCGACCGGGCGTCGGACGCCTGCGTGGGCGAGGCCGTCATCAACGAGTGGAGCCCGGAGGACCGGAGCGCGAACCTCCGCATCCTCATCGGACCCGCCGGGCGCGACCGCGGCCTCGGCACCGAGGCCGTCCGGCTCCTCGTGGACCACGCGTTCGCGGCCACGGACCTGGAGCGCGTCTCCCTCGAGGTCCTGGCGTCCAACCCGCGCGCCCGCCGCGTCTACGCGCGCGTCGGCTTCGTCGAGGAGGGGCGCCTCCGCGCCGCCTCCCGCTTCGACGGAGAGCCCGTCGACGTGATCGTCATGGCGCTCCTCCGCACGGATCCGCGCCCCTGACCTCCGGGCGGGCGCAGCCGGGCCGCCGCACGGCAGCCGGCGCCCTCCTCGAGGCAGGACGGCTCGGGTAGCGTGCCGCCATGGGCACGCCCCCGAACGGCTTCGAGCACACCTCGCGCGGCGACGAGGTGGTCATCCGGCATCACGGACGGGTGGCCGCCACGCTGCGGGGATCCACCGCACGCAGGTTCCTCGCGCAGGTCGAGTCCGGCGACGCGCAGCAGATCATGGCGCGCGTGACGGGCGACTACAGGCGCGGCAACGAACGCACCGCGCGCGAACGGTCCCGCCAGGCCTGACCCCGCCGCGCACGCCCTCGTGATGCCGCCGCGGCGGCGCCGTCAGCGCAGCGCGTCGGCCGTGGTCAGCGCGCGGACGGGCGGCAGCGTGGCGCGCATGCCGGGCCGCAGCTCGTCCACGATGACCGCGATCCCCGCCAGCGCGGCCCCGCAGTCCCCCGCGAGCGCGGCCGCGGCGGCGGCCTGGCTGCCCGTCTCGATCCAGTCGTCCACGAGCACCGCGCGCTGCCCGGGCAGCAGGAGGTCGCGCCGCGCGGAGTACCCGCGTCGGACGCCCCGGTAGTCGGCGTCGGCGTCCCGCCGCACGACGTCCCCGGGCAGGAGCGCGCCGTCCTTCCGGATCGGCGCGAACCCGACCCCGAGCGCCACGGCGACGGCCGGGCCGAGGGCGAACCCGCGCGCCTCGATGCCGACCACGACGTCGGGCCGGTCGCCCCGCGCCAGCTCCGCCAGCGCCGCGACCACGGCCGCGAGCGACCCGGGGTCGCGGAGCATCGCCCACGTGTCGGCGTGCCCGTCGATCCAGCGGAACCGCTCGTGGACGTGCCGCCGGCCCCGCTCGATGATCGCCTCGTCGCCCACGCGCCCACCGTATCGCCGAGCCCGCGAGGCCCCGCGCCCCGCACGTTCGGCCGCGGCGCCGTGACCCGACGCACCCGGCACCGCGCACGACGCCCGCCGGCCGCGGGTGCGGCGCGACGGGCGCGTGGTGGAGCGGTACGGATCAGCCGAGCGACACGGCCGTCCACGACACGGGCGGCAGCGTGATGGTGAGGGTGCCGTCCGCGAGGGTCGCCGACGCGTTCTCCGTGAGGCCCACGCGCTCGCGGTCCTCGAAGGTGTTCTTCGCGTAGACGTCGTCGTCGTGGATCCCGACCGCCTCGAGCACCTCGGAGACGGCGAGCCCGGCGACGTCGACCTCGATCGTGAGGGCGTCGGACAGGCTGCGGTTCACGAGGAAGACCGCGGCGCGGCCGGTGGCCTCGTCGAAGGTGGCGACCGAGTCGACGAGCGGCGCGGTGCCGTGCACCTCGGTCTCGTACGTGCCCACGTCGATGCGCGGGCGCAGCACCTCGCCCTGCGCGAGGCGGCTCGTGACCGAGAACGGGAAGAAGGTGGTCTGGCGCCAGGCCCCGCCGCCCTTCTCCGTCATGATCGGCGCGATCACGTTCACGAGCTGCGCGAGGCTGGCCGAGGTCACCCGGTCGCTGTGCTTGAGCAGCGTGATCATGAGGTTGCCGAGCACGACCGCGTCCGCGACCGAGTAGACGTCCTCGAGCAGGTGCGGCGCGTAGGGCCACCCCTCGGTGATGACGCCGGACTCCTGGTGCTCGTCGAGGTACCAGACGTTCCACTCGTCGAACGAGATGTTGATGGTCTTGTCGCTCTTGCGGCGGTACTTGACCTGGTCGGCCGACGCGACGACCGTGCGGATGAAGTACTCCATGTCGAGCGAGGAGGCGAGGAAGCTGCCGAGGTCGCCCTTGCGCTCCTGGTAATAGGCGTGCGCGGAGATGAAGTCGACGTTGTCGTACGCGTGCTCGAGCACGGTGCGCTCCCACTCGCCGAAGGTCGGCATGCCGGATCCGCTGCTGCCGCACGCGACGAGCTCGAGCGTGGGATCCACCATCTTCATGGCGCCGGCGGTGCGGTTCGCGAGCTTGCCGTAGTCGTCGGCGGTCATGTGGCCGACCTGCCAGGGGCCGTCCATCTCGTTGCCGAGGCACCACATCTTGACGCCGTGGGGCTCCGGGGAGCCGTTGGCGATGCGCTGGTCGGAGAGGGCGGTGCCGCCCGGGTGGTTGGAGTACTCGAGGATGTCGAGGGCCTCGAGCACGCCGCGCGTGCCGAGGTTCACGGCCATCATCAGCTCGCTGCCGGTGAGCTCGCACCAGCGCGCGAACTCGTCGAGGCCCACCTCGTTGGTCTCGAGCGAGTGCCAGGCGAGGTCGAGGCGCTTCGGGCGCTCGGCGCGCGGGCCGACGCCGTCCTCCCACCGGTAGCCGGAGACGAAGTTGCCGCCGGGGTAGCGGATGGCGCTCGAGCCGAGCTCCTTGACGAGGTCGACCACGTCGAGGCGGAAGCCGTCCTCGTTCGCGGTGGGGTGGCCGGGCTCGTAGATGCCGTCGTACACGCAGCGGCCGAGGTGCTCGACGAACGAGCCGAACGTGCGGCGGTTGACGGGGGCGACGACCGCGGTGCGGTCGATGGCGATGCGGGCGTCCGCGGCGGTGCGGGCGTCGGTCGACGTGGAGGCGTCGGTCATGGAGTGTCCTTCACTTCATCGGGAACGGGGCTGGTCGACGCCTGGCGAACGCAGGCGATCCGGGCCATTACAACGTTGTAAGAGCAACGTCCCCCCATTCTCGCGGGGGCGTCGGGGCAGTGTCAACGCGGGTCCGCGGCGGGGCGGGTCGGAGCTCCCATGCGGCCCGCGTACGGTTCCCCCGACGCCGCCCGCCGAGGCGGCCCGACCACCGGATGGAGCACCATGTCCGCCCTGCACCCCGACCTCGCCCTCGCCCGGCTGATCCCCCGCTTCACCCTCCCGGCGCCGCTCGTGGCGATGGCCGCGCGACGGGAGCCCCGCCGGTCGGAGGCGCCCGAGGACCTCCTCGTGCACGACGTGCGGGTGCCCGTCGACGGGGGCGCGTCGGCGGTCGACATGCGCCTCTACCGCCCGCGGACGGCCTCGGGGCGGGTGCCCGCCCTGCTCTGGATCCACGGCGGCGGGATGGTGCTCGGCGACCACCTGCAGGACGAGGCGTCGAACATCCGCTTCGCGCGGACCCTCGGGATCGTCGTCGCGTCGGTGCGCTACCGCCTCGCCCCCGGGCACCGGGCCCCCACCGCCGTCGAGGACGCGCTGGCCGCCCTGCTCTGGCTGCACGCGCACGCGGAGGAGCACGGCGTCGACGCGTCCCGGGTGGCGGTCGGCGGCGCGAGCGCGGGCGGGGGGATCGCCGCCGCCGTCGCCCTCATGGCGCACGACCGCGGCGCCCCGGCACCCGCGTTCCAGCTCCTCGTCTACCCGATGCTCGACGACCGCACCGTCACCCGCACCGACATGGACACGTCGGAGGTGCGCGTCTGGACGCCGGGCAGCAACCGCGTCGGCTGGACCGCGTACCTCGGCGGTCCGCCCGGCGCCCCGGACGTCTCCCCCTACGCCGCCCCCGCGCGACGCGAGGACCTCTCGGGGCTCCCCGCCGCGTGGATCGGCGTCGGCTCGCTCGACCTGTTCCGCGAGGAGGACGTGCGCTACGCCGAGCGGCTCCGGGAGGCGGGCGTCGCCGTCGAGCTGACGGTCGTCGACGGCGCCTTCCACGGCTTCGACGCGATCCTGCCTCGCGCCGGGGTCTCCCGGGAGTTCTGGCGGGCACAGGCCGCCGCGCTCCGCGGGGCGCTGCATCCCGCGGGCTGACCCGGCCGGCGCCGCATGCCACGCTCGGACCATGACGATCCCGGCTCCCACGCAGGCCCTGTTCCTCGGCGGGCGCTCCGGCGTCGGCAAGTCGACGGTGGCGGCCGAGGCGTCGCGGCTGCTCGCCCTCGCCGACGTGCGGCACGCCCTCGTCGAGGGCGACGCGCTCGACCAGGCGCATCCGGAGCCGTGGCGGCAGGGCATCCCGCTGGCGGAGCGGAACCTGGCGGCGATGTGGCGGAACTACCGCGCGGCGGGATGGACGCGCGTGATCTACGCGAACACCGTGAGCGTGCTCGAGATGCCGGCCCTCACGGCCGCGCTCGGCGGCGAGGTCGAGGCCGTCGGCGTGCTGCTGACGGCCGACGACGCGACCGCCGCCCGGCGCCTCGCCGGACGCGAGATCGGATCCGGGCTCGCCGAGGCCGTCGAGCGCAGCGCGGCCGCGGCGCCGCGGCTCGCGGCGGGCGCGTCGGGCGCGGTGCACCGCGTGGCGACCGACGGCCGGTCGGTGGGCGACATCGCGGCGGAGGTGGTGGCGCTCACGGGGTGGCTCCACGACGGGCGGCCGCGTGCGACGCCGCGCTGACCCGCGGACCCGTCACCCGACCCGCGGCCAGGCGCTCGTCAGGTGGGCCTCGATCGCGCGGTGGCGGAAGCCGTAGGACGTGCCCCGGTCGATGATCCCGCGGACGGTGTCCAGGCGCTGCGCCGTCGTGCCGACCTCCGCGGCCCTCGACCGGCCCATCGCCCTCGCGATGCGGGTGAGCGTGCGCTCGGCCGCGGGCAGCGCGGCCATCGCCTCCACGAAGGCGCGCTCCCGCGGGGGCAGCCGCTCGAGGATCCGCTCCACGTGCGCGGCCGCCTCGCGCTCCGCGCCCCGCCAGCCGGCGTGGACCTCGTCGCGGGTGATCGTCGTCCCCGATCCGGCGTACCAGGCGCGCTCCCCCGCCAGCTGGAAGAGGAACGGCTCCCCGCGGCACAGGTCGACGATGGCGGCCGCGGCGTCCTGCTCCATGCGGATCCGCGCGGTGCGGCCGGTCCCGTCCGCGACCTCCCAGCCGGGCACGACGAAGTCCTGCAGGGCGGCGCGGATGTCCTCGTCGTCGATCGCGGTGAGGACGGTCGTGCGGAAGCGGCGCGCGAACGTCGCCCCCTTGTGCGCGCCGGCCCGGTCCTCGAAGTCCGGCAGGCCCGTGAGGTACACCGCGATGGGCAGGGACCGGCGCACGCGCGCGCCCCCGGGGACCTCGACCTCCTCCTCGTGCGTGAGGGCGTCGCCGAACGCGATCAGCAGCTGGGAGAGCGTCCGCTCGTCGGTGATGTTCTGCACCTCGTCGACGTGGACCAGGGCGACCCGGTCCTGGCGCATGGCGGCGCGGCCGACCTCGACGAGCAGCGCGGTCAGCGCCGTGTACGGCTCGGGGCCGCTCCGGTCGGATCCACGCACGGTGAGCGAGAGCCCGGCCGCGGCGACCGTCTCCACCCGGTCGATCGCCTCCCGGATCCGCCTCTCGCGCGCCGAGGGCAGGCCCGCGGCCCGCGCGAGCTCCAGCACGGCGGCCGCGACGGGCTTCAGCGGATCGGCGCCGAGCGGGATGCGGAGCTGCGGCGTGACCCAGTCCCCGTCGCGGGCGGCGGTCCGCGCGATGCGCCGGACGAGCGAGGACTTGCCGAGACCGGGCTCCCCGAGCACGGTGCGCCCGCGCTCGGGGAGCCCGCGGAGGAGCCGGGGGCGGACCACGTCGCGCCAGTCGCCGAGCTGCTCGGTGCGGCCGGCCCAGATCTCCGGGACCGTGTCGGATCCGGGGCTGAAGGGATTGTCCGTCGCGTCGCGCATGTTGGTAATGTTACCAAGCCCCGCGAGGCTTGGTAATGTTACCAACCCGTCCGGGTCCCGGCGCGGGTCATGCCGGCCCGACGTGCCGACCCGGGACCGGGCTGGAGTAGACGACGTGGGTCGTGATCCCGCCGAGGACGGCGAGGCGGCCCGTGATTCGCTCGAGGTCGCGCATCGAGCGGGCGTGCACCTTGACGATGAAGCAGTCGGCGCCCGTGACGTGGTGCGCCTCGACGATCTCCGGCATCTCCGCCACGAGCGCGTGGAAGGGGCGGTAGTCGCCGGAGGGGTAGGCCAGCCGCACGAAGGCGGTGACGGCCCAGCCGAGGGCCTCGGGATCCACCGTGATGGAGTAGCCCGTGATGATCCCGGCCTCGGTCAGGCGGCGCACCCGCTCGGCCGTCGCGCTGGCCGAGAGCGAGACGGCGCGGCCGAGCTGCACGACGCTCATGCGGCCGTCGGCCTGGAGCCCGGCGATGATCGCGTGGTCGGTGGCGTCGAGGGCGAGCGGCGGATTCGTCGGCATGCGGCCGAACCTACCGGGCGATCCGCGGCGCGAGGGCCCGGATGCCGGGCGACCGCCCTTCCGCGCCGGGGAGCCCGACCGCTTCGATGGAGGCATGCAGACGAGCCTCTCCGCCATCGACTTCCTCGCCGCCAAGCTGGCCTGCGAGACCGACCCCGCCGACCTCGCCGCGGACCGCGCGAGCGGCGCCGCGCCCCTCGTGGTCGACGTGCGATCCGACGCCGCGTGGGCGCAGGGGCGCATCCCCGGGGCGGTCCACATCCCCGGCGCGGAGCTGGCGGAGCGCGCCGCCACCGAGCTGCCCGACCGCGACGCCCGCGTCGTCGTCTACTGCTGGGGACCGGGCTGCAACGGCAGCACGCGCGCCGCCCTCGCGCTCGCGACGCTCGGCTACACAGCCGTGCAGGAGCTGATCGGCGGGTTCGAGTACTGGGCACGCGAGGGGTTCGCGGTGGCGACCGACGCGGGGCGCACGCGCCGGGCACCGGATCCGCTGACGGCGCCCGTGCACTGACCCGCGCGGATCAGCCGACGACGTCGACGACCGACGCCACCGCGAGCTCGGCGAGCAGGTGGTCCCGCTCCTCCTCGTGCGCGGTGATGGTGACGACCGCGTCGCGGGACGCGTCCACGACCACGTACTGCCCGTACCGGCCGTCGAGGCGCCAGGCGTCGCCCGGGCCGTCCCAGGTCGCGAGGCCGTAGCGGGCGAAGGGCGCGTCGGGATCGTCGCCGCCGGTGCCGACCCAGTCGGCGTGCATCCGGTCGATCCACTCCCCGCTCACGAGCTGACGACCCTCCCACGCACCGCGGTCGCGCAGCAGCCGGCCGATGCGCGCCAGCTCGCCCGTCCGCAGGTGCAGTCCGCTGCCGCCCACGACGAAGCCGAGGGGGCAGCGGTGCCACTGCGGGTTCCCGATGCCGAGCGGCGCGAAGAGGCGCGGGAGGAGCCAGTCGCGCACGTCGCCGACGGCCGCGGCGAGCATCCGCATGGCGACGTACGGGCTCGCGTCGCTGTAGCGGAAGACGGTGCCGGGGCCGCGGGTCGGGAGCCCGAGCATCGCCTGCGCGAGATCGGGGCCGGGGACGGGCTCGTCGCCGAACCACGCGAAGTCGATGCCGCTCGTCATGGTGAGGAGGTGCTCGACCGTGACCCGGTCGACGCCCGCGCCGAGGTCCAGATCCGGCAGCAGCTCGGGCACGCGGGTGTCGAGCCGGAGGATCCCCGCGTCCACCGCCATGCCGACGGCGAGCGCGCACACGCCCTTCGACACCGAGTAGAGGTCCTCCCGGTCGTCGCTGCGCCAGCGGTGGGCGGCCTCGTCGTCGCCGATCCGGACGACGGCGCCGTACGCGCCGAGCCGCTCGCGGTCGATGCCCTCGACGAGGCGGGCGAGGACGTCGGCGGCGGCGGTGCTCATGGATCCAGTGTGGCGGCCGGCCCGCCCCCTCAGCCGTTCATCGCGGCGACCGTCGCGTCGTACCGGCCCTCGACCTCGGCGAAGCGGAGCGGCTTGACCGCCTCCACCAGGATCTCGCGGGCGTCGGGCTGGGACCCGAGGAGGGCCATCACCTCGTCGGCGAAGGCGTCGAGGGGCATGAACCGCTCGTCCTCGGATCCCCCGGGGAGCAGCTCCGTCCGCACGCCCGGCGGGACGATCTCGATGACCTGCACCGAGGTGCCGGCCAGCTGCAGGCGGATCGACTCGGTGAACCGGTGGATGAACGCCTTGGAGCCGTTGTACGTGGGCGTGACGGCGAGCGGGGTGTGGGCGAGCCCCGAGGAGACCGTGATGAGGGCGGCACGCGGGCGGGTCCGCAGGTGCTCCACGAACGCCGCGACCAGGTGCAGCGGTCCGCGGACGTTGGTGTCGATGACCCGCTCGGCGTGGTCGAGGAAGTCCGCGCTCCGGATGTCCTCCACGCCCATGACGCCGGCCATCGCGATGACGACGTCGAGGTCGGGGTGCTCGGCGAGCACCTGGTCGCGGGCGGCGCGCACGGAGGCGGGATCGGTGACGTCGATGACGACGGTGCCCAGGCCGTGCTCGGCGGCCAGTCGCTGCAGGAGCCCGGTGCGGCGTCCGCCGATGACGACGGTGTTGCCGGCCGCCTGCAGTCGCAGGGCCAGTGCCAGGCCGATGCCGGAGGTGGCGCCGGGGATGAATGCGGTGTTGCCGGTGATGTCCATGGGCCGAGTGTGCGGCGGCCCGGGCGGATCCGGGAGGGGAGCGGTCATCGTGGGACCGGCGCTCCCTCCCTCCCGCCCCGCCGCGAGCGCGATGATGGCGGCGTGGACAGATCCGCGCTCGCCGCCTTCCTGCGCGCCCGCCGCGAGGGGCTGCGGCCCGCGGACGTGGCGCTCCCCGACTCGCCCCGCCGCCGCGTGCCGGGCCTGCGACGCGACGAGGTCGCGCAGCTGACGGGCATGTCCACGGACTACTACGCGCGGCTGGAGCAGGGGCGGGGTCCGCAGCCGTCCGTGCAGATGCTGCAGGCGCTCGCCCGTGCGCTGCGGCTCACGGACGACGCGCGCGACCACCTCCACCGGCTGGCCGGCCAGAACGTCCCCGCGCGGACGCCCCTCGACTCGCACGTCGCCCCGCCGCTGCGCCGGGTGCTCGACCGGCTGGACGACACGCCGGCCGTCATCATCTCCCGCCTCGGGGAGACGCTCGCGCAGAACCGGCTGGCCGCGATCCTGCTCGGCGATCACATGCAGGAGCGCGGGATGGCGCGCGCCGCCGTCTACCGCTGGTTCACCCGGCCGGGCGAGCGCGACGTGTACCCGGCGTCCGACCACGAGCGCCAGGGCGCGTCGCTCGTCGCGGGCCTCCGGATGGCCCTCGGCTCCGCCGGCCCGTCCTCCCCCGCCGCCGCGCTGGTGCACCGGCTCAGCGCGACGAGCGACGAGTTCCGGGCGCTGTGGGAACGGCACGAGGTGGGGACCCGGTTCCACGACCGGAAGACGCTGATCCACCGGGAGCTGGGCGAGATCGAGCTCGACTGCCAGGCGCTGTTCACCGAGGACCAGGGCCAGGCGCTCCTCGTGCTCACGGCCGCCCCGCGGTCCGACGCCGCGGGGAAGCTCGAGCTGCTCGCCGTGCTCGGACACCACCGGTTCGGCGAGGACGCGCCGGTCACGGCCGACGCGTGACGGCGTGAGCCGCGCGACGCGGGGCTGACGTCAGGCGCGGACGACCAGCGCCGCGAGCCGGTCGAGGTCCGCGGCGACGAGGGCGGCGTCGGCGGCGAGCTCCTCGTCGGTCACGCCCGGGCGCTGGAAGAGGGTGAACACCACCTCGCTGCCGTCGGCGTTCGGCAGCACGCGCAGCGGGTTCCGCACGACCGTCCCGTCGGGCAGCGTCACGTCGTGGTCGAGGATCCCGAGCTCGCGCGGACCGGTGAACGCGATCTCGATCGCGCCCATCGGCGAGTCCGACAGCCAGCGCCCGCCCTCGAGGCGGATGCCCGAGCTGACACCCGCCGCCCACTCGGGCAGCCGCGCGGGATCCCCCGCGACGGCGACGACGGACGCCACGTCGGCGTCGACGGGACGGGAGACGTGCAGCGCGGGCCAGGTCACGGTTCGACGGTAGCGCGCAGCGGCACGGCGGTCCACGCCGCTCAGTAGTCGATGCGGCCGTGCCGGCTGTGGAACCCGCCCGTCGGCCCGTCCGGTCCCACGAGCGCCATCGCGACGGTCGCGTCGGTGCCCTCGGTGACCGTCTGGTGGCCGCCGTGGCCGTTGAAGTCGGTGGCCGTGTAGCCGGGGTCGGTGGCGTTGACCCGGAAGCCCGGCAGGTTCTTCGCGTACTGCAGGGTCAGGGTGATGACGGCCGCCTTCGAGGCTGCGTACGGCACCGCGAGCACGTGGCTCTCGTCGGTGCCGTCGCCGGCGAGGGCGCGTGGCCAGCCGACGCCCGAGGCGACGTTGACGATGACCGGCGCGGCGGACGCCCGCAGCAGGGGCAGCGCGGCCTGCGTCACCCGCACGATGCCGACGACGTTGGTCTGGAGCACCGAGAGCATCGCCGCGGGGGTGAGGTCGTCGACCCCGAAGGAGGTGCCGAGCACGCCGGCGTTGTTGACGAGCACGTCGAGCTCCGGCAGCGAGGCGACAGCGCGCTCCACGCTGGCCTGGTCGTCGACGTCGAGCTGGACGGGGTGGGCGCCCAGGGCGCGGACGGCATCGCCGTCGGCGGTGTCGCGCATGCCGGCGTAGACGGTGTGCCCCGCCTCGAGGAGGCGGCGCGCGGTCTCGAGGCCGAGGCTGCGGTTGGATCCGGTGATGAGCGTGGTGGTCATGCGTCGAGCCTGCGCCCGGGCCGACGCCGCGTCCAGGCACCCGTCGACGGGAGGACCGGCGGTACCAGGCTGATCGGGCCGCGAGCGCGGAGGATTGGTCCATGACCGAGTTCGCGAGCGTCCTCCGCGCCTGGCGCGAACGCGTCCAGCCGGCGGACGTGGGCCTGCCCGCGGGACCCCATCGCCGCACCGCCGGCCTCCGCCGCGAGGAGCTGGCCGCGCTCGCGGGCGTGAGCGTCGACTACGTGGTGCGGCTCGAGCAGGGCCGCTCGGTCAACCCGTCCCCGCAGATGCTCGGCGCGCTCGCCCGCGCGCTCCGCCTCACCGAGGACGAGCGCGACCACCTGCACCGCGTCGCGGGCGTCGCCCCGCCCGGTCGCGGCGAGGTGCCGCGGCACATCACGCCGGGGGTGCACCGCATCGTCGACCGGCTGGGCGACGTGCCGCTCGCGGTCTTCACCGCCACGCACGACCTGCTCCTGTGGAACCCGCTGTGGGCGGCGCTGAACGGGGATCCGTCGACGCGCACCGGCTGGGACCGGAACCTCGTGTGGACGTACTTCACCGAGGGCCACGCCGGCACCGACTTCGACGCCGTGCACGAGGAGGAGTTCGCGCGCGACCTCACCGCGGACCTGCGCACGGCGGTGGGCCGCTACCCGGCGGACCGCGCGCTCGCGCGGCTCGTGGCCCGGCTGCGCGCCGAGGTGCCGGAGTTCGCGCGCCGCTGGAGCGAGGCCCGCGTCGCCGAGCACCGGTCGAGCCGGAAGACCGTGACGAGCACGCCCGTCGGCCCCATCACGATCGACTGCGACACCCTCTCCGTGCCGGGCAGCGACCTGCGCATCGTCGTCTACACGGCCGAGCCGGGCAGCGAGGACGAGGCGCGGCTGGACCTGCTCCGGGTCACGGGCCTGCAGGCGCTGACGACGGCGCCGGTGGAGGCGGCGGGGGCCTGAGGGCGGTCCGCCGGGGCGCTCGCGTCGCGTGGCGGTGGATCAGCGGGCCGCTGCGATCCGGTCGAGCCACTCCGCGAGGAGCGTCCGCTCGCCCGTGCTGAGCCGGTCGGCGTCGGCCACGTGGGCGCGCAGCGCGACGGCGCGCTCGACGAGGCCGGGCTCGCGGCGGGCGCGGCCTCCCGGCGGGGGCGTGAGGATGCGCTGGAGCACGGCCTCCCGCATCACGTCGACCAGGACCCGGTCGCGGTCGGCGGCCGGGCGGCGGATCGTGGACAGCAGCGCACCCGTCGCGGCCGCGTGGAGGAGGTCGACCGCGACGGGCTCGGCGACGCGCAGGCGTCCCGCGAGCGCGACCCGGTGCACGCGCGCCTCGAGGAGGGCCACGCCCGCGCGCACGGCCGGGGAGCCGAGTCCCCGGGCCGGGTCGCTCATGAGGGCGTAGAGGTCGGGGTTGGCGAGCCCGAACGCGATCGTCGCGTCCCAGCCCGCGCGGAGGTCGTCGACGGCGTCGGCCGCGCCCGCCGCGGCGGCGCGCACGGCCTCGGCCTTGACGGCGCTGAACCGGGTCATCTCCCGCTCCGCGACCGCGTCGAGGAGCCCCTCCTTGTCGCCGAATAGCCGGTAGATGGTGGGGGCCTGCACGCCCGCGGCCTCGGAGACGGCGCGGGTGGTGACGGCCGGCCGGCCGGATGCGCGGAGCAGGTCGGCGGCCACGTCGACGATGCGGTCGCGCGTGCCCGCGCGCGGGTCGGCGGCGGCCTCGTCGGGCGCGGGAGCGTCGGTGGTCATGGACCGACGATAACGCACGGGTGTTAGCGCAGTGATTCCCGTGCTACCTTTCACGCGTTACCACCGATAACACGAGACGAACGAGAGGCACGCACATGATCGTCATCACCGGAGCCACCGGCGCCCTCAACGGCGCCACCGCCGAGCACCTGCTGCGGACCGTCCCCGCGGCGGGCATCGCCGTCGTCGCACGCGACCCCGCGAGCGCGCGGTCGTTCGCCGACCGCGGCGTGGAGGTGCGCCGCGGCGACTACGCCGACGCGGCATCGCTCCCCGCCGCCTTCGCGGGCGCCGACCGGCTGCTCCTCGTCTCCGCCAGCGATCCGGGCGCCGACGCCGTCGCGCTGCACCGCGCCGCCGTCGAGGCCGCGACGGAGGCGGGCGTGGGACGGATCCTCTACACGAGCCACCAGGGCGCGGCCCCCGACTCGCCCTTCGCCCCGGCCCACGACCACGCCGCCACCGAGGGGATCCTCGCGGCCTCCGGCATCCCGTGGACGGCGCTCCGCAACGGCTTCTACCTGCACAGCATCGACCTGCTGCTGGGCGCCTGGCGCGAGACCGGCGTGATCCGCGTCCCCGCCGACGGCCCCGTCTCCTGGACGTCGCGCGCCGACGCCGCGGAGGGCGCCGCGCGGATCCTGCTCCAGGACGCGCCCGCCGACGGTCCCGTCACCCTCACCGCGAGCACGGCGCCGACCATGGCCGAGGTGGCGGAGCTGGCGTCCGAGGTCGCGGGCCGCCCGGTGCGCCTCGAGGTCGTGGATGCCGAGGACTGGATCGCCGGGCTGGTCGCCGTCGGCACGCCCGCCCCCGTCGCGCGCTTCCTCCTGGGGCTCCCGCTCGCGGCTGCCGGCGGCTTCCTCGCGGGCACGGACCCGCTCCTGGCCGAGCTCCTCGGCCGCGAGCCCGAGGGCGTGCGCGACCACCTCGCGCGCGGCTGACCGGGCGACCCGCGTCCGGGCGGTCCACGTCCGGGCGTCGGGCCGGTCGCACGACGAAGCCCCGGCCGCCGCGTCGCGAGGACGTGGCGCCGGGGCTCCGCGCTGCGGGCCGGTGTAGGCCGGATCAGCTCGGCTCGAGCACCCGCTCCGGGACGGCCGGCGCGCCCGCGGACGCGCCGACCGGCTCCACCGACGTGCGCACGTACCGCTCGTCCGCGATCGTGACGTGGTGCACGGGTCCGGCGATCTCGATCGCCGCCTCCGTCTCCCGCACGGCGCTCGACGGCCCCACCCACAGCTCCACCGCGCCCGGCTCGACGATGCGGCGGTACCGCGGGTCGGTGAAGGCGAGGCGGGTGGTGGGCACCTCGAACCGGACGCGCGCGGACTCGCCGGCGGCGAGGTCCAGCCGCAGGTAGCCGAGCAGCTGCGCGACGGGCCGCGTCACGCTGCCCTGCACGTCGCGGGCGTACAGCTGCACCACGTCGGTGCCGTCGCGGTCGCCCGTGTTGCGCACCTCGACGGTCGCCGTGAACGACTCCCCCGCCCGCACCTCGGAAGCCGCGACCGCGAGGCCGGTGCGCGCGAACGACGTGTACGAGAGTCCGTGCCCGAACGGGAGCACGGGCGTCGGGTCGGCGCTCGTCACCTCCGACGGGCCGCCCAGGATCGGGTGCAGGTACGAGAACGGCTGCGCGCCCGCGGAGCGCGGGAGCGACACCGGGAGTCGGCCGGACGGCGACACCCGGCCGGAGAGCACGCCCGCGATCGCGGATCCGCCCTCCTCGCCCGGGAAGAACGCCTGCAGCACGGCCGCGGGGGCGGACTCGCCCTCGATCGCCCACGCCACCGCGTACGGCCGGCCGGTGAGCAGCACCATGACCACGGGGGTCCCGGTGGCCTGGATCGCCTCCACCAGCTCGCGCTGCACGCCCGGCAGGTCGAGGCTCTCGACGTCGTTGCCCTCGCCGACCGTGCCGCGGCCGAACAGGCCCGCCCGGTCGCCGACGACCACGACCGCGAGGTCGGCACGGCAGGCCTCGTCGACGGCCGCGTCGAAGCCGGAGCGGTCGTCGCCCTCCACCTCGGCGCCGGCGACGAGCACCAGCTCGCTGTCGGGCAGCTCGACGCGCAGCGCCTCGGCCACGGTCGGGATCGCGAACCCGAGCGGGGTGCCCGGGTGGTGCGCGAGCACGTGGTTGGCGAACGAGTAGCAGCCCATGAGCGCCTCGGCGCTGTCGGCGTTGGGGCCGATCAGCGCGATGCGGCGCGGCGCGGGCCGGTCGGCCGACGCGAGCGGCAGGGTGCCGTCGTTCGCGAGCAGCACCACGGACTCCTCCGCGAGGCGACGCGCGACGTCCCGGTGGGCCGGGGTGTCGAGGTCGATGCTCGTGGGCGGCGCGTCGAAGGTCGCGTCGAGGAGCCCCAGCTCCTCCTTCTCGTCGAGCACCCGGAGCACCGCGCGGTCGACGAGCGACTCGTCGGCGAGCCCAGCGCGGATCCGCTCCGCCAGCGGCGCGAGGTACGCGTCGCCGGTGGGCAGCTCCACGTCGATGCCGGCCGCGAGCGCGAGCTCGGCCGCCTCGCCGCGGTCGCCCGCGACGGCGTGCATCACCTGGAGGAACGCGACGGAGAAGTAGTCGGAGACGACGACCCCGTCGAAGCCCCAGCGGCCGCGGAGCACGTCGGTGAGGTACTCGGGGGTGGCGCCGACGGGCGCGCCGTCGATCTCCGCGTACGAGTTCATGACCGAGCGCACGCCGCCGTCGAGCACCGCCATCTCGAACGGCGGCAGCAGCACGTCCTCCACGAAGCGCGGGCCCACGTGCACCGGCGCGTGGTTGCGCCCGGACTGCGACGCCGAGTAGCCGACGAAGTGCTTGAGCGTGGCGTGGATCCCCGCGCCCTGCAGCCCCTTCACGTACGCGGTGCCGATGGTGCCGACGACGTACGGGTCCTCGGCGATGCACTCGTCGACGCGGCCCCAGCGGGCGTCGCGGATCACGTCGAGCACGGGCGCGAGGCCCTGGTGCACGCCGAGCTCCCGCATCGACCCGCCGATGAGGCCCGCCATCTCCTCGACCAGGCCGGGGTCGAAGGACGCGCCCCACGCGAGGGGCGTGGGGAACGTGGCGGCCTGCCACGCGGCGAGCCCGGTGAGGCACTCCTCGTGCACGAGCGCCGGGATGCCGAGCCGCGTCTCCGTCTGGAGCCGCCTCTGCTCGGCCCACAGCCACGACGCGCGCTCCACGGGATCCACCGGCCGCGTGCCGTATACGCGGGTGAGGTGCCCGAGGCCGTGCTCGGTGGCCTCCTCGTACCGGCCGGTCGTGGCCATCTCGCCCTGCATGGGCGCGACGACCTCGCCGCCCTGGTCGACCCAGTAGCCGACGATCTGCGCGAGCTTCTCCTCGAGGGTCATGCGCGCGTGCAGCTCGCGCACGCGCTCCGACACCCGGGGCAGCTCCACGGCGCCGGGCGCCGGCGCCTCCGCGCCGGTCATCCCTTCACCGCGCCGGTGAGGCCGCCGACGATGCGGCGCTCGAAGACGGAGAAGAACACGAGCGCGGGGATCATCGACAGCGACGTGAACGCGAGCACCTTGGCGGTGTCGACCGAGTACTGCGACGAGAACGACTGCACGCCGAGCGGCAGCGTGTAGATCGACGCGTCGCTGAGGAGGAACAGCGGCAGGAGGTAGCTGTTCCAGCTGCCGATGAACGCGAGGATCCCGACCGTGATCACGCCCGGCATCGACAGCCGCACGACCATGCGGAAGAAGAACCCGAGTCGGCTGCACCCGTCGATGAACGCGGCCTCCTGGATCTCGTCCGGGATCGCCCGCAGGAACGGCACCAGGATGATGATCGTCGTCGGGAGCGCGAATGCGATCTGCGGGAGGATGATCCCCGGCAGCGAGTTCGTGAGGCCGAGCGAGCGGATCACGATGTACAGCGGCGTGATCGCCACGGTGATGGGGAACATGAGCCCCGACGCGAAGAGCGCGTACAGCGCCCCGCGGCCGAAGAACGTGTACCGGGCCAGCACGTAGCTCGCCATGAGGCCGAGCACGACCGCGCCGACCGTGGTGCCGATCGCAGCGATGAGCGAGTTGCCCACCTGGCGCCAGAACATGGAGCCCGTGAGGACGTCGACGTAGTTCTGGATCTGCCACGGCGACGGGAAGCCCGCCGGGTCGGTCGTGATCTGGGCGTTCGTGCGGAAGCCGCCGAGGATGATGTACGCCACCGGCGTCAGCATCAGGGCGATGAGCACGACCGCGACGAGGTACGGGATCGGGTTGTTGCCCTGCCCCGGCGTCTTCGCCCTCCGGGGCTTCGGCGCCTTCGCCGAGTAGGCGGGGTCCAGGTCCGCGTTGCGCGGAGCGGCGGTGACGACGGTCACTTCTTCTTCCTTCCCGTGCCCGTGAGGGCGCCGGCGGTGTCGCGGTTGAGCACGAACCGCTGGTAGACGAGCGCGACGACCAGGGAGACGAGGAACAGCACCACGGCGACGGCGTTGCCGTACCCGTAGTTGCCGGATCCGCGCCCGTTGGCCACGAGGTACGTGGCCATGGTCGAGGTGCCCGCGGTGGCCGAGATGTACTGGCCCCAGATGATGTAGACGAGGTCGAACAGCTGCAGCGAGCCGATGATCGACAGGAACGCCCAGATGCGCAGCGTCGGCGCGAGCAGCGGCAGGGTGATGCGCCGCTGGATCTGCCAGTACGACGCGCCGTCGATGGCGGCCGCCTCGGAGAGCTCCTCGGGGATGCCCTGGAGGCCGGCGAGGAAGAGGATCACCGCGAAGCCGATGTACTTCCACGTGATGATCGTCATGAGCGACCAGATCGCGATGTCGGGGTTGGCGAGCCAGTCCTGCTGGAGGTCCGCCAGGCCGACGTTCGCGAGGAAGCCGTTGAGCGCGCCGGAGCCCTGGAGCATGAGGCTCCAGCCGGTGCCGACGACGACCTCGGAGATCACGTACGGCACGAAGATCAGCACGCGGATGATCGACTGGCCGCGCAGCTTCCGGTTGAGCAGCAGCGCCACGAGGATCGCGACCGGGCCCTGGAGCACGAGCGACAGCACCACGATCACGGCGTTGTGCATCAGCGCCTCGTGGAACGTGGGGTCCTGGAGGATCGTGATGTAGTTCCGGAAGCCCACGAAGACGGTGGGCGGGCCGAAGCCCTGCCAGCTGAAGAAGCCGTAGTAGGCCGCCATCACCACGGGGTAGATGACGAAGCCCAGGAAGAAGAGGAGGGCCGGGCCCACGAGGATCAGGACCTCGAGGCGACCGGTCCAGCCGAGGCCGCGGCGTCGCGCACGCACCGCCGAGGGCGGCGTCGTCGCGACGCCGCCCTCGGGGTGTGCAGGATCAGCCGCGGGACGCTGCTCGTCGAGCGAGCTCTCGCGGATCGTCATGTCGGGTCGCCTAGGCCTTCTTGGCGGCGTCGCCGACGGTCTGGATGAGCTTCTCCGGGCTGCCGTCGCCCGCCATGAGGTCGACGACGCCGACGTTCATCGCGTTGCCGACGTTCAGGCCGTAGACCGTGTCGAGCCACTGGGAGACGTAGGGCGCGTCGTTGTACGCGGCCAGGATCTCCTGGAGGTACGGCTCGGTGACCGCGGTCTGCGCCTCGGTGTTCACGGGCGGGGCGTTGAAGGCCGCGTAGTACTCCTTCTGCACGTCGGCGGTGCCGATGTAGTTGAGGAAGTCGACGCACTCCTTCGGCGCCTGCGCGGAGCAGGAGTAGCCGTCGATGCCGCCCATGATCGAGCCGGGCTCGCCCTCGCCACCCGAGATCTCGGGGAAGGGGAACCAGGACAGGTCGGCCAGCGGCTTCTGGTCGGGGGTGAGGCCCGCGATGACTCCCGGGTCCCAGGCGCCCATGAGCTCCATGGCGGCCTGCTTGTTGGCGATGAGGCCGGCCGAGCTGCCGGCGCCCTGCTGCGCCGCGGTGGTGAGGAAGCCGTCGTTGAACGGCTCGGTGCCGACGAGGTCCTGCACGTCCTCGCCCGCCGCGATCCAGCACTCGTCGCTGAAGTCCTTGTCCGTCGCCGCCTTCTCGAGCGTCGCGGAGGAGCACTCGCGGAGTGCGAAGTTGAAGTACCAGTGCGCGGCGGGCCACGCGTCCTTGGCGCCGAGGGCGATGGGCGCGACGCCCGACCCCTTCAGCTTCTCGACGGCGGCGTCGAGCTCGTCCATGGTCGTCGGCGTCTCCGTGATGCCGGCGGCCGTGAAGAGGTCCTGGCTGTAGAAGATGCCGCTGGGGAGCACGGCGACTGGCATGGCGTACGCCTTGCCGTCGATGGAGTTCGCGTCGAACGCGCCCTGCGAGATCTCGGCCTTCACGTCGGCGGAGATGCCGTCCGTGATGTCCATGACCTGGCCCGCGGCGACGGTGGCGGCGAGCTTGCCGCCACCGCGCTGCAGGAAGATGTCGGGCGCGTCGCCCGAGTTGAGGGCGGTCTGCAGCTTGCCGTCGAGGTCCTCGTTCTGGATCGACGTGGCCGTGACCGTGACGCCCGGGTTCGCGGCGTTGAAGTCCGCCGTGGTCTTCTCCCAGAACGCCTTGCCCGGGCCGGTGGTGGAGTTCTGCCACAGCGTCATCTCGACGGGACCGCCGTCGTCGCTGCCGGAGCCGCCGCCGCTGCAGCCGGTGAGGGCGAGCGCCCCCACGAGCAGGGCCGCGGATCCCGTGAGGATCTTCCGTGCCTTCATCTTGTCCAACCTGTCCTCTTCATTGAGCGCACCCTGGCGGGTGTCGGGGGGGGGTGTCGTGCTCGTGCGCGGCCGGATGCTGTGGGGCCGCGGCACGTCCCGGATCCGCGCGGGAGACGGTCGCGACGCCGCGTCCTCGCGGTGCCGCGACCTCCTGACGGGGGCCGGTCGTGACAGTGTCAGCCGCGCTCCGGCGAATCGTCAAACGTTTTCGAAATCCTTTTCTTGCAGGCGTAGGGTCCACTGCATGACCCGCCGTCCCACGATCCACGACGTCGCCGCTGCCGCCGGCGTCTCGGTGTCGACCGTCTCCAAGGCCGTCAACGGCCGCTACGGGATCTCGGCCGAGACCTCCCGCCGCGTCATGGAGGTCGTCGAGCGCCTCGGCTACGAGTCGAGCCTCGTCGCGAGCAGCATGCGCTCCCACCGCACCGGCGTCATCGGCGTCCTGGTGGCCGACTTCGAGCCGTTCAGCGCCGAGATCCTCAAGGGCGTGAGCGCCGCGCTCCGCCGCTCGCGCTACGACCTGCTGGCCTACAGCGGCTCGCGCCAGGCCGACGGCGCCGGCTGGGAGCGCCGGTCGCTCAGCCGCCTGAGCGGCACGCTCATCGACGGCGCGATCATGGTCACGCCGACCGTCGTGACCGCCTCCACCGAGATCCCCGTCGTCTCGATCGACCCGCACACGGGACCGGCCGACCTGCCGAGCGTCGAGTCGGACAGCCTGGGCGGCGCGCTCCAGGCGACCCGCCACCTCCTCGAGCTCGGGCACCGGCGGATCGGGTTCCTCGCCGGCCGCCCCGACCTCCGCTCGGCGAGCCTCCGCGAGGCCGGGTACCGGCGGGCCCTGCAGGACGCGGGCATCGCCTTCGACCCGGCGCTCGTGCGCTCGGGACTGTTTCTCACGGCACCGGCGCGGGAGCCCGCGCGGGTCCTCCTGTCGATGCCGGACCGCCCGACCGCGATCTTCGCCGCCAACGACCTCTCGGGCATCGCGATCCTCCAGGTGGCGGCGGAGCTGGGCATCCGCGTGCCCGAGGACCTCTCCGTCATCGGGTTCGACGACATCCCCGAGGCGTCGCAGATGACGCCGCCGCTCACCACGATCCGCCAGCCGATGCAGCGTCTCGGCACCACCGCGGTGGACCTGCTCATGTCGCTCATGGGCGGCACCGAGCCCGACGCCATGCGGGTGCAGCTGCCCACAAGGCTCGTCCGACGGGCGACGACCGCGCCGGCGCCGGTCCCGCGGCGCTGATCCCCGCCCGGCAGACCTGTCAGGCTCGACGCATGGGAGACGACGACGACCGGGCCGCGCCGCGCGAGGATCGGAAGGGCACGAGGCCGGCGTGGATGCGGCGGTTCACGCCGGCGGAGATGCGGGACCAGGAGGACTTCCAGGACCAGAACGCGATCGTGAAGTTCTACGCGGTGATCCCGCTCATGGTGGTGGCGGTCTTCCTCCCGGCCGGTCCGATCCGCGGCATCTGGATCGCCCTCGTGATCGTGGGGTACGTGATCTGGGGCGTGAGGAACGTGATGCGGTCGTCGCGGAAGCGCACGGCGGACGAGGCGGGACGGGCCGCGCCATCGGAGAGCGGCGAGGATCGACCCTCGAGCGCCGCGCCCCGGGACTGACTCCCCGCCCGACAGGCTGGGTCCATGGACCACGACGACTGGGACGCCCGGGTCGCCGCCTTCTGGGCGGCCGCCGGCGACGAGCGCGCGGACGAGACCGTCGCCGCGATGCGGGAGCTGGTCGCGGAACGGCCGGACGGGGATCCGCGGGCGCTCTTCGAGCTGGCGTGCGCGCACGACCTCGTGGCCCGCGAGGCGGAGGCCGTGCCGCTCTACCGCGCGGCGATCGCGGGCGGGCTGGACGCCGCGCACCGGCCGCTCGCCGTGATCCAGCTCGCGAGCTCGCTGCGGAACGTCGGCGAGGCGGCCGAGGCGGTCGCCCTCCTGGAAGGACTGCCCGACGACGAGGACGCGCCCGGACGCGACGCGTTCCTCGCGCTCGCGCTGCACGACGCGGGGCGCCCGACGGAAGCGCTGGCCGTGGCGCTCCGGCGGCTCGCGCCCACGCTGCCGGCGTACGGCCGGGCGGTCGCGGCCTACGCGGACGAGCTCGCGGAGCGCGACCGGACGGATCCGGCGTCACCCGCCGAGGGCTAGGCGCCCGGCGTGACGCGGGCCTCGTCGACCTCGCCCGGCGCGGCCTCCGCGGACGCATCCGCCGCGTCCGCCTCGGCCTTCTTCGCGCGGGCCAGCCGGATCGCCGCGCGGCCCGACGGCAGCGAGATGGCGACCGTGATCACGACGACCGTGATGATCCCCGCCGCGACCAGCAGCGCCTGCACGCTGAACACGTCGGCGAGGGGGCCGAACGCGACCGCGCCGATCGGAGTCGCGAGCGCCATGACGATGCCGACGTAGCTGAACACCCGGCCGTGCATCTCGGGCGCGACCGTCTCCTGCACGAGCGTCATGAACGGCGCCGAGAACAGCGGGACGAACAGGCCGATGGCGAACATGAACCCGTAGAAGACCCAGAGGTTCGGGCTGAGGCCGAGGCCCGCCGTGAAGACCGCGAAGCCGAAGCAGCTCACGAGGATCAGCGTCATGCGGTCGGACTTCGCGAACAGGGTCGACACGAGCGCGCCGCCGCCGAGCATCCCGACGCTGAAGGCGATCTCGAGCACCGTCACCATCCACACCTCGGTGCCGTAGGTGCGGGCCACGAGCAGCGGGGTGATGAACGACGGCGCGACCGTGAGCAGGAAGATGATCGCGAAGACCACCAGCAGCCAGCGGACGACCGGGTTGCCGCCGATGTAGCGGATCCCCTCCACGAGGTCCTCGCGGTACGTCGACGTCTTGTCGGCGATGGAGGCGAGCGTCGGCACGGCCACCGACAGCAGGAACGCGATGCCGATGGCGGCCGTGATCGCGTCCACGAAGAACAGCGGCACCAGGCCGTACGCGGCGAAGATCGCGCCCGCGGCGGCCGGCGCCAGGAGCGCCATCGCCGACTGGATGGTGCCGAAGATCCCGTTCACGCGCAGAAGCTGCTCGGGCGGCACGATCTGCGGGATCATCGCCTGCACGGCGGGCGTCTGGAACCCCGCGCCGACGGAGCGGACGGCCACGGCGAGCAGGATGATCCAGAGGTCGGTGACCCCGTTCATCATCAGCAGGGCGAGCGCGAGCGTGACCACGGCGATGGTGCTGTCGGACGCGATGACCAGCACCCGCCGGTTCATGCGGTCGGCGAGCGTGCCGCCGAAGATGGAGACGATCCCCTGCGGCAGGAACGCGCAGACGGCGTAGAGCGCGATCGCGAGGCCCGAGCGGGTCTCGAACGTGACGTACCACATGACCGCGTACTGGACGAGCATCGAGCCGAACAGCGACACCGTCTGACCGCTGAGGAACAGGGTGGCGTTGCGCTTCCACCGGGCGGCGATGACGGCCGCGTCGGCTGCGGCCGCGTCGGCTGCGCTCAGGGCGCTCGTGCTCGTGCTCGACAGGTCGGCCTGCCCTGCCGGGTCGCTCATCGGATCCTCGCCTGCTCTGTTTCCTCGGGTGCGGAGGCCACCAGGCTAGGGCGCGCGGAGGTCGACGCGCCAGGGGCTACCGAGGGGAGCGCGGGCTCAGCGATCCCGACGCGGCGGCGCGCGGACTAGAGGTCGCGGCTCGCCAGCACCAGGTCGGAGTCGGAGGGCGTGATCTCCACCGACCGGATGCGCTCGATCGGGATGCTCGACGTGGCCGCCAGCTGCTTCGCCTCCTTCTCTCCCGAGCCCCATGAGGCGACGACGGTCCGCGTGCCGTCCTGCGCGATCACGACGAGGTCGTAGGCGCCGAGCCCGGCACCGCCGCCCGCGTACTCGCAGTTCCAGTCGAAGCGCGTGCCGTAGGACTTCCCGGTCACGGCGAGCTGGGCGATCACCGCGTCGTCGAGCATGGACCGCATGCTCACGGCGTCGGCGGGCAGGCCGTCGGCGGGGTCGACGGTCGCGGTGGCGGCAGGGGTCGGATCCGCGACCGGCGCGCTGACGCCGGCCCGGAGCGCGGAGCCGAGGGCGGCACCGCCCGCGAGGAGCGCGACGGCCGCGGCGGCGAGGACCCAGCCGCCCATGCGACGCGTGAGCGGCAGGCCGACCGGACGGGTCCGCGCGCGGCGGCGCAGCGGCACGCGGTGCGACGTGGGGACGGGCGCGGGCGCGGGCAGCGCCGTCGCGCCCAGCGGCTCGGGTGCGGTCGGGGTCGCGGCAGGCGCGTCGGGCTCGTCCATGAGCGCGAGCGCGTCCTCCACGGGCAGCATCCGCAGCACCCCGGGCAGCCCGGAGAGCTCCGCGAGGGAGCGCATGCACGCGTCGCAGCCCTCGAGGTGGGCCTCGAAGAGCGCGCGGTCGGTGGCGCTCAGGCTGCCGAGCACGTAGGCGGCATCCCACTCGTGGATGTCGGCGGC
This sequence comes from Clavibacter sp. GW821-FHT01D01, assembly GCF_059422605.1. NCBI lineage: Bacteria > Bacillati > Actinomycetota > Actinomycetes > Micrococcales > Microbacteriaceae > Clavibacter > Clavibacter sp. GW821-FHT01D01. The sequence goes on from NZ_JBWKXC010000001.1 coordinate 118,869, forward strand.
ACGGTCGTTCATCGGGTGACTCCTCGTTCCTGCAGGGCGAGCCGGAGCGCCTTGAGCGCGTAGTGGAGGCGGGACTTGATCGTGCCCGGGGGGACGCCCTCGCGTTCGGCGGTCTCCGCGACGCTGCGTCCCAGGTGGTAGCAGCTGACGACCGCGCGCCGGTGCTCGGGCGAGAGCGACGCGAGGGCCTCGGCCACGAGCAGGCGGTCGATGATGGCGTCGGACGCGTCGGCGACGGGATCCTCCGGCAGGGTGTCCGTCGGGGTCTCGCGGCCGCGCCAGGCGCTGCGCCGGTCGTCGATCACGAGGTTCCGCACCACGGTGAACAGCCAGCGGCGGGCCGACTCGTCGTCCTCCGCGAGGATCGCGGGCGAGCGCCAGGCCCGCAGCAGCGCCTCCTGCACGACGTCCTCGGCGAGCGCGGGATCCCCCGTGAGCCGCAGCGCGTACCGCTGGAGCGCGGGCGCGTGCGCGTCGTGCAGCGCCCGCATCCGGGCCGTGCTCTCCGTGGTCATCCGTGCCTCCTCCCTCCACGACGAGATGGACGGCCGGAAGGTTCACCGCTCGCGGGAATCATCGCAGGTGGACATCGCGGATCCCCTGTCCCGCATCGCGCCGTCCCGACCTGCCGGAGCCGGCTCAGCCCGGGAACGCCTGGTCGTACAGTGCCGCGAGCTCCGGACCGTCGACGCCCGTGAGGCCGCAGGAGGCGACGCGCCCGTCCGCGGCGGCGACGAGGTAGGTCGTGCCGTCGGCGAAGACCGGCGCGGCGCCGTCCACCACCTCGTCCGGGTCGCCCTGGGACACGACGACCGTGTCGGACGGCTCCCCCGCGAACACGCGCTCGACGCGGATCGTCGCGGTGCCGCCCTCCACGCTCTCGACCGTGCCGCGGAAGGCGAGGGTCGCCGCGGCGGCCAGACCCTCGGGCGTGATGACGGCGCAGCTGTCGGCGAGCCCGCCCGACGCGTCGACCGTCAGGCGGGTGCTGTCCCCGCCGCCCCGCGGCAGGACCACGGCCGCGACGACGATGGCGGCCGCGGCGAGGACGGCGCCGAGGACCAGCGGCCGACGCGTCGGCCGGGGCCGTCGGCGGTCCGACCCGCCGCCGGAGGGCGCTCCGCGGCGTGCGGTCGTGCGGGTGGTCTCGTCCATGGCGCGCTCCTCCAGCTCGGCGCGCTGCCCGGGTGACAGCGGCGCGAGGCGCGGGGCGGGATCGGCGGCACGCAGCCGGCGGTCGATCCCCGCGTCGAGCTCCCCCGCCGCGTCGGATGCGTCGTGTCGTGTCGTCATCGGCCCGCTCCTCCCCTCTCCTCGTCATGTCCGCCTCGCGCCTCGATCTTCCGGATCGCGTCCGCGAGCCTCCGGCGCGCCCGGTGCAGCCGGATCGAGACCGCGTTCGGCGTGACGTCGAGGACGCGGGCGATGTCGGTCACGGCCAGCGCGTCCCACGCGTGCAGGCGCAGGACCTCGGCGTCGGCCTCGCGCAGGAGCCCGAGCGCCTCGCGCACCAGGTCGACGCGGGGATCCGGTCCGTCGTCGTCGGGCGGCACCTCCGTCGGCGGGTCGACCGTGACGATCCGCGCGACCAGCCGCTCCTGGCGGCGCAGCGCGCGCAGGGCGTTCCGCAGCTGCAGCCGCGCGACGCCGATCGCGTAGGGGATCTCCTCGCCGTCCGGCACGTCCGGGAGCCGGCGCCACAGCACGACGAGCGTCTCGCTCAGCACGTCCTCGGCGGTCGGCGCGTCCACGCGCCGGGCGAGGTACCGGCGCACCGGCTCCAGCACCTCGCGGACGACGGCGTCGAAGCGGGTGCGGGATCCGGGGTCGGGCATGTCCACTCCTCCGCATGTCCGGCACCGGCGCGGACCTTTCCGTCCCGCCGGCAGGTCGAGGATCCCAGGGCCGCCCCGGTACCGGCAGGTCACGGCGCCGAGCGGACACGCGCCGCCAGGCTGCGGAACGGGCGGACCGGTCGAACCTGGCAGGAACCTGAACGCGTGAACGTTCTCCGCGGCTGGTCCGTCGTCCCTGATGTCGGCGCAGTCCCTCGCGGCGACCAGATGAGCACCATCCGGATCAGGAGACCCCCATGCAGAAGAAGACCAAGATCATCCTCGGCACGAGCGCGGCCGTGGTCGTCGTGCTCGGCGTCACCGCCGCCGTGGCCGGACCGGTGTTCTACCGGGACGTCATCGTCGGCGCCCCCGCCGCCGCCCCGTCCGTGTCGGCCGCCCCCGCCGACTCCACGCTCGACACGAGCGACCTGTCGGGCGACTGGGCCATCGGCACCGGCAGCACCGCCGGCTACCGCGTCGACGAGGTGCTGAACGGCACCGACGTGACCGTCGTCGGCACCACCGAGGACGTGACCGGCACCATCACGGTCGACGGGTCCACCCTCTCGGCCGCCACCGTGACGGTCGACGTCGCGAGCATCGCCACGGACCAGCCGCCGCGCGACTCGTACTTCCGCGACGAGGCCATGCAGGTCTCGCAGTTCCCCGACGCGACGTTCACGCTCACGCAGCCCATCGACGCGGCCGTCCCCGCGAGCGGCGAGGTCGCCACCGTCGACGCCACCGGCGAGCTGACCATGCACGGCGTCACGCAGACCGTCACCGTCCCGCTGCAGGCCGCGCTCTCGGGCGACGGCGTGCAGGTGAGCGGATCCATCCCGGTCACCTTCTCCGACTACGGCGTCGAGGCGCCGGACCTCGGCTTCGTGAGCGTCGAGGACCAGGGCACCGTCGAGTTCCTGGTGAAGGCCACGCCGGCCGGCTAGTCCGAGCCGACGCACGACGGGAGGGGGAGGAGCGCTGCGGCGCTCCTCCCCCTCCCGTCGTGGCGGATCAGTGCGCGTGCAGCACGGCCCACGCGATGAGGCCGTCGATGCGCCGGATGTCCGCGCCCTTGCCGAGCTTCACCTTGATGTGGCCGGCGCGCGTCCAGAGCTCCAGCTCCGCGTTGAGGTCGAAGGTGCCCGCGTTCTCGGTCGACCACATGTTGATCGAGCTGTACGGCAGCGAGTAGAGCTCCACCTTCTTGCCCGTGATGCCCTGGGCGTCGCGCACGATGAGGCGCTTCGTCGTGAACGTCGCCGAGTCGCGGAAGGTGCGGAACGAGGCGACGGCCTGCTCCCCCTGCACGAGCAGCTCGTGGACGTCGTCGGGCACGGGGATCTCGGCGGCGAGGGTCCAGGTCAGGAGGGGTGCGGTGGCGTCCATGCTCCGAGAGTGGCAGCCGGGCACGGGTCGCGCAGGCCCCCATCAGGGCGGCCCGCGCGACCCGCGGGCTGCTACTCGTCGTCCATGGTGGTCGCGAAGCGACGGAACTCGCCGCGCTCCACGTGCATCGCCCACAGCGTCTCCGCGAGCACCTGCGGGTCCTTCCTCGGGTGGCCCGGCCGGATCGAGCCGGGGATGATCAGCTGGCCCACGTGGATCCCGTCGCCCGCGAGCGCCTCGTGGATCATCTGCCCGTAGGCGGTCTCGCCCGCGAACCCGATGGACGTGCCGGCGAACTTCGGCAGGGGCTGGACCGCCGTGCCGCCGTTGACGAACAGGACGGTGCCCCGGCCGAGGACGCGCATGCCCTGCAGCACCTGGTGCACGGCGGCGACAGGGGCCTGGATGGAGAACTCGAACGCGCCGACGAGGTCGCCGGGCGTGGTCTCCAGCACGGGACGCAGGAACTCCTTCTGCGGAAGCGGGCTGTACTGCAGCACCTCGACGGGCCCGAGGTCCTGCGCGGCACGGTCGAGCGCGGCGGCGAGCGCCACGTGGTCGCGCACGTTGGCCGCGTAGCCGCGCGCGGTGATCCCCTCCTCGGAGAGCGTGCGCGCGAGGTCGTCGAGGCGCTCCTGGCTGCGCGAGACGAGCGCGACGGCGAAGCCCTCGGCTCCGAAGCGGCGGGCGACGGCGGCGCCGAGGCCGGTGCCGGCCCCCACGATGGCGATGGTGGTCATGCTTCTCCTCCTGATGGTGGATCGGGACCCCCGCGCGGCGGGTGCGTCCGGGGTGCGTCCCCTCGACGCTAGGCCGTCCGGGCGTCGGCGACGGCCTCGATCCGCCCTGCGGCTAGCGTGGCGGGATGCAGCTGACGCCCGAGCTCGCCGCGCAGCTGGCGCGCGTCCCACGAACGCACGGCGGCCTCGTCGCGCCGTGCCGCGTGACCCTCCGGTCGGGCCGTGTCCGGGACCGGGTCCTCGTCGGCGAGCGCGCCGCACTCGCCCGGGCCGGCTTCCGCATCGCGGCGGCGTTCGAGGTCGAGGACGTCGCGCGCATCGAGGACAGCCCGGTCCGGCTCGCGGCGGAGCTGGCCGAGCGGATCCACGAGGCGGGCGAGAGCGGCATGGGCTACGAGCGCTTCCTCGTCCGGATGCGCGACGGCTCCACGCTGCCGTACGTGACGGTCGGCGCGGCCGACTTCCCCCTCTGGCCGCCGGGCGTCGACCCGCGCGACGCGGTGGACGTGCTGCCGCATGGCGGGCGCGAGGTCTTCCGGCACCGGCAGCCGACGCCGCACGAGAGCGCGGCGCCGTCGTCCTGGCTCCTCTACGACGACTAGGCCGCCGCGGGCGCGATGCGATGCGGGCGTCAGCCCGCGAGCGCCCCGTGCAGCAGGCGCGCGAACGGCAGCCGGTCCTCCGGGGAGGCGAAGTCGGCCAGCGGCGCGGATCCGTACAGGTCGTCGTCCGCGAAGCGCGGGAACACGTGGACGTGGAGGTGGAACACGTCCTGCCCGCCGTCCGGCTCGTTGTGCTGGCGCGTCGAGACGCCCGTGCATCCGTAGGTCGAGCGCATGGCGACCGCGACCTCCTGCACCAGGTCCACGACGGCGTGGTGGTCCTCCCGGCCGATCGCGTACAGGTCGGGGACGTGGATGCGCGGCACGACCAGCGCATGCCCGCGGTTGCGCGGCCACCAGCGCGGGGCGATGAACGCGACGGCGCGCTCCCGCTCGGCGACGACGTCCTGCGGCAGCGGCGCGCGCGCCGGCGCACCCTCGAGCAGCGCGCAGAACGGGCACGCCGCCCGGGTCGCATCCGAGGCCGCGGGCGCGGCGGTCATCGCGGCGCCGAGGTCGGCAGCGCCGCCGCGAGCACGGCGCGAGCCGCCTCGCGGGCCGCCTCGAAGGGGCGCCGGAAGGTGCCCATGCCGAGCGTGACGAGGGCGCCCTCGTAGAGCAGCATCAGCGTCCGCGCCGTGCCGGCGGGATCCGGGGCGCCGGCCTGCCCGCACAGGTCGCGGATCAGCTCGAGGAGCCACGCCTTCTGGCGCATCGTCTCGGGGAGCACGTCGTGGCCGTCGTCCTCGTCGCCCAGGTCGCCGGTGCCGAGCTCCGCGCGGGCGTTGATCGCGCTGCAGCCCTTGGGGGTGTTGGCGTCGGCCCAGGTGATCGCGGCGTCGAACACCGCGAGCACGCGGTCCGCCCCCGGCTCGGGCGTGCGCGCGAGGCGCACGGCCAGGTGCTCGCGCCACCGCGCGTCCCGGTGCTGGAGGTACGCGACGACGAGCTGCTCCTTCGACCCGAAGCGGTCGTAGATCGTCTTCTTCGTGACGCCGGCTACCGCCGCGATCGCGTCGACCCCGACCACATGGATCCCCCGCGCGTAGAAGAGCTCGGACGCGGCGTCGAGCACGCGACGGGCGCCGGGGGTGAGCGGGGAGAGGTCGGGCACGGGGATGGTCACACGACGAATATACCGGTCTGTATAGTCGAGTCCATGATGAGTAGACAGATCGGTATACCGACCCGCGTGGTGACGGTGGCGGCGGCCGTCGGCTTCGTCCTCGCCTGGAGCTCGGGGTTCCTCATCGCGGCCGTCGGCACGGTGGAGGTGCCCGCGACGACGCTGCTGCTCTGGCGGTTCGCGCCGCTCGCCGTCGCCCTCGTCGCGCTCGTCGCGGTGACGGGCGCAGCGCGCGGGGTGCCGCTGAGGATGCTCGGACGGCAGGCGCTCATCGGCTCCTCCGCCCAGCTCGGGTACTGCGCGTTCGTCTACGCCGCGATCGGCGCGGGGATCGCCACCGGCACGACCGCGCTCATCGACGCGGTGCAGCCCCTCGTGGTCGCGACGCTCGTCGGCCCGCTGCTCGGGCTGCGCGTCCGCGCCACGCAGTGGGGCGGGCTCGCACTCGGCGCCGTGGGCGTGGTGCTCGTGGTGCGGTCGCAGGCGGGGGCGGCGGACGCGGATCCGGTCTCCTACCTGCTCCCGGCCGCGGCCATGGCGTGCCTGGTCGCGGGCACGTTCCTCGAGCGCCGGTCGTCGGGGCGCCCGCCCGTGCTCGTGACCCTCACCGTGCACGTCGTCGTCACCGCGGTCGCCCTGGCCATCGCCGCCGCGTGCACCGGCACGCTGGCACCCCCGGCGGATCCCGTGTTCTGGGTCACGGCCGTCCTCGCCGCGCTCGCGCCGACGCTGGCGGCCTACGGGCTGTACTGGTGGCTGCTCGAGCGGGTCGGCATCACCGCGCTCAACGCGCTGCTGTTCCTCGTCGCGCCGACGACCGCGGCCGCGGGGGCGCTGCTGCTCGGCGAGCGGATCACGCTGGTGACGCTCGCCGGCTTCGCGCTGTGCGCGGCGGGCGTCGCCGTGGTCCTGGTGACGGAGGGCACGCGGGCGGCCGGCGGGACACGTCCCGGCGGCGCCGCCCGGGTCGCCGTCGACGCGCTCCCGTCCCCCCAGTCCGGGAGCGGATCGGGCCGAGACCGCCGGGAGCGCGCCGCGACGCCCTAGGGTCCGGGCATGAGGGCATCACGGACCATCGACCACCCCGCGGCCCCGGCCGGCGCCGTCGCGGTCGCGCTCGCGCTCGGGCTCGCCCTGGGCGGATGCGCCGCGCTCGGCGGGGCCGGCGGCGCCCTCGGCGGCCTCGACCCGGAGGAGCCGCCCATCGTCCTGCCGACGCCCACGCCCACGCCGTCCGCCGTGGAGGCGACCGAGGAGGGCGGCTTCACCACCTGCGTCGACGCCTCTCCCGCGGCCCTCGCGGCCGTGAACGCGAGCATCGCCGCGGATCCCGGCCCCTACCCGGGCCTGCAGCTCGACGGCCTCGAGACGATGTGGGACGCCGAGCAGGAGGTCTGGACGCTCGCCGGGATGATCGGCCCCGTCGGCGTGGAGCCGGGCCCCGAGGCCGGGAACCGGGTCGCCCTGTGGGCGACCGACCAGGACCCGACCCGGGACGACTTCGCGGGCACGATCTGGTCGGCCGTGAACGGCAGCGACATGGTGTCCGCGGCACCGCAGCTGGAGTCGTTCCCCCAGCTCACCATGGACGGCCCGGATCCCGCCGGGCTGTGGTGCAGCGACCTCTACCCGGAGGCCGCGGGCGGCTGACCCGCGGGCGGCGGGGCCGAGCACGGCTGCGCGCGCAGCCACAGGTCCACCTCGCGGCTCGAGCGCAGCCGCACGATCCGCAGGTGCGGGTGCGCGATCGCCGCGCGCACGATCCGCTGCCGCAGCTTCGACCGGCCCTCCCATCCCCATCGGATGATGTGCGCCGGGTCCGTGAGGATCGTGCGGAGCGGCGGCTCCACGTTCCCGTGCCAGAGCGGCACGCGGTACCAGCGCCGGTGCAGCGTGCGGCGGATGAGGCGCCCCATGTGCACCGTCACGGGCAGGTCGAGCCACACGAGCGTGTCCGCGCGCGACGGCAGCAGGTCCCCGAGCTGCGTCGTGTACTGCCACTCGGTGGTCCACGCGTCCCGGGCGGCGAAGGCGGCCACGTCGTCGCGGAAGCCGGGCAGCTCGGTCCAGCCGGGACCGTGGAACAGCGCGTCGAGCTCCTCGTACGGCACGCCGGTGCGCACGTGGAGCCGACGCGCGAGCGTGGTCTTGCCGGTGCCGGCGGGCGCGCCGATGAGGATCCGCCGGGCGGGGGGATCCAGGCGGTCGAGGGCTCCGAGCATCCGCCGATCCTAGGCGGGTCGGCCGCGGAGGCGCGGGGAGCCGGTACCGCGCCGACCGGAGTTGACTGGCCGGGTGCAGACGTTCCTCCCCTACCCGGACCTCGCGGCGAGCATGGCCGTGCTCGACGACAAGCGGCTCGGGAAGCAGCGCGTGGAGACGCTCCAGGTGATGAAGGCGCTGATCGTGCCCGGGTACGGCTGGCAGAGCCATCCCGTCACGCGCATGTGGCGCGGCTACCGTCCGGCGCTCATGGAGTACCAGGAGGCGACGTGCGCCGAGTGGACCCGGCGCGGCTTCGCCGACACCTGCTTCGAGAAGACCCTCGCGATCCTCGCCGAGGTGCCCGAGGACCTGGCCGCGTACACGGAGGGCCGGTTCCCGCAGCCGCCGTGGTGGGGCCGCGAGGACATGCACCTGTCCCACCGCTCGAAGCTGCTGGCGAAGGCGCCGGAGCTGTACCGTCCGGCCTTCCCCGCGGATCCGGACGACCTCGACTACGTCTGGCCGGGCGCGAGCGCCTGACCCGCGGCGGGACCCGCGCTCCGGATCACGTCTCCCCAGTCGGGGGTACTCTGTCCGCGTGAGTCACACGAGCAGCGCGACGCCCTCGGGGCGTGGGGAGGTCGTCGGCGGCGTGCCCGCCGGCACCAGGTAGTCGCGGACCCGCCGCCGTCCCCGCCCGGACGGCGCGACCCGGCGCGCGTGGATCCCGAGGATCCGGCCGCCGACCCGAGCTCCCTCCCTCCCATCCGCCGCGGCGCAGGCGTCGCGGCCCCTCACGAACGGCACACCATGCTCCCCCTCACCGAGTCCGACATCCGCGCGTCCCTCGTCAACGCGTCGCAGCGCGAGGCGCGCGACCTCCGCCTCCCCGACGGCTTCGCCGACCTCCGCTGGGATCGCCTCGACTACCTCGGCTGGCGCGACCCGAAGGCCCCGCAGCGCGGCTACGTCGTCGTCCCGGTGGGTGACCGGCTCGTCGGCGTGCTCCTGCAGCAGGCTGCCACGGCGCCCCGATCCCGCGCCCAGTGCACCTGGTGCCAGGACGTGCGGCTGCCCGTCCCGGTCTCCTTCTACAGCGCCCGCCGCGCCGGGGCCGCGGGTCGCAACGGCAACACCATCGGCACGCTCGTCTGCACGGACTTCGAGTGCAGCGCGAACGTGCGGAGGCCCCGGCCGATCCCGTACCTGGGCTTCGACCCGGATGCGGCCACCGCGCAGCTCATCGACGACCTGGGGTCCCGGGTCGCCTCGTTCGCGGCCGACGTCGCGACGACGGCCTGACACCCGGCCGGGTCGGGCGAGGGGCGGGCTCAGGCACCGCCCGGGTCCGGCGCCGTCCCGCGTCGGGCCCCGGCCGGGTCAGGCGCGAGGCGGGCAGACGGCCGCGAGGGCCGTGCGGAGGGCCTTGCGGTGCACGTCGTCGAGCCCTCCGCCGAGCGCTCCCCGCGCTTCGGTGACGAGGTGGCGGCAAGCGGGATCGTCGAGGGCGTCGGCTGCGTCGCCGATGGCGGGGATCAGCCGCGCGTCGATGGCGTCGATGCGCGGTCGCACCACGTTGGCGAGGTCGGGCGCGGTCGCGGGCGCCTCCTCCGGGTGGGCGCGCCAGCGGGCGAGGAGGGCATGCTGCACCTGCGTGCTCGCGGCGATCTGAGCCCGGATGATCCGCTCCGCGGCCACGGGATCGACCCCGTCCGCCCGCGCCACGCGGACGGTGGCGTCGACGACGGCCTGCTCCCGCACGGGATCCGTGACGGGCCTCCCGGACAGCCGCTTGGACGCGGCCACGTCGTCGGCCACCTCCAGGCGGTCGAGCACCGCCGCCGCGACGGCCGTCACCTCGCGCTGGGCGTCGGCTCCGACGCGCGGAGCAGCCAGGGCGGGCGTCGCCCCGCCCAGCGCGACGGCGAGGGAGACGAGGGACGCGATGACGACCCCGGGCGCGCGACGGATGCGACGGGTGCGACGGGAGGATGCGAGGGGCGCGTGACCGGGGCGGGGCAGGGAGCGCCGCGGCGACGGGATGCGGAGCGGGGCGCGGCGGGGCATGGCGGATCCGTTCGGGTTGGCGGCGGGGAGCGCGCGGGTGGCGACGACGGGGGGGGCACGGGTGCGGACGAGCAAAGCGCATCCGGCCGCTCGGCGTGCCCCGCGTCCACAGGCGGACCGGGGGGGCTCGGGCATGTGGACAGCCGGGACCGCGGCGAGCGCTCCCCGACCTAGCCTCGGCATCCCGGACGAGCTCGGCACGAGCCCGGCACCGTCCGCGGCTCGACCCGATCACGAGCCCGTCCCCACGGCCGGCGGCTGCCCCACGCCGTCGCGCCGCCGTGCCGCCCCGGCACCCACCCGAACAGAAGGAACCCCCATGAAGCTCCTCTCCCGCCGCGGATTCACGACGGTCGCCGCCGTCGCCGTCGTCGCCGCGCTCGGCCTCCAGGCTCCGGCACAGGCCGCGACGTCCGGCCACCCCCGCAACCCCGATCCCACGCTCGCCAGCATCTCCTCGATGACGGGTCCCGAGAAGGCGCACAAGACGCGCGTCCTCCCCACGGACGTCACCGGGTTCGGCGGCGGCACGATCTTCTACCCCACCAACACGCAGGGGAAGACCGTGGGCGCGGTGGTCCTGGCGCCGGGATTCACCGGCCTCAAGGGCAGCGTCGGCTGGTACGGCCCGGCGCTCGCCTCGCAGGGCTTCATCGTGCTCAACATGGACACGCTCGACACGGGCGACTTCCCGAACGCCCGCGCCGCCCAGATCGGCGCCGCCGTGGACTACCTCAAGGAGGCACCCGTGCTGAAGGGCCGCCTCGACCCGTCGCGCATCGCGGTCGCCGGGTACTCCATGGGCGGCGGCGGCGCCCTGAAGCTCGCGACCACGCATCCGGAGCTGAAGGCCGTGCTCGCGTTCGCTCCCTACTACGCGACCGACGACCTGAGCAGCACCGAGCTCCCCGCCGCGGGATCCATCACGACGCCGACGCTCATCATCACGGGGCAGGCGGACGACCTCGCGGTCCCCGCGACCTTCGGCCGGGCCTACTACGACCAGCTCCCGAAGTCGACGCCGCGCCAGTACCTCGAGCTGGCCGGTGCCACGCACGAGGCACCCCAGCACAAGAACGCGGACATCCTGAGCGCGTCGATCGCCTTCCTCAAGACGTTCGTCGACCAGGACCAGCGCTACGCGGGGTTCGCGTTCCCCGCCCCGCAGCGGGCCGGCCTCAGCGTGTCCGAGAGCGTCCGCTGACCCGACCGCACCCCGCACGACCGTGACGAGACGGCGACCGGCACCCGGTCGCCGTCTCGGCGTCTCGCCGTCTCGGCGTCTCGGCGCCTCGGCGCCTCGCAGCCGCGCGACCTCGCGCGCTCGCCCTGCATCGATCAGGAGCGCCGGGTCCGGTAGGGGCGCGATGCGATGCGGCGCGGCGCGGCGACGTCAGACCGGGCAGCGCACCTGGGTGCGGGGGCCCGAGCGGTCGATGTCGTGGTCCGGCATCGGCTTCCCGCACATGGGGCAGAGCCGGGACTGCGGCTCGGGCACCGGATCGTCGGTGTACGGCCCGAGGGGCGGCGCTCCGAGGTAGGGCCGCAGCCGCTCGTTGAACCGCTCGACCGCCGCGCCGAATCCCCGGGCCCGGCCGTCGCCCTCACTCTTACCGCGTGTCATAGTATTCAGTGTACGCGGTATTCGGACTCCGGCGCCCGGGCATCGCCGGACCGGCGAGCCATGACAGGAAGCGGGACGCGCATGAGCACCGACCCCCTCGCGCTCGAGAGCCAGGTCTGCTTCGCCGCCGTCCTCGCCGCGCGCACCGTCGTGTCGATCTACCGCCCGATCCTCGAGCCGCTCGGGCTCACCCATCCGCAGTACCTCGTCATGCTCGCCCTGTGGGAGCGCGACGGCCGGTCGATCTCCGACCTCGGATCCGCCCTGCAGCTGGAGCCCGCGACCCTCACGCCGCTGCTCAAGCGCCTCCAGGGCGCCGGGCTGGTGCGGCGCGCGCGGAGCGAGGAGGACGAGCGGGTAGTGCTCGTCACGCTCACCGACGACGGGCGGGCGCTGCGCGCGGAGGCCGAGCACGTGCCCGGACGGGTCGCCACGAGGACCGGCATGTCGGTCGCCGAGCTGACCGGGCTCCGCGACACCCTGCACCGCTTCGTCGACCGCCTGGGCGCCGCCTCCGCCTGACGCTCGCTCGACCGCATCCGGATCCGCGCACCTCCGCGGCAGCAGCAGCAGCCGCCGCGCCCGGAGGAGCGGCGGCTCAGGAGCCGGGTCGTCGCGGGGTGCTCCGGGTGGCCCGCCGGATGCAGAGCGCCGCGGCGGACGCGCACACCACGGCGGCGAGCACCGCCCCGGGCCAGCCGAGGCTCGGCTCCGCCCAGCACTCGCCGGGGATGCCCGCGTAGTCGCGGCAGCCGCCCGACCAGACGCCGACCGCGAGCACCCCGAGCGCGAGCAGCACGACGGCCGAGGCGCCCCAGAGCGCGCGCGGGCGGATCCTCATGCGGTGGTGCGCTCGGGGTCGGCGACGGCGGCGCGCATCACGCCCGACGGATCCACGAGCACGCGCGCGAAGGCCAGCTCGGCGGCGCCGATCATGAGCCGGTCGGGGCCGAGGGCCGCGCGGCGGATGCGGAGGGCCTCGCGGGCGCCGGGGAGCGCCTGGGCGGTGGCGCGGGCGAGGATCCGGTCGGGATCCGCCGCGTGCAGCGACCCGAGGAACCCGCCGAGCACCACGAGCGAGGGGTTGAAGATGTTGACCACGTTGCGGAGCGCCACGGCGAGGTTGTCGATCTGCCGCTCGACCTCCGCGGTGACCGCCTGGTCGCCGGCCGCGAGCGCCGCCGCGAGCACGTCGCCCAGCTCGTCGGCGCGCGAGCGCGGGAGCCCGGTGACCTCGAGCAGGGCGTCCTGGCCGACCGTCGTCTCCAGGCAGCCGACCGCGCCGCAGTGGCACAGCTCGCCCGCCGAGTCGACGAGCGTGTGGCCGAGCTCGCCGCCGTAGCCCTCCGCGCCGCCGAACGGACGGCGGCCGATGAGCACTCCCCCGCCGACGCCGCTCGCGCCGCCGTTGAGGTAGACGAGGTCGTCGACGTCGCGGCCGGATCCGAACCGCCCCTCCGCGACGGCCGCGAGGCTCGCGTCGTTGGCGGCGAGGGCCGGCAGCCCGGTCGCCTCCTCGAGGAGCGCCGCGAACGGCTCGTCGACCCAGCCGAGGTGCGGCGCGAGGCGCACGAGGCCGCCGTCGAACCGCACGAGCCCCGGGACGGCGACGCCGACGCCGAGGACACGCGCGCCGGGACGGGTCGCGCGGAGGTCGCTCCGCAGCTCGGCGATGATGTCGGCCGCGAGGCGCGCGGCCTCGGCGGCCGTGGGGATCCCGTCGGTGTCGCGGCGGAGACGCCGCTGGACCGTGCCGTCCAGGCCGACGAGGCCCACGGTGACGGCGTCGATCTCGGGGTTCACGGCGAAGACGACCACGCCCGGCTCGGCCGAGACGATGGGGCTCGGGCGGCCGACGCGGTTGGTGCCGGGCGGCTCGGACTCGACGACGAGGCCGAGGTCCTGCAGCTCGCCGACGAGCGCCGCGATGGTGGAGCGGTTGAGGCCCGTCTCGCGGGTCAGCTCGGAACGGGAGGCCGGCCCGGTCTCGTGGACGATCTGGAGCACGGTCGCGAGGTTGGACCGTCGGACGTGGTCCGGGGTGGTGCCGCGCGAGCGGGCGTCGCCGCCGGGCGGGAGCTCGCGGGAGCGCGGGTCGGGGGCGAGCGGGACGGCCCGGGCGGGGTCCGGGACCGGTGCGCCCGTCGCGGACGCGCCCTCGGCGTCGTCCGGCTCGAGCCCGGTCACTGGATCCCCACCCGACGAGGCTACCCGGCGGCGGCCGGGCGGGCGACGGCCGCGGCGCCCGCGAGGCCCTCCGCGGCCGACGGCCCCTGGAGCGCCTCCCGCACGCCCCGCTCGCGCCACGCCTCGAGCCGCGCACGCACGTCGTCGCGCCGCTCGTCGGCGAGCGCGGTGGCGTACGCGCGGTCGAGCACGTCGTCGATGTCGAGGCGTGCGCCCGTGTCCTTCGACTCGATCGCGGCCTCCACCATGGCGAGGCTCATCACGTTGCCGTGCACCTCGCCGTGCGGCCGCTCGCCCGTGCGGAGCGCGCGGACGAAGGCGCGCAGCGACCCGGCGATCTCCACGCCCACCGGGTCGACCGGTCCGGGCTCCGCGGGCGGCCCGTCGGGCGCCTCCGTGACGTCGCTCGTGGGCTCGTGGTCGCCGTCCCAGAGGGCCGTGCCGTGGGCGCCGCTCAGGCGCCAGGATCCGTTCCACGACGTCTCCGCGCCGGGGCTGCACCAGCTGCCCGTGTAGACGTACCGCACCCCGCCCTCGAAGGTGAAGACGGCGGTGGCCCCGGCGTCGCCGGCGTACCAGCTCCAGGCGGGGTTGTACGACTCGCAGTAGACGCTCACCGGATCGGCGTCGAGCAGGTACCGGACGGCGTCGAACTGGTGCACGGCCATGTCGAGGAGGAGCACGTCGTCCATCTCCTCGCGGAACCCGCCGAAGCGCGGCGCCTTGAAGAACTCCGTGGTGACGATGCCGACGCCGCCGAGGTCGGCCGCCCGCCGCTTGAGGGCGACGAGGTGGTCGTTGTAGCGGCGCGACTGGCTCACCATGAACAGCTCGCCCGTGATCTCGGCGGCGGCCGCGAGCGACAGCCCCTCCGCGACCGTGAGCGCGACGGGCTTCTCGCCGAGCACCGGCAGGCCCGCGAACAGCGCCTGCGTGGTGACGGGGTGGTGGGCGCGGGGGATGGTGACGTCGATCACCGCGTCCGGGCGCACCCGCTCGAGGAGCTCGCCGAGGTCGGTGGACGCCTCCGCGGACGCGCCGTGGGCCGACGCGCCCGCGCGGGCGGCCGCCTGATCGAGGTCGACGACGCCGACGAGCTCGACGTCGGGATCCTCCGCGATGGTGCGCAGCCACGCCTGCCCCATGCCGCCGGCGCCGACCTGCACCACGCGCAGGCGGGCGCCGTCCGCGGGGGCGACGACCCGGTGGGCGGGCGCGTCCGCGGACGTGCGCCGGGCGGTGTCCGTCATCGCTCCAGCGCCCCGGCGTAGTCGGCGCCCTGGAAGAACTCGCCCTGCTCGTAGCGCAGCAGCGTCGGCGTCTCGCGCTCGCGGTCGGGGCGCGCCCACTCGCAGGCGTTGGCGATCACGCGGCGGACGTCGGTGTGGTGGTACACGGGGAAGTCCTGGTCGCCGGGCGAGAAGAAGAAGATCCGGCCGAAGCCGCGGCGGTACGTCATGCCGCTGCGGAACACCTCGCCGCCGGTGAAGCCGGAGATGAACACGAGCTCGTCCGGGGTGGGCACGTCGAAGTACTCGCCGTACATCTCCTGCTCGTCGATGACGATCGGGTTCGGGACGCCGCGGGTGATGGGGTGCTGCGGGTTGACGGTCCACACCAGCTCGCGGTCGTGCTCGCTGCGCCAGCGGAGGGTGCACGTCGTGCCCATGAGCTTCGTGAAGATCTTCGACCAGTGCCCGGAGTGCAGCACGATGAGGCCCATGCCCGCGAGCACGTGGCGGTGCACGCGCTCGACGATCTCGTCCTCCACCTCCGCGTGGGCCGCGTGGCCCCACCAGGTGAGGACGTCCGTGCGGGCGAGCAGCTCCTCGGTGAGGCCGTGCTCGGGCTGGTCCATGGTCGCGATCTCGACGACGGCCTCGGGCAGGTTCTCCTGCACGCCCTCGGCGACGGCGCCGTGCATGCCCGTGGGGTAGCGCTCCTGCACGTGCTGCTCGATCCGCTCGTGGCGGTTCTCGCCCCAGACGGTGACGCGGAGGGGGGTGGGGGTGTCGGTCATGGTGTCTCTCTCTCGGAGGTGTCGTGCGGAGGGTCGGGAGGGGCGCGTCCCGTCGGGGGCGCGCGGCCGCGGGAGGCCGGTCACTTGACGGCGCCGCCCGTCGCGCCGGCCGCGATGAAGCGCTGCGCCGCGAGGAGCAGCACGATCGCGGGGAGCGAGGCGAGCACGGCCGTCGCCATCACCGTGCTCCAGTCGGCGGTGTACGTCCCGATGTACTGGTAGATCCCGAGGGTGATCGGGCGCACGTCGTCGGTGGTGGTGAGCGTCAGCGCGAACAGGAAGTCGCTCCAGGTGAACAGGAACGTGAAGAGCCCGGCCGTGATGACCGCGTTGAGGCTGACCGGCAGCACGATCGAGCGGAACGCCCGGAAGTTGCCGGCGCCGTCCACCTTGGCGGCCTCGATGATCGACGGCGGGATGTTCGCCATGAACGCCCGCATGATGAGGATCGCGAACGGGATGCCCGCGGTGGAGTCGGCGAGGATCAGGCCCGGGATGGAGTTGAGCAGACCCACGTCGTTGTACGCGGCGTAGAGCGCGTTGGCGACGACGATGCCGGGGATCATCTGCGAGATGAGGATCCCGAACAGCACGGCGTTGATCCAGCGGAACCTGAACTGCGCCAGCGCGTAGGCGGCCGGGGTGGCGATGGCGAGGCTGAGCACCACGCTGCCGAGGGCGATCACGAGGCTCGTGCCGAGCGCCCGTCCCTGCTCGCGGAGCGCCGTCGCGTAGCCCTCGAACTGCGCCTCGAACGGGAACCAGGCGGCCTCGATGGCGGGGCCGGCCGGCTGCAGCGAGATGTTGATCATCCAGTAGACGGGGAACAGCATCAGGGCGAGGATCGCGATCCCGACGACCGTGGAGATCCAGCTGCGGTCGGCGCGCGGCCGCCGGGATCCCACGGGCTGCGGCGATGGCCCGCGGGACCGCCCGCGGGGGCGGACGGGGACGACGGTGTCACTCATCGACGGCCTTCCTGTTCGCGCGGAGGTAGACCACCGCGAACACCGCCGAGATGGCGATGAGGATGTTGCTGAGGGCGGCGCCCGATCCGAAGTCGAACTGCTGGAACGAGAGCGTGTACGACTGCGTCGCGATGGTCTGCGTCGCGTTCGCGGGGCCGCCGTTCGTGAGGCCGAGGATGATGTCGAGCACCTTGATCGTGTAGACGACGCCGAGCACGAGCACCACGCCCACCACGGGCCGCAGCAGCGGCCAGGTGATGTACCGGAAGCTCCGCCAGCCGGTCGCCCCGTCGAGGGAGCCCGCCTCGTACAGCTCCGGCGGGATGTCCTGCAGGCCGCCGTAGAGGATCGTCGTGTTGAACGGGATCCCGATCCACACGTTCACCGCGATCACCGTGATGAGCGCGAACGCGGGGCTCGTGAGCCACGGCACCGGGTCCTGCACGACGCCCGCGCCGAGCAGGAACTGGTTGAGCACGCCGGAGTCCTGGTCGAGGATCCACTTCCACACCGCGCTGGAGACGATGAGCGGCAGGAGCCACGGCAGGAGCAGCAGCGCCCGGAGCAGCCCGTTGAGCGGGAACGACCGGCGGAAGAACAGCGCGAGCACGAGCCCGATGACGAACTGGCCGAGGATCGAGCCCGCGGTGAAGAGGAACGTGTTGAGGAGGGCGGTCGAGAAGATCCCCGAGGAGACCACGGACGCGTAGTTCGCGAACCCGACCCATGGCGCCTCGCCCGTGTAGAACGTGGTCGTCGTGTACTCCTGGAAGCTCATGACGACGTTCTTCACGACGGGGAAGCCGAAGAAGAGGACGAGGTAGACGACCGCCGGCACCAGGAACATCGCCTGGAAGAAGCGCTCCCACCTCCAGCGGGGTCGGCGGCGCACGGGCCGCGGCGCGTCGGCCGCGGCACCGGCGCCCCGGTCCCGCCCGGTCGCCGGGGCGGCGGGGCGGGCCGGGACGGCGGTCGTCGCCATCAGCCCTGCTCGGCGTTCTTCAGCGCGTCCTCCGGTGAGGACTGCCCGGTCAGCGCCGACTGCACGGCCGTGTAGATCTTGGTGGCGGCCTTCGGCCACTCCTCGCCGAGCTCGCCGGTGCGGGCGCGGGCGTCGGCGACGAGGTCGACGAACACCTGCTCCTCGGGCACCTGCTCGCCGAACTGCGTGGCGACCGCGGTCTTGGACGGGATGGTGAAGCGCTTGGTGGCCATGTCGAGCTGGTTCTCGTCGCTGTTCAGGCACTCGACGACCTTCGCGGCGATCGCCTGCTTGGCCTCGTCGCCCGTCTGCGGGACGGTCCACACCTCGCCGCCGAGCGGGGCGACGGACGTGCCGCCGGCCTCGGGGGCGGGGATGCTGGCGATGCCGTACTCGACGCCCGACTCGGTGAGGGCGGGGATCTGCCACGGGCCGTTGACCATCATCGCCGTCTTGCCGGCCATGAACTGGTCGTTGACGTCGGCCTGGGTCCAGTTGACGACGCTCTGCGAGGCGGAGCCGTCCGCCACGAGGTCGGTCCAGAGCTGCAGGGCCTCCGCGGTCTCGGGCGTGGCGATGTCCTTCTCGTCGCCGCCGTTGGACCACATGAACGGCAGGAACTGCCAGGTGCCCTCGTAGGTGGCGTTGGCGTCCATGGCGATGCCGTAGCGGTCGCCCTCGGTGAGCGCGGCGGACGCGGTCTTCAGCTCGTCCCACGTGGTGGGCGGCTGGATGCCGGCGTCGGCCAGCATCTGCGTGTTGTAGAAGAGCGCGATGGTGTTGACCGTGGGCGCGAGCCCGTAGGTCTTGCCCTCGTAGGTGCCGGCGTCCACGACGCCCTGCGCGTAGCCGTCGGTGGAGATGCCGAAGTCCTCGAGCGGGGCGAGCGCGCCGGTCGCGGCGATCTGCTGCAGGTCGGGGTTGTCGAGCATGAGCACGTCGGGGAGGGTCCGCGACGAGGCCTGCTGCAGCACCTTCTGGATGAGGCTCGAGCCCGGGATCGAGGTGCGCTTGATGGTCACGTCGAGCGACTCGCCGCACTTCGTGAGCGTCTCGCCGATCACCTCGTTGTCGTTGCCCTCGTTGTAGTAGTCGGTGACGGTGATCTCCGAGGGGCTGCCGCCCGAGGAGGATCCGCCACCGCCACCGCCGGAGCAGCCGGCGAGGACGAGGGGGAATGCGGCCGCGAGGGCTGCGGCGCCGACGAGGCGGCGGCGGGCGGTGGATCGAGGGGACATCGCGTGGTCTCTTCCTTGAGGTGGCGGTGGGTCGAGGCGTCGACGACACCGTGATCCGCCAGCTCCGCGCGCATCCGGGAGGCGTCGTCGCGCACCCGATGGCGGCGACGCTAACACCGGATCAGGGCTCGTGTAAAGCGGTTAACCACAAACGTTGCCTCGCGGCCCTCTCTACGCGCGGCGGCCGGGGCCGGATGATGTGGAGCACCCCGAAGCTCGAGGAGGAGCCCGTGCGCAAGCTGACCGCAGGTCTGTTCATGTCCGTCGACGGCGTCGTGGAGTCGCCGAACCTGTTCCAGTTCGACAGCTTCGACGCGGAGCTCGGCGCCGGCATGGGGCGGCTGATGAGCACGGTGACCACGGCCGTGCTCGGTCGGCACGGCTACGAGGAGTGGTCGTCCCACTGGCCCGAGGCCCCGGCCGACGACGCGTTCGGCGCGTTCATCAACCCCATCGAGAAGCTCGTCGCCTCGCGCACGCTCACGGGCGACCTCGGGTGGAACGCGACGCTCATCGAGGGCGACGTCGTCGCGGCCCTCACCGCGCTGAAGCGGACGGACGGCGGCGACATCTCCCTGTTCGGGACGATCTCGCTGACCCGGCAGCTGCTATTCGCGGGGGTGCTCGACGAGCTGACGCTCATGATGCACCCGGTCGTCGCGGGATCCGGCCGCCGGCTGTTCGAGCCCGACGACCCGACGACGCGCCTGACCCTCGTCCGCTCCGAGATCACGAGCGCCGGGAACGTACTGCTCACCTACGCGCTGCGCGCCTGACCCGTCGCCGGCGGGTCGGAGGGCGCGTCAGGCCGGCGGGGCGCGTCAGGCCGGCGGGGCGCGTCAGGCCGGACGGGCGACCGGCTCGCGGACGAGGTTCTCGAGGGGCTCCCCGACGAGGTGCCGGCGGAGCTGCGCCACGAGCAGGGCGGCCTGCCGGCCGTCCACGTCCCGCGTGTTCCGGCCCACGTGCGGCGTGACGATCGCACCCGGCAGCGTCCGCAGGGGGTGGCCGGCCGGGAGCGGATCCGGGTCGACGACGTCGAGGGCGGCGCGCAGGCGCCCCGACGCGACCTCGCGGACGAGGGCGTCGGTCACCACGAGGCGGCCGCGACCCACGTTCACGACGAGGGCCCCGTCCGGCAGGAGCCCCAGGAGGCGCGCGTCCACCAGCCCCTCGGTCTCCGCCGTGAGCGGCACGGCGAGCACGAGGACGTCCGCCGCGGGGAGCAGCGAGGGGAGCTCGGCGACCCCGTGGATCCGGTCGACGCCGTCCCTGCGGGCCGAGCGGGCGACGCGCACGAGGTCGACCCCGAAGGGCGCCAGCAGGTCGGCCACGGCCCGGCCGATGCCGCCGGCACCGACCACGACGACCCGGCTGCCGCGCAGGCCCGGAGAGGCGAGGTCCTCCTCCCACGCGCCCGCCCGCAGCGCGTCGCCGTGCCGGACGAGGTCGCGGCGCGCGGCGAGCGCGAGGGCCAGGACGAGCTCCGCGACGCTCGCGTCGGCGACGCCCGCCGACGTCGCCACCTGCACGCCGTCGAGGTCGAAGCGGGCCAGCCAGTCGATGCCGCCGGTGAGGACCTGCATCATGCGGAGGGCCGGCAGGCTCCCGAGGGCCGCCCACCCCGTCGCGCCGAGGGAGTGCGGGAGCGGGGGGATGCACGCCTCGACGCGGTCGAGCACGTCGGGAGCGAGGACGGTGCCCGGGGTCAGCCAGGCGACCTCGCGCCCGTGGGCCGTCGCGAGCGCGACCAGGTCGGCCTCGCCGGGCAGGACGCCGGGTCCGGCGAGGAGCAGCACGGGAGCGGGCAGGGCAGCGGTCACGGGATCCTCTGGATCGTTCGGGTCGACGGTCGGGGATAGACCCTCGCCGAAGCCGGAGGAGGCGCGCGCGGACTGTCCACGGGTGCGCCCGCGGCCGCGCGACCGGGATCAGTCCCGGCGGACCGCCCCGACCGGCGGCAGGAGGCCCTGCTCCGCGGCGGCCGCGCGCGCGATCAGCAGGGTCGGGTCCTCGACCCCGCCCGCGGCGATCATCGCGTCCAGCTCCGCCACGGGCATGCGCACGAGGCGCACCTGCTCGGACGGGTCGGAGCGGTCGGCCGTGCCCGCGGCGGTGGGAGCCGTGCACGCGAAGACGTGCACGAGCCAGGACGCCCGCCCAGGGTTGACGGCGTACGTGCGCAGGTGCCGGAGGTCGGGCGCGACGAGGCCCAGCTCCTCCTCGAGCTCGCGGCGGGCGGCGTCCTCGGGCCGTTCGCCCGCGTCGCCCGCGCCGCCGGGGAGGTCGAGGATCCACCGCCCGAGCGGGTGCCGGTACTGCCGCGAGAGCACGACCTCGTCCCCGTCGACCACGAGGGTCGCGACCGCGAAGGGCACGCTCTCGTCCACCTCGTAGCGCGAGGCGCTGCCATCCGGCAGCAGCACGTCCTGCTCGACGAGGACGACGCGGCCGCGATGCAGGTCGCGTCGTCCGGTCGTGGTCCAGAGGGGCTCGGCCGCGGCCGACGGCGCGATCACAGCGCCGCGCCCACGACGAGGCCGAGGCCCGCGGCGGCGATGCAGGCGACGAGCATCCCGAGGCCGTTCGCGAGGGCCGCGACCGGACGGCCCGCCTGCGCGAGGCGCACCGTCTCGACGCTCGCGGTGCTGAAGGTCGTGTATCCGCCCATCAGGCCGCCGCCGAGGATGAGCAGGAGGTCGTGCGGGAGGCCGGCCTGCGCGGCCGCGCCGGTGAGGAGGCCGAGCCCGAGCGATCCCGTGACGTTGATGACCGTAATGCCCACGGGGTACGCCGTCCGGATCCGGCCGCGGATGAGGCCGTCGAGGAGCAGGCGCAGGGCGGATCCGACACCGCCGGCCACGCAGATCAGCGCGAACACGAGCGGGCCGGTCATGACGCGGACTCCGCGTCGCGGCCGGCCGCGGTGCGCCGGTGGAGGGCCGCACCCGCCGCGATCCCGGCGACGGACGCCGTCGCGCCCGCGACGAGGGTGAGCCCCGCGTAGGCGAGCGCCGTACCGAGGGCGGGCCCCGCGAGCACGGCGGCGTCCGTGGCGAGCGAGCTGTAGGTGGTGAAGCCGCCGAGGACGCCCGTCCCCACGAGGAGGCGGACCACCCGGCGGCGGCCCTCGTCGGGACCCCGCCTCGCGAGCCGCTCCAGCAGGGCGCCGAGCGCGAAGGCGCCGACGACGTTGATCAGGAGGATCGTCACGGGGATGCCGCCGGCGGGTGCCGGCCAGGTGAGGGCGAGCGCCTCGCGGATGCCCGTGCCCGCGGCGCCGCCGAGCGCGACGAGCCCGAGGGAGGACCAGCGCAGGTGCACCGGGCGGGCCGGGTCCGCCGTGCCGGCAGGGCCGCCCGCGGGGACAGCGCCGCCGGGCTGCCGGGCGGATGGTCGGTCGTCGCTCATGGGCCTCCCCTCTCCGATGGCATCGCGGTGCCGTGAGACAGGGACCGTCGTCGACGCGATGTCGAGGTCCGGGGACGGCGAGCCCCACCGCCGCGCCTCCCGCGGGAGGCCCCTCCCGCACGGAGGACGCCCCATTGAACCACGGCCGTGGCGGACGACGGAGGGCGGGCGACGCCCCCTTGCCAGAGGCATGACCCCGGAGTCAAGGGGTCCCCGCGAAGCTGGCGGTGGATCGGGCCGCCTCCGTAGCCTGGGCGTGCGGAGATCGAGCCGACCGCCGCGGATCCGGACCCGGACACGTCGCACCACGGTGCGGCGCGCCACGCGACCGGCGCCGCGCGGGCCCCGGCGAGCACACGCGCGCGACCCGGGACGGCGCAGGTTCCGCGCCGTCCCGGGCTCCCGGTCGGCACGGCGATCAGCCGAAGCGGTACAGGTCCACGTCCTCGACGGGCGCGTCGTCGCAGAACCCGGCCGACTCCTCCTCGACGCGCTCGCGCACCTCGAAGCGGACGACGGAGCGCGGCGTCACGAGGATGGACACCTCCCCCTGCGACGCGGTGGAGAAGTCGACGAACCGCGACCCGTCGGTGACGGCGGCGACGATGCGCGACTTGAGCTCGGCGACGTCCTGGTCGTCGGCGAGCTGGAACGGATGTCCGTCGATGCGGATGCTGGTCGTGCTGTCCATGTGGCCCCCGAGGTTCCGGTGCCGGGTGAGGCCCGACGTACCTGACGAGCAGCCCACGGGGTCCGGGCGGGCGTGCACGCCGTGGCTCCGATGCTCAGCCCGACGGAGCGCCGGCGCCGCCCCCTTGACAGCAGCGGGAGGGAGCGCGACGCCGACGCCCCGTGGCCGCGGGGAGCGCGGGCCGGTACCGTCGCACCATGAACGCGCACGGCATCGTCGCCCCGCCCCCACCCGCCGACGGGCAGGCGGTCCGCGGGCCCGCCTCCTACTTCCCGAGCATCGAGCGGACGTACGGGCAGCCGGTCCAGCACTGGATCGACCTCGCAGACGGCCGTCTCGACCAGGAGCCGCACATGCAGGTCGTGGCGTGGCTGAAGGCCGAGCACGGCCTCGGGCACGGGCACGCCAACGCGGTCGTCGCCTTCGTGAAGGCCGCGCGCTCCTCCGGCTGACGGGTCCCGTCCGGCCGGCCCCGTCCCGTGCCGCCCGGGCCCACCCGGCCCGCATGGGCCCCGCCCCGTAGCCTGGGCGCATGCGGACCCGCCGGATCGTCGTCGCCGTGCCGGCCGCGCTCCTCGCCGGCCTCGCGGCAGTGCTCCTCGCGAGCGAGGGGATCCACCGGCTCGCGAGCACGCGCGGCCTCGGCCGCCTGCGCCGCGAGGTCGGCCGCGAGGCGGTCGTCGTCCTGGGGTTCGGGGACGCCGGCCCGAGCGCGAACCGCGTCAACCGGTACCGCGTGCGCGCGGCGCTGCGCTCCATGGACCCGCGGGCGACGTCGACCGTGCTCGTCCTCTGCGGCGGATCCGTGCGGGGCGAGGAGCCCGAGGCCCGGATCCTCGCCCGCCACGCCCGCGAGTCGCTGGGCTACACGGGCCCGGTCGCGCTCGACGAGACGAGCCGGAGCACCCGGGAGAACGTGGCGAACGCGATCCTGCTCGTCGAGCACGCCGACACCATCCGCATCGTCTCCGATCCCGTCCACGCCGAGGAGGCGCGCCGCATCCTGCGCGGGCTCCGGCCGGACCTCGCCGCGCGGCTGGCCCGCGCCCAGGACTACCGGTTCGGCGAGGTGGCGTGGATGAAGCCGCTCGCCATCGTCGTCGCCGTCCTGCGGCGCCTGCGGGACCGCGCCGAGCCCCGCGCCTGACCGACGGGCCCGATACCGCATCCGCCGTCCGCGCGCGCGATCCCTCCCCCGCACGCAGCCGCATCCCCAGGCCGGATCCGCGCGCCGACCCGGGCGGCTAGCGTCACGCGGTGAGCACCCTCCGCCCTCTCCTCGTGATGGACTACGCCTTCTCCTACCTCGGCGGCGCGCAGACGGCCGTCGTCCAGCAGGCGCTCGCGCTCGCGCGCGCCGGACACGCGGTCACGGTCGCGGCGCCCGACGCGGGCTCGGTGACCGCGCTGCGCGGCACGGGCGTGACGCTCCACGACGTCGCGCCCTCCGTGCCGGTGCCGCTGCTGGGGCTGCCGCTCATCCGCGCCGACGCCGCCACGCGCCGCGACCTCGCCGCGCTGATGGACGAGGCCGGGACCGACCTCGTCCTCACGCACTCCGAGCACGGGCTCGCCGCGACCGCGCTGCGGCTCGGCCGCGAGCGCGGCATCCGGACGCTGCACACCGTGCACACGTTCTTCCTGCGCGGCCCGGCGTGGGGCGGCCTCCTCGCCCCCGCCGTGACGGCGATCCACCGCACGATGACCGGGCTGCCGGATCCGCGCGTGCGACTCGCCCCGCGGCGGCTCGACAGCGCCCTGCGCGGCATGACGCTCGCCGCCTGCCGCGAGGCCGACGTCGTGCTCTCCCCTTCCGCGCACCAGGCCGCCGCGCTCCGTCGCGCGGGCCTCGGCGCCGTGGAGGTGCTGTCGAACACCAGCTGCACGGCGCGCGGGGCATCCGCCGCGCTCCCGGACTCCCGTGCGCTCCGGCTGGTGTGGGCGGCCCGGTTCGCGCCGGAGAAGCGGCTCGACGTGATGCTGCGGGCGGTGGCCCTGGTCGGCGAGCGCCGGGGGCCGGACGCCGTCCACCTCGACGTCGCGGGCGGGCGCCCGCGGGCCGCCGTCCCGCCCGGCGTCACGGTGCACGGCCGCGTGTCGACCGCCGAGGTGGCCGCGCTCCTCCGTGGCGCGCACGCCGCCGTGGTCACCTCCCACGGCTTAGACAACCAGCCCATGATCGCGATGGAGGCCTTCGCCGAGCACCGGCCGGTGATCGTCAGCGACCCGGTCCTCGCGGCCGAGTTCGGCGACGCCGCGCTGCCGACGGACGGGCCGGACGCGGAGGGACTGGCCCGGACGATCCTGCGGCTCGCCGCGGACCGGCGCCTGCTCGACGCCCCGGCGCGCGCCGCGGGCCGCCTCGCCGCCGAGGTCGCGCCGGAGGCCCACGCGCGCGGCGTCGAGGAGGCGCGGCGGCGGGCGCGGGACGCCCGCCGCGGATCCGGACCGGGCCGCGCCTGACGGGGAGTCGGCGCATGCGGGCGGGAGCACGCGGGCACCCGTCCCCGTGGACAGTGGGACGCGCGGGCGGACGGGCTCATGGGAACGTCGTCTCCCGTGCGCATCCTCCTCTCCGTCGTCCGCCTGGCCACCGCGGTCGCCGCCCTCGTCGGCGTCGTCGCCCAGTACCTCGTCAACCTCGCCTACTGGCAGGGGCTCGGCGTCACCGGCGTCGCCGGGAAGACGCTCGACTTCCTGCTGTTCTTCACCATCGAGTCGAACCTCCTCGGCATGGTCGTCCTGGTCGTCGGCGGCGTGCGGCTCCTCCGCGGCCGGGTCGCCGACCCGAGCACCGCCTGGGTCACGCTGCGGCTCGCGACCACCGTGTACCTCCTCATCACGGGCCTCGTGTGGAACGCGCTGCTCCGCGGCCAGCCGGGCCCGCCCGAGCTCGAGCTCGACTGGGCCAACCAGATCGTGCACGTGGCCGTCCCCGCGATCGTGCTGCTCGACTGGCTCGTGGCGCCGGACCGCCGCCCGCTCCGCACCGGCGCCCTCGGGCGCGTGATCCTGTTCCCGCTCGCGTGGGTGCTCGTCACGCTCCTCCGGGGGCCCGTCACGGGCGACCAGGTGCACGGCTCCGCCACCTACTACCCGTACGGGTTCCTCGACCCGGCGTCGTCGCCCGACGGGTACGGCATGGTCGCCGCGTACGTGCTCGGCCTCACGGCGGTGGTGTGCGCCATCACGCTCGCGCTGATCCGGACCTCCCGCCGACGAGCAGCGCCCATCCCCCTCCCCGTGGCGGTCCCCGCTATACGCTGAGGACGCGCCCGCCCGGCGCCGCCCGACCGCGAGGAGCCGCCATCCCGACCATGCGAGAGGTCGCCGCGCGCGCGGGGGTCTCGATCGCCACGGTCTCCTTCGTCGTCAACGGCACCAAGGCCGTGTCCGAGCCCACCCGCCGTGCCGTCACCGCGGCGATGCAGGAGCTCGGCTACCGCAACAACGTCGTGGCCCGCGCGCTCGCCAGCAAGCGCACCCGCATCATCGCCCTGCTCTTCCCCGCCGACGTGCAGCGGCTCAGCCGCATCGCCCTCGAGATCTTCATGAACGCGGCCACGCGCGCCTCCGAGCTCGGCTACCACCTGGTGCTCTGGCCCACCGGCACGTCGCCCGACGACGTGTCCGACCTGGTCAGCGGGAGGCTCGTCGACGGCGTCATCGTGATGGAGGTGCGCATGGACGACTCCCGCATCCGGGAGCTCGCCGCCCTCGACGTGCCGTTCGTCTCCATCGGCCGCACGGCCGAGACCCACGACCTGCCCTTCGTCGACATGGACTTCGAGCGCACCGTCGCCGAGGGCCTCGACCACCTGCAGGCGCTCGGGCACCGCCGGTTCGGGCTCATGGTCGAGGACCTGGAGAGCGGACCGCTCCGCGGCTACGGCCCCACCACGCGCACCGAGGCGGCCTTCCGCGCGGAGACCGCCGCGCGCGGGCTCGACGCCGCGGTGGCGCGGTGCGCGCCGACGCCCGTGGGCGGGCGCCGGGCGGCGGGCGAGCTGCTGGACGCGGATCCGGGGATCACGGCGGTCATGATCCTCAACGACCAGGCGGCGCGCGGCCTCATCTCCGGGCTCGACGCGGCCGGGCGCCGCGTGCCGGAGGACGTGTCGATCCTCTCGATGGCGACGTCCACCGAGGTGGGCGCGCTGGTCGAGCCGGCCCTCAGCACGATGGACGCGCCCGGTCCCGAGCTCGGCCGGCTCGCGGTCGAGATGCTCCTCGCGCGCCTCGACGGCACGGCCACGGAGCTGCCGCACGCCCTCCTGCCCTGTCGGCTGCACGTGGCTGCGTCGACGGGGCCGGCGCCGGCCGTCCGCTGACGCGGGGACCGCCGGCACCGGCCGCGATCAGGCCGAGGCCGCGGGGTCGGGCCGCCGGTCCACGCGCGCCGCGGTGATCAGCGCGTCGAGCAGCACGAAGCCGACCAGGGGGATCCCCACGAGCGGCAGGAAGAGCCCCACGCCGACGCCGACCGCGACGACCGCCGCGATGCCCCACCACGGCGCCCGCACGAGCGCGCCCGCGGGCGCGGGCCGGCCGGGACGCGCGACGCCGGGCCGGCGCCTCCACCACATGAGGTACCCGAACACGACCATGGCGGCGATGCCGAGCGCGGTCACCGCGAGGAGGAGCTGGTTGGGCAGCCCGAACATGGTCCCCTGGTGCGTGTCGATCCCCCAGCGCGCGAGCTTCGCGGGGAGGGGGTAGTCGGCGAAGTCGGTGCGGCCCACCACCTCGAGCGTGCTGCCGTCGACGGCCACCTGGTCGACCTCGGTCGGGAAGCTGCGCTGGATCTCGCTCACCGTCCACGCCGTCCCGGCCTCCGCGGGTGGCTTGATCTCGACCAGGCCCGTGTCGACGTTCGCGCCCTGGGCGACGCGGAGGACCGCGTCGAAGGTCGCGGGGTCGGCCGCGGCGGGTGCGGCAGGCACGGCGGCCGCGTGGTGGCCGGCGTGCGGATCGGCCGTCGCCGCGCCGCCTCCCGCGGTCCCGGTCGCGGTCGCGGTCGCGGTCGCGGTCGCGAGGGCGGGCGTCTGCCAGCTCAGCGCCGCCCGGAGGTCCGTCACGTTCTGCCCGCCGAGCTGCGACCACGTGATGCCCGTGGCCGACAGGAACAGCGCCCCGGCCACGAGCCACACGCCGGTGGACGCGTGCCAGGAGAGGATGCGCCGGTACCCGGTGGCGCGCCCGTCCGGCCGCACGAGGTCCCGGCGGCGGGGCGAACGGCGCCAGCGCGCCATCCACAGGCCGAGGCCCGCGAGCGTCACGATGCCGAGCCAGCTCGCGGCGAGCTCGCTGTAGAGGCGGCCCGGGTCGCCGAGCCCCAGGGTGCGGTGGAAGTGGCTGATCGCCGTGCGCAGCGGCAGGGACCCGCTCGTCCCGTAGACGGGCAGGTCGCCGCGGATCGACGCGTCGGCCGGGTCGACGAGGATCGCGCGCGTCTGGCTCGGGATGAGGCCGTCGCCCGTGAACATGACCCGCGTCGTGTCGCCGGGCGCGGGGGCGGGCCGCACGGCGACCAGCGCGCCGGACCCGCCGACCACGGCCTCCGCCGCTTCGATCTGCGTCGCGAGCGGCACGGTGCTGCCCGTCGCGGGGGCGTGCAGCTCGTCGGCGTAGACCACCTGCTCGACGGACGGCGCGAGCGCATAGGCCGCGCCGCTCAGGGCCGCGACGAGGATGAAGGGGCCCACGAGGATCCCCGCCAGGAAGTGCAGGCGCAGCAGCAGCGGGAGGAACCAGCCGCGCTGCGGGCGGGTGAGCACCGGAGCGGCGGCTCCGGCGGCGGGATCCGCGACGCCCGCGCGCTCGTCGACGGCGGTCACCGTCGGCCACCCTGCTGCGGGCGGCGCATGCCGAGCGTGAGGAGCATCACGGCGACGACGCCCACGACGAGGCTCCCGAGGCCGAGGAGGCGCGCGACCGGGTCGACCGGCGCGGCCGCGGGGGCGGCCGTCACCGGGGTGCCGGCGGCGGATGCGGCGGCACCGTCGGCGGTCGACGCGTCGGCGAGCGTGATCGCGGGCGCCGGGTGATCCGGCTCGGTGCCCCCGGTGGACGCCTCGGACCAGTCGGTGGATCCCACCTCGCACGTCTGCAGGGTGGGGAACTCGACGACGTCGCCCGCCTCGCCGTCCACCGGCAGGAGCGCCTCGACCTGGACGGTCGCGCGCAGCGCGTCGGGCAACGGGGCGTCGGCCGTGTAGGTCACGGTCGTGCCCGCGACGGCCTCCTGCTCGGTGACCGACCAGCCGGGCGCGAGGGTCGGCTTCACGGCCTGCACGTCGGCGGGGAAGCGGATGGCGAGCGCGGTGGTGGCGGATCCCTCGCAGCCGTGCCCGACAGCGAAGGTCAGGACGCTGAGGGTGGCGGGCGCGGTCGACGACGCGTCGAGCTCGACGTGCGCGGAGGCGGCGAGCGGCGCCGAGACGGCGAGCGCCAGACCGGCCGCGGCGCCGAGGGCGACGGAGATCCGGCGGGCGCCGACGCGGCGGTCGGGTCGAGGGGCGGGCGGGGCGGTGCGGGAGAGCATGGCTGTCCTTCGGTGGAGCACGGGCGTGGCCGTGCGGGTCCGGGTGTGCGGGAGGCGCGCGGCGGCGCGACGACGATCGCCCGCGGCCCGTGCGATGCGGTGCGGGCGAACGGGTCGGCGCTGCAGCGCGGGACCGCGCCCGGGCCCCTCGAGGGACGCGGCGGGCGCGGATCAGGCGGCGAGCGCGCCGAGCGGCGGGCCGCGGCGGCCCCGGATGCGCGCGGCGAGGAGCGCGACGATTCGGCGCGGTCGCGCGTCCGCGCGGAGGCGGCGAGGGCGCGGCGCGACGAGGGGCTCGGCGAGCGCGGCGGCCACGGCGATCGCGGCGGCCACGAGCGCGCCGACGGCACCGGAGATCGCGCCGCCGACGCGGAGCGCCAGGGCCCGTGCGACGCGGCGCGCGGCGTCGGCGCCCACGCGCAGCGAGCAGACGCTGACGAACCCGGCGAGCACGTGCGCGAGCAGCATCGCGCCCTCGTGCCCCGCGGGCATCGCGGCCATCGCGCCGGGGCCGGCGAGGGCGCGGGTGGCGTCGGCCGCCGCGGCGTGCGCGTGGCCCCCGGCGGCGCCGCCCGAGGTCATGCCGGCGCCGGCGGACGCGGACGCGGACGCGCCGAGGCCCGTCCCGCCGAAGGTGAAGGCCGCGTGCAGCACGCCCTGCGTCGCCCCGATCGCGAGCACGAGGTGGACCAGCGTGACGCGCCGCCCGCCCAGCGCGAAGCAGAGGGCGACGCCCAGGACGAGCGCGAGGCCCAGGACGAGCGGATGCGGGATCCCGCCGCCGGCCGCCGCGTGCGCGGTCGCCGTGACGAGCGTGCAGACCAGTGCGGACAGCGCGGCGCGCAGCGTCCGCTCCTGCCGTGCCTGCACCCGTCCGCCTCCCGGTCGTCCGGTCCAGGCTACGGCAGGGGCGCGGCGGTCAGGAGCGGGCGGGATCCACCTGCACCCACGCGCTGCCGTCGGCCGAGCTGCGCTCCACGGCGTCGAGGACGCGCTGCACGCGGAGCCCGTCGGCGAACGACGGCTGCGGCTCGCGGCCCTCGGCGATGTCGTGCACGAGGTCGCGCACCTGGTGGCTGAACGCGTGCTCGTAGCCGAGGCCGTGGCCGGTGGGCCACCACGCCGCCGTGTAGGGGTGCTCGGGCTCGGTGACGAGGATCCGGCGGAAGCCCAGCCGGTCGGCGGGCGCGGTCGCGTCGTACAGCTCGATCTCGTTGAGGCGCTCGAGGTCGAAGGAGATGGCGCCGTCGGATCCGCTGAACTCCAGGCGCAGCGCGTTCTTGCGGCCGGTCGCCATGCGGGTCGCCTCGAAGCTGGCGAGCGCGCCGCCGGCGAGCTTCCCGGTGAAGTAGGCCGCGTCGTCGACCGTGACCTTCCCGCGCTCGCTCGAGGCCACGCCGCCGAGGCCGCGCGTCTCGGCGAGCAGCGGGCGCTCCTCGACGAACGTGCGGAGCAGACCGCTGACCGCGTCGAGCTTCTCGCCGGTGATGAACTGCACGGCGTCGACGATGTGGGCGCCGATGTCGCCGAGCGCGCCGGATCCGGCCGCCTCCTTGTCGAGGCGCCAGGTCATGGGGCCCTCGGCGTCGGTCAGCCAGTCCTGCAGGTAGAGCGCGCGCACCTGGCGGAGCTCCCCGATCGCGCCCTGGGCGACGAGGTCGCGGGCGAACGTGATCGCGGGGACGCGGCGGTAGCTGAAGCCCACCATCGCGCGGATCCCCTTCGCGGCGGCCCGCTCGGCGGCCGCGGCCATGATCTCCGCCTCCTCCACCGTGTTGGCGAGCGGCTTCTCGCAGAGCACGTGCTTGCCGGCCTCGAGGGCGGCGACCGCGACCTCCACGTGCGTGCTGCCGGGCGAGCAGATGTCGACGACGTCGATGTCGTCGCGCTCGATCGCAGCGCGCCAGTCGGTCTCGGCGCGGTCCCAGCCCCAGCGGTCCGCGGACTCCTGCGTGCGGGCCTGGTCGCGGCCGACGACGGACACCATGCGCGGCGCGAGCGGCAGGTCGAAGAACGCGGGGGCGACGCGCCAGGCCTGCGAGTGGGCGGCGCCCATGAAGCCGTGGCCGATCATCGCGACGCCGAGGGCGCCTCCGGTCTCGGGGGCGGACGCTGCGGGCTGCGTGTCGGACATGGGACTCCTTCGTCTCCGGCGTGCGGGTGGCGTGCTCGTGGTGCGGCTCGTGCTCGTGCTCTGGCTCTGCGGATCCGCGTCGCGTGATTCGTTGCGGCCCGCCCCAAACCTACGGGCACGCCGCTGGGCCTGACAAGGCGCACCACCGGCACCCCTCCCCCTCGGCGCGACGCCGCCCTAGGGTGGAGGGGACCGGCCGGAGGGGGACGACGTGATCTCGCTCGACTTCCCGCGCGACGTGGCCTTCATGGCCGCCGTGTTCGGACTGGCGACGTTCGTCTGGGCCGGATGGGCGCAGGAACGGCCTCCGGGCACCGCCTGGCGCATCGTGCTCGGCGCGCTGTCGCTCGCCGGCGTCGCCGTGGTGGGGCTCACGCTGCCCGCCGCGATCCGCGACTGGGAGACCCCGACCGCGCTCGTGGTCGACTCGGCCCCGTTCGCCGTCTACGTCGCGATGGTCGCCGTGGAGCTCGTCGCCGGGGGGATCGCCGCCGCCCTGCTCGTCCGACGGGGACTGCCCGAGCTCGTCGCCCCCGTCATCATGATCGTCGTCGGGATCCACTGGATCCCCATGATCTGGGTGTTCCAGCAGCCCGTCCTCGCGCTCATCGCCGCCTGGTGCATCCTCGTCGGCATCGCTGCCTTCCGTCTGCCGCGCGTGCGGCAGGCGCCGAGCTTCT
Source organism: Clavibacter sp. GW821-FHT01D01 (assembly GCF_059422605.1). Classification (NCBI taxonomy): domain Bacteria; kingdom Bacillati; phylum Actinomycetota; class Actinomycetes; order Micrococcales; family Microbacteriaceae; genus Clavibacter; species Clavibacter sp. GW821-FHT01D01. The sequence continues at coordinate 151,315 of NZ_JBWKXC010000001.1, forward strand.
GGTGCGGGATCCTCGCCGCGCCGGCCCTGCTCGCCGTGGGCGCGGCCTGCGCCGTGCAGTAAGTCGTCCTGCCCTGACGCCCCTCCGCCGCGCGGCCATGCTCCGCCCGGCCATGCGCCACCCTGCCATGCGCCGCCGCGCACGACGACGGCCGGACCCCTGTGGGGATCCGGCCGTCGGTGGTGCGGGTGGTGCCGCGCCGCTACTCCGCCGAGCGCAGGCGGCGACGGGCGACGAGCGTGCCCGCGCCGGCGAGCGCCAGCAGCGCGCCGAGCCCGCCGAGGCCGAGGGCCGCCGCGCCGTCGGTCCCCGTGACGGGCAGCGTGTCGCCGTGGTGCGCGGCCGGCTTGTGGATCGGCTTCGGGGCGGTGCCCGCGGGCTCGATCGACGGCGCGGTGGGCGCCGGGGTCGGCGTGCCGGGCAGCGTGGGCACGCCCGGGAGGACAGGTCCGCCCGCGTCCGCGCCGGTCAGCTCGACCGTGCCGCCCTGCGTGAGGCCCGACTCCAGGCCGGCGACGGAGACCGTGTAGACGCCCGGCTGGACGTCGCCGAACAGGATGATCGGCTGCGCGAAGGTACCGTCGACGTCGGCGCGCACGAGGTCCTCGAGCGAGCGCGTGCCCACGCCGACGCCGGAGTTCGCGTCGCTGATCTCGATGACGCGGCCGTCGGGCGCGGTGACCGTGACCTCGACGGCCTCGTAGCGCAGGTAGCCCGTCGCGGAGACCTCGAGGCCCCCGAGGAGGCTGGTCGCCTCGGTGACGGTGATCGGGGAGATGGTCGAGAACGACGCCTCGGCGCGGACGAACGGGCCGACGGGCGCCTCGGTGAAGCGCACCAGGCCGCGGATCTCGCCCTTGACGGTGAGGTCGAGGCCGACCTGCGTGAGCGTGACGCTGGCGGTCCGGGATCCCTCGAGCAGCTCGGTGAAGCTCGCGGGGAACGCGTACGAGCCGTCCGCTCCGACGATGCCGATGCCCGCGATGGACTTCACGCCCACGGCGTTGAAGTAGCTGGCCGTCACGATGCTGCCCGCGGTGCCGGTGCCGGCGAACGGCACCGCCTCGGTGATGGGGAGGGCGACGCCGCGGTCGGGGGTGGTCCAGGTGAAGGGCAGCTCGACGACGGGCACGGTGGGCTCGAGGGTCGGGGCGCCGGGGGCGGGCGTGCCGGTCGTGGGGGCCGGGGCCGGCGTCGACTCGACGGGCGCGTCGACGACGGGCGCGGGCGCGCCCTCCTCAGGGGCCTCGGTGGGGGCGGGGGTCGGGGCGGCCTCGTCGACGGGCGCGGGCGCCTCCGCCTCGGGTGCCGGCGTGGCGACGGGCGCCTCGACGGGCGCCTCGACGGCGACGGGGGCGCTGTCCGCGGGGACGGTCTCGGCGTGGGCGGCGGGCGCCATCGCGAGGGGCAGGATCACGAGCGACGCCGAGAGGCAGGCGCCGGCGGCGGCGCGGCGGAACGACCTGCCGCGGGACGCGGCGGGGGTGGGACGGGTCATGACATCTCCAGTGGTGCCGACCGCCGTCCGCGCCATGGCTGTGCCGCGTCCGTGCGGTAGTGGGGACGCGCTCCGGGGTCCGGGGAACGCGGCGGGGAGGATCTTCTCCCTACCGCCGACTGTAGGGATTTCCGCTACTCACCTGGGGAAATCTCCGGCGCAGTGTGACGCGTGTGACTCGTGAACCCCGGAGTTGCGGGGGTGACACGCGGGATCCACCCCCGGACTGGGGTGGCCGACCGGGCGGCCGCTGGCCGGTGGACGTCAGACGACCGGCGCGAGCACCAGCTCGTCGCCCGCGACGGCCACCAGGACCGCCTGGTCGCGCCCGGCGCGTCGCCCGGTGACCGACGGCAGGTCGAGGAGCGCGCGGGGCGCCACCAGGTCGAAGCCCGCGTCCGTCAGCCGGTGCACGAGCTCCCGACGTGAGAGCCGCCGCGACGGCTCCTCGGCGAGCGCCCGCACGACGACCAGGTCCATCGGATCCAGCTCCAGCGCCACGCCCGCCAGCCAGGCCTCGCCGGAGGCCGGGTCGAGCACGAGGTCGCCCGCGGTGACCATCGCCGCGGCGAGCCCGCGCCGGCGGAAGAGCACGCGCAGCGTCTCGACGACCTCCTCCAGGCCGAAGGGCTTCGTCACGTAGTCGTCGGCGCCGGCGCCGAAGGCCGCGAGCCGGTCCTCGAGGGAGTCGCGGCCGGTGAGGAACAGCACGGGCGTGGCGATGCCGGCACGCCGCAGCTCGCCCACGACCTCCACGCCCGAGACGTCCGGCAGCGTCATGTCGAGCAGGATCGCGTCGGGCGCGTCGTCCACCGCGGCGGCGATCGCGCCGCGACCGGTCGCGAAGACGCGAACGTCCCAGCCCTCCATCCGCAGCGCGAGCGACAGCAGCTGCGTGATGGGCGCCTCCTCGTCGACCACGAACACGCGGAGGGCGCGCGGGGCAGTGCCGGGCAGGGCCTCCTCGTCGTCGCGGGCTGCCGGGCTCAGGGTGCTGTCCATGCGGATCCTCATCTGTCGCGCGGGCCCCGCCGCAGACCCGAGGGGGGTCGGGCCGGCGACGGGATGCTCCGGACGGAGCGGGTCGCGGACGGGGGGACGCCGCGTCTCCCATCCTCGCCACGCGCGCGTCCCGGGTCGTCATCCCCGGGGAGGGTCACGGGTAGTCCCTACGACCCGCACTGCCGGGGCACCGGAGACCGCGAGCGGGCGCACGGCGCGTCCGCAGGCGAGGACCGTCGAACGTGCGCAGACCGCGCCGCGGGCAGCGCGGGTCGCGTCCGCGGGCAGCGCGGGCCGCGCCCGCGGCTGCGGCGCGCATCCGGGAGCGCGGGCCGGCCGCGGGATCCGCGAGACTGATCCCGCACGCCGACCTCACGGACCACCCCGCCCCGGCGTCTACCCGGTGTGGAGATGATGCAGCCGTTCGACAGGGTCGTGACCGAGCACGGCGCCGTGGTGCTCCGCGTGTGCCGGGCGGTGCTCGGCGGGCACGCGGACGCCGAGGACGCCTGGTCGGAGACGTTCCTGTCGGCGCTCGTCGCGTATCCGGGGCTCGGGCCGCGCGCCGACGTGCGCGCCTGGCTCGTGACCATCGCGCATCGGAAGGCACTCGACGCGATCCGCGCCCGCGGCCGGCGCGCCCTGCCGGTGGAGGACGTGCCCGAGGGCATCTCCGACCTCGGCGTGCCGGGATCCGGCGACCCCGACCTGTGGTCCGCGGTCGCGGGCCTGCCCGAGCGGCAGCGCCTGGCGGTCGCGTACCGCTACCTCGGCGGCCTGCCGTACGCGGAGGTCGCGGCGATCGTCGGCGGCACCCCGGAGGCGGCGCGACGCGCGGCCGCCGACGGGGTGGCGAGCCTGCGGCGGACGATGGGGACGGATCCGCCGGGCGAGCGGGCGGGCGCCGCACCCCCCTCCCACTCCGCGTCCGCCGCTCGCGCCGCCGCCGCATCGGCGTCCCCACCCGCACCCGCACCGACCCGAGGAGGCCGACCGTGAACGACCCCGACGACGACGCCCCCGCCCTCGAGGCCCCCTTCCTCGACACGGAGGCGCTCGAGCGTGCCGCCCCGACCGCTCCCGCCCTCGCGGCGCTCCGCCTGCGCCTCGCCGACGCGGCCGACGACGCGGACGCCCTCGACGTCGGCTTCACCACGATCGACTCCCCCGTCGGCCCGCTCCTGCTCGCCGCCACCGAGCGCGGCCTGATCCGCGTCGCCTACTCCCGCGAGGACCACGACACCGTGCTCGGCGACCTCGCCCGGCGGCTCGGTCCCCGCATCCTCCGCGCCCCGAAGCGCCTCGACCAGGCCGCCCGCGAGCTCGACGAGTACTTCGCCGGCCGCCGCCGCACGTTCGACCTGCCGCTCGACCGCCGCCTGTCGTCGGGCTTCCGCGACCGGGTGCAGCGGCTGCTGCCGGAGATCCCGTACGGGTCCACGCGCACCTACCGCGAGGTCGCGGAGACCGCGGGCAGCCCGGCCGCGACCCGCGCGGTCGGCACCGCGTGCTCCACCAACCCGCTGCCGGTCGTGATCCCCTGCCACCGGGTGCTCCGCTCCGACGGCACGCTCGGCGGCTACATCGGCGGGCTCGCCGCCAAGACGACGCTGCTGGAGCTGGAGGGGCGCGCCTGACGCAGGCGCCGCGTCACCGCGCGCCCTCCCCCCTTCGGCGGACGCGCCCGACCCCGCACCCTGCCTAGCGTGGAGGGCATGGACGGGACACAGGAACCGAAGGACGCGGACCCCACGGCCGGCACCCCGGACGTGCCCGCCGGGACGACCGGCCCCGCCGCCCCGGCGGACGACGACGAGTCGTCGGACAACGACGTCGCTCTCGCGATCGCCTTCGCGGTGCCCGGCGCCGTGCTGATGCTCCTCCTCGAGGACGCCCGCGTGGTCGGGCTGCCGTTCCTGGTGCTCGGCCTCTTCTACTTCGCGAAGGTCATCCGGTCCTCGATGGTCGCCGGGAAGGCCGCGCCCGCGGCCGACGGCCCCGCCGAGGACGGTCCGACGGACGCCGCCGGACGCGGAGGCCCGGGCCCGCGCGCCTAGCCCGCGTCGTACGCGGTCGACCGGCTGGCGTCGGCCCAGTCGTCGATGTCCCGCCGCAGGTCGTCGAGCGCGCCGGTGACGATCTCGATCGCGTCGCCGCCGAGCAGCAGGTAGTAGGGCGCGCCGGCCTCGACCGCGTCCACGAGCACCTTCGCGCCGAGCGCGGGGTCGTTGGGCTGCGTGCCGTCGGTGGTGTCGACCTCCTTGCGGCGCTTGCCGGCGGTCTCGGCGTAGTCGTCGATCACGGTGGAGGACTGCGTGAGCGAGCGACCGGAGAAGTCGGTGCGGAACGAGCCCGGGGCCACCACCGTCGCGACGATGCCGAGCGGCTCGAGCTCGGTGCGCAGCGCCATGGTCATCTGCTCGATCGCGGCCTTGACCGCGCCGTAGTACCCGGATCCGGCGCCCGTGCGGGCCGCGCCGATGGACGAGAGGTTCACGATGGTGCCGTTCCGACGCTGCCGCATGCCGGGCAGCACGGCCTTGATCATGCGGACGCTGCCGTGGAACTGGGTGTCGAAGAGGCGCGCGACGTCGGCGTCGTCGCCCTCCTCGACGGCCGCGCGGTAGCCGTAGCCGGCGTTGTTGACGAGCACGTCGACGCCGCCGAAGCGGGCGGTCGCCTCGTCCACCGCGAGCGACACCTGCGCCGGGTCGGTCACGTCGAGGTCGAGCGCGAGCGCGTGCTCCGGGAAGCGGTCGGCGAGGTCCTGCACGCTCGCGGCGTCGCGCGCCGTGACGACGACGTCGTTCCCGCGCGACAGCGCCTCCTCGGCGAACGCGCGCCCGAGCCCCGTGGAGCATCCCGTGATCAGCCAGGTCGTCATGCGCGTTCCTCTTCCTCGTGGATGCGGGTGGGCGCGGCCGGTGCGGTGCGCCCCCGTCGAGGCTAGGCGCATCGACGGGCGGTGGCCGGGCGGAGGGGACCGGATCCCCGTCCTCCCCGCCGGCCGCGGCCGGCCCGGCGGCGACCGGTCTACTGTCGGGACGGATGAGCGACGACGCCCCGCACCCGGATCCCGACCCGCGGACGTCGTGGACGGCGCGCCGCGGACCGCTCCTCACCGTCGCCCTCATCGTCGGCATCTCGCCCTTCGCGACCGACCTCTACATCGCGGGCCTGCCGGCCATCGCCACGGACCTCGACGCCTCGACCGCCGCGGTGCAGCTGACGCTGACCGCGTTCCTCGTGGCGTTCGCCGTGGGCCAGCTGGTGATCGGGCCGATCAGCGACGGCCTGGGCCGGAGGCGCATCCTCCTCACCGGGACCGCGCTCTTCACCGTGGCGAGCGTCGTCTGTGCGATCTCCCCTGACGTGACGACCCTGATCCTCGCCCGCGTCGTGCAGGGCCTGGGCGGCGCCGCGGCCGCGGTCTCGGCCCGCGCCATGGTGGGCGACGCCTCCACGGGCACCCTCCGCAGCCGCCTCTTCGCGACCCTCGCCGTCGTCAACTCGATCGGCCCGGTCGTCGCCCCCCTCGTGGGCGGGCTCGTGCTGACGTCCTGGTCCTGGCGGGCGGCGTTCACCGTGCTGGCCGCGCTCGGCCTGGCCCTCACCCTCGCCGCCGCGCGCCTGCTGCCGGAGACGCTCGTCCGCAGCGGCGCCGGCGGCACCTCGCCCCGCGCCGTCCTCGGCCGCATGGCGGAGCTGCTGCGGATCCCCCGCTTCCGCTGGTACCTCGTCACCGGCTGCACCGCGACCATCGGCTTCTTCTCCTACATCGCCACCTCCTCGTTCGTGTTCCAGGAGCAGTACGGCTTCGGCGAGGGCCTCTACACGCTGGTGTTCGCCTCGAACGCGTCCTGCATGATCGCGTCGACGCTCGTCTTCCGCCGCCTCATCGGGCGCTTCGAGGAGGACCGCCTCTTCACGATCGGCCTGGCCACCTGCGCGGTCGGCTCGACCCTCGTGCTCGTCGGCGCGGTCACGGGTTCGGGGCCCGCGCTGGTCTGGCCGGCCCTCGCCCTCGTGACCGCGGGCTGGGGGTGGGTGATCCCCGGATCCATCACCCTCACGCAGGCGCTCGGCCACCGGCACCCCGGCACGGCCTCGGCGCTCGTCGGCGGCCTGCAGTTCGGCCTCGGCGGGCTGGCGACGCCGCTCGCGGGCGCCCTCGGCGGCACCGCGACCGCGATGGGGGCGCTGATGTGCGGCTTCATCGTGGTGGGACTCGCCGCGCAGCTCTGGGCATCGCGGGCCCGCGCGGGCGGATGACCGCGGTCCGCGCGTGACGGGTCCCGGCGGCGGCAGCGCCCCACGCCGCGACGGCCGGCTCCCGAGGGGTCCGGCCGTCGTGGCATGCGTGGAGCGGTGTCCCGCGCGCTACTCCGCGGAGCGCAGGCGGCGACGGGCGACGAGGGCACCCGCGCCGACCAGCGCCAGCACCGCGCCGAGGGTGCCGAGGCCGAGGGCCGCGGTCCCGTCCGCGCCCGTGACGGGGAGCTGGTCGCCGTGGGCCGAGGGCTTCGCGATCGGCTTCGGAGCCGTGCCCGCGGGGACGATCGCCGGCGCGGACGGCACGGGGACCGGCGTGCCGGGCAGCGACGGGACCGCCGGGTCCGAGGGCGAGCCGGCCTCGTCCTCCGTGAGGAAGAAGTCGATGCCCTGCGCCATGCCGGACTCGAGACCGCGGACGACGAAGAAGTACTTGCCCGGCTGGAGCGGGCCGTACAGGGAGAGGTCCTGGCGGTAGGTGCCGTCCTCGTCCGCGCGGACGCGGTCGTCGAGCGAGCGGGTGCTCATGCGGTCGTCGACGGGGATGCCGGGGTCGATGCCGGCGACGCTGTCGATCCTGATGCCGACGAACTGCCCGTCCTCGTCCTGGATGGTCACCTCGACGGACTCGTACCGGAGGAAGCCCGTCGCGGCGGGGCGGATGCCGATCCGCTTGTCCCTGGCCTCGGAGATGCTGAGCGTGGTCCGCTCGAGGGTGAAGCCCATCTCGCCGCGCACGAACGGCCCGACGGGGGCCTCGGCGAAGCGGATGGTGCGCGCGAGCGACTCCGTCACGGGCTCCTCGGTCTCGAGCAGCACCTGCGTGACCTCGACGCGGGCGGTCCTGGCGCCCTCCGTCAGGTCGCCGAAGCCGGCCGAGAACGACCACGTGCCGTCGGCCGCCACGAAGCCGTAGCCGGCGATCGCGAGCTGGCCGTCGGCGTTGGCGTACGAGGCCGAGACCAGGCTGCCCGGGTGCCCGGTGCCGGTGAAGGGCACGTCCTTCGAGACGATGAGGGGCGATCCGAGGTCGGGCCCGGTCCAGGTGAAGGGCAGGTCGACGGCGGGGGCGTCCGCGGCGGGGGCCGCTGCGGCGGGGGCGGATGCGCCGGGGGCGGATGCGCCGGCCGCGGCGGCAGGGGCCGGCGTGGCCGCGAGGTCCGGCGCGGCGGTGGGCGCGGGCACGGGGGTGGGGCTGACCTCGACCGGGGCGTCGGCGAGGGGCGCCGATCCCGCGGCGGGGGCGGCGGGCGCGGCGGTCGCGTCCTCGGCGGGAGCTGCCCCCTGGGGGACGGCCTCGGTCTCGGCGGCGGCCGCGGTCTCGGCGTGGGCGGCGGGCGCCATCGCGAGGGGCAGCAGGACGAGCGACGCCGAGAGGCAGGCGCCCACCGCTGCGCGGCGGAAGGACCGGCCGCGAACGTCGGTCGTGGTGGTGCGGGTCATGACATCTCCAAGGTGTGCAGGACCGCGTGTCCGCACCATGGCTGTGCCGCGGACGCGCGGGAGAGGGGACGCGTCCCAGGGCCTCGGCGACGCGGTGGGGAGGATCAGCTCCCCACCGCAGACTGTATGGATCGGCCCCTCCTCCCCGAGGATGACGTTCGCCTGCCCCGAGTAGCACGTGCGCCGCCGTCGCCCGGAAGCATGCGGATCGCACGCGCCGATCGCCCCTGTACTGGGGTGTCCGCGGACGCCCGCCCGCATGACCGCACCCTGCACGCGCACCCCGCTCCCGACCGGAGGTGGCACGATGAGCCGACGATGCAGCCGGGCCCGACCGCCGCATCCGCGAGACGGGGTCCCGGCGCCGCCTCAGGAGGATCCCCGTGCACTGCCCGGACCACGGTCAGATGACGTCCCCGCCCCGCTCCGACACCTCGGGAGCCCGCGCGTGAGCGCCCCCGAGCTGCTGCGCGCGCCCGAGCAGCGCCGCGCGCGCGACGGGATCACCGCCTGGCTGCTCGACGGCCTGCCCGGCGCGTCCGGCGCCCACCCCGGCCCGCACGCCGAGACCGTCGAGAAGACGCACTCGTGGTGGCGCGTCATGTGCCTCACGGGCGTCGACTACTTCTCCACGCTCGGCTACCAGCCGGCCATCGCGGCGGTCGCGGCAGGACTGCTGTCGCCGCTCGCGACGCTCGTCCTCATCCTCCTGACGCTGCTCGGCGCCCTGCCCGTCTACCGGCGGGTCGCGCGCGAGAGCCCGCGCGGCGAGGGATCCATCGCCATGCTCGAGCGGCTCCTCCCATGGTGGGGCGGCAAGCTCTTCGTGCTCGTGCTGCTCGGGTTCGCGGCGACGGACTTCCTCATCACCATCACGCTGTCGGCGGCGGACGCGACCGCGCACGCCGTCGAGAACCCGTTCGCCCCGTCGTGGTTCGCGGGCAACGAGGTGCTGCTGACTCTCGTGCTCCTCGCCGCGCTGGCGTTCGTGTTCCTCCGCGGGTTCCGCGAGGCGATCTCCATCGCGGTGGTGCTCGTCGGGGTCTTCCTCGCGCTCAACGCGATCGTCATCGTCGTCTCGATCTTCCACGTCGCCGAGAACGCCGTCGTCATCGACGACTGGTGGGCGGCCCTCACGGCGCAGCACGGCAACCCGCTCGTGATGGTGGGCATCGCGCTCATCGTCTTCCCGAAGCTCGCGCTCGGCCTGTCGGGCTTCGAGACGGGCGTCGCCGTCATGCCGCAGGTGCGCGGCGAGGACGACGCCGACGGGGTGCCGCGGACGCGGATCCACGGCACCAAGCGGCTGCTCACCACGGCGGCGCTCATCATGAGCGCGTTCCTCATCACGTCGAGCTCCGTCACGACCCTGCTGATCCCGCAGGCCGAGTTCCAGGACGGCGGCAAGGCCAGCGGCCGCGCGCTCGCCTACCTCGCGCACCAGTTCCTCGGCGACGGCTTCGGCACGCTCTACGACATCAGCACGATCTGCATCCTCTGGTTCGCGGGCGCCTCCGCGATGGCGGGCCTGCTCAACATCGTGCCGCGCTATCTCCCCCGCTACGGCATGGCCCCGCACTGGGCCGCGGCGGTGCGCCCGCTGGTGCTCGTCTTCACGGCCATCGCCGTGATCGTGACCCTCGTGTTCCAGGCCGACGTCGACGCGCAGGCCGGTGCCTACGCGACCGGGGTGCTGGTGCTCATCACGTCGGCCTCGGTCGCGGTGACGCTGTCCGCGCGAAAGGCCGGGCAGCGCAAGCGCACGGTCGGCTTCGCGGCGATCGCCACGGTGTTCGCCTACACGACGGTCGTCAACGTGATCGAGCGTCCGGACGGCGTGCGGATCGCCGCGCTGTTCATCCTCGGGATCCTCGCGGTCTCCATCGTCAGCCGCGTGCAGCGCTCGTTCCAGCTGCGCGCGACGTCGCTCACGATGGACGAGCGGGCGCGCGCCTTCGTGGTGGAGGACGCCGAGGACTACGGGGCGGTGAGCGTCATCGCCCACGAGCCGGACGAGCCGGACGAGCGCCTGACCGAGGACGAGCGCATCGCCGAGTACCGCCGGAAGGCCAGCGACGAGCGGCGCGACAGCGGGATCCCGGCGCGCGCGCCCGTGATCTTCCTCGAGGTGACGCCCGGCGACTCCTCCGAGTTCGAGGAGGACCTCGTGGTGCGCGGCATCGTGCGCTGCGGCTTCCGCGTGCTCCAGGTCACGAGCGGCAACGTCCCGAACACGATCGCCGCGGTGCTGCTCGCGGTGCGCGACCTCACGGGTGTGAAGCCCGGCGTCTACTTCGAGTGGACCGAGGGGTCGCCCGTCGGCAACCTGCTCCGCTTCCTGGTCACGGGCACGGGCGAGGTCGCGCCCGTCACGCGCGAGGTGCTCCGCCGGGCCGAGCCCGTGCGATCGCGGCGGCCGGACGTGCACGTGAGCTGAGGGCGCGCGCCCGGCATCCAGCCCGGCGCCGCACGCCGCGGCACGCCGCTCGGGTCAGCGCGCGAGCACCGCCGCCGCCTGCCGGCGCACGTCGGCGAGGATCCCGTCCGTGGTGGATCCGGTCGCCGCGCCGAACGCCATGCTCATGAACAGGGCCGCGGACACGACGCGGGCCAGGGCGTCCGCATCGGCGTCGGAGACCCCGCCGGGGAGCGTGCGCCGGAGGGCCTCCGCCGTCAGGCGCTCCGTGTCCGCGACGATCTCGAGCGCACGGGCATGGTGCGGCTCCGCCGGGTTCCCGAACACCATCTCGCGGAGGTACGTGCGCCCGTTCTCCACGTGCTCGCGGTTGCACGCGACGACGGGCCGCGCGATGGCGAGGACCGCGTCCACCGGGTCCGTCTCGCCGGCGACCGCGTCCCGGGCCTCCTCGAGCGCCGCCGTGTAGCTCGCGTTCTGCACCAGGAGGAGCAGCTCGCCCTTGCTCCGGGCATAGAGGAAGAGCGTGCCGGTGCCGATGTCGGCGGCGTCCGCGATCTGCTGGGTCGTCACGTCGTCGATGCCGTGCTCGGCGAACAATGCGCCGGCGGCCTCCGTGATGCGGCGCAGCTTCTCCTGCTTGGCGCGCTCGCGACGGCCGGGTGCCGCTGCGGCGGCGCGTGCTGCGGTCATCTCGCGTCTTCCGGGAATGAAATGTGACTGCGCTCAGCTATGAGGAGAGTCGTCATCGAGGCGATGGGGTCGAGGCGTCCATCCTCGCACGACCCGCCATCCGGCCCCCGCCCCGCGGCGGCCCCATCGCAAGGAGCACCATGCCCACCATCGACGGATCCGTCGTCCTCGTCACCGGCGCCAACGGGGGGATCGGCACGCAGCTCGTGCACGCCGCCCTCGAGCGCGGCGCGGCCAGGGTCTACGCGAGCGCCCGCAGCCCGCGCTCCTGGGACGACCCCCGCGTCGTCCCGCTCCCGCTCGACGTGACCGACCCGGCATCGATCCGCGCCGCCGTCGAGGCCGCCGCGGACGTCACGATCCTCGTCAACAACGCGGGCGCGAACCCGCCCACCCCGAGCCTGCTCGACATCTCGGACGAGGACCTGCGCGCGAACATGGAGGTCAACTTCTTCGCGCCCGTCCTCCTCATCCGCGCGTTCGCGCCGGTGCTGTCGGCCGCGGAGGGCGCCGCCCTCATCGACATCCACTCCGCGCTCAGCTGGTACGCCGTCGCGGGGGCGTACAGCGCGTCGAAGGCGGCGCTGTGGTCGGCCACGAACTCCTTCCGCCTGGAGCTCGCGCCGGCCGGCGTCCACGTGGTGGGCGTGCACGTGGGCTACGTCGACACGGCCATGGCGGCGGGCGTGACCGACCCGAAGACCGATCCCGCGGTGCTCGCCGCGCTGATCCTCGACGCGACCGAGGCCGGCGAGCACGAGGTCCTGGCCGACGCGACCTCCGTGCAGGTGCGGGCGGGACTCAGCGCGCCCCTCGAGGTGCTCTACCCGCAGCTCGCCGCGCGCTCCGCGGACTGACCGGCCCAAAAGGAGGGGGAGGAGGGGGAGACCGCGACAAGGGCCCCACGC
>NZ_JBWKXC010000001.1:163556-172538 GCF_059422605.1 Clavibacter sp. GW821-FHT01D01
ACTCGGGACCCCCCCCCCCCGGGTCCCGCCCTCCTGTGCACGAGCGGAACGCGCGTCTCGCGGTCTCCCTAGGCTCGGCGCCGACGCGGCATGCTCCGCGGGCCCCCATCGGCCCGGGCGATGCCGCGGTCGCCATCCGACGAGAGCACCTCCACGCGGATCGGCCATGCCCCTGGCGTGATGCCGTCCGCGCGCTCACCCACCACCCCACCTGAGAGAAGCACCCGCATGCGCACATCCCGGATCTCCGCCCGCCTCCTCGCCGCCGCCCTCGCGACCCTCGCGCTCGCGGGCGCCGCCGTGGCATCGACCCCGCCGGAGGCGGCCCAGGCCCAGGGCGGCTACCGGGTCTGCGGCACCTGGGACTCCACCAGCGACACGGGTCCCGGAACGCAAGGGACGCACATCGGGTCGGGGCTCGTGACGAAGGTGTGGGTGAAGGGCGGCCAGACCTGCGCGAGCAAGGTCGGCTTCATGACGACCTTCTACGACGTCGCCTACCCGAGCTCGTTGGCGCTGAACTCCTTCCGGATGAGCAGGTGCGAGGACTTCTCCACGGCGATCGGCGGGCACGGCTGGGACGTCTGCTTCAACATGGACGTGAACAAGATCTACAAGTACAGCTCCGTCGCCGACCTGTGGCACCCGGTCAAGCACCCGTCCCTCTCGTTCTGGCACATGTGAACCCGCGCGGCTCGTGAGCGCGGCGGCTCGTGAGCACGCCGACGGCCAGGCTCCGCCTCGGAGGACGGCCGCCGCCGCCCAGGAGCCGCCGTCGCGATCACCCGCCGACGGTGGCGACGACCTTCCCGCGGACGCCGCCTCTGCCGAGCGCGGAGAGGGCCGCGGGGATCTCGTCGAAGGCCACCACGCGGCCCACCCACGGGCCGGATCGCTCCGGACTCGACGAGCGCCGTGATCTCGCGCAACTGGGATCCGCTCGCCTCCATGAAGAGGAACGAGTAGCGCACGCCCCGCCGGCGCGCGGCCCGCCGGACCTTCGCGCTGAGCGCGGCGATGACCGCGCGCAGGAGCGGGCTCAGCCCCGCCGATCGCGCGAACGCCGGGTCGGGCGGACCGGAGATGCCGACGACCTGGCCGCCGGGCGCGAGGACGCGCAGCGACCGGTCGAGGGTGTCGCCGCCGAGGCTGTCGAGCACGAGGTCGTAGCCCGACAGCTCGTCGGCGAAGTCCGCGGAGCGGTGGTCGACGACGACATCGGCACCGAGCCCGCGGACGAGGTCGGCGTTCGCCGCACCCGCCGTGGTGGCGACCGTGGCGCCGAGGTGGTGGGCGAGCTGGATCGCGATGGTCCCGACCCCGCCCGACCCCGCGTGGACGAGCACGCGCTGCCCGGGTCGCACCGCCCCGCGCACGACGAGGGCCTGCCACGCGGTGAGGGCGACGAGCGGCAGCGAGGCGGCCTCGACGAACGACAGCGCCTCGGGCATCGGCGCGAGGTCGCCCTCGGCGACCGCGATGCGCTCGGCGAAGGTGCCGATGCGGCCGTCGCGCACGCGGCCGTAGACCGCGTCGCCGACGGAGAACCCGCGCACCCGGTCGCCGATCCCGATCACGGTCCCGGCCACGTCGTGGCCGAGCGTCGTCGGCAGGCGCAGGGGCGAGATGGTCCGGAACTCCCCGGCCCGCAGCTTCTCGTCGAGGTGGTTGAGCCCCGCGGCCTCGACCCGGACGAGGACGTCGTGCGCGCCCACCTCGGGCTCGGGCACGTCCTGGATGGTGGCGGGCTGGCGGTAGCGGGTGAGGACGACGGCCTTCATGATGCTCCTTCCGGTTCGGGGCGGGGCGCGACGGGGCAGGGCGCGGGAGGGACGCGGGCGCACCACCACTCCTACCGATCTTGCTCAATCATGAGCCTAGTCATCCATCAGGTCACGAGCCGCCGCGCGGCGTGCAGCCCGCAGCGGCATCCGGGCATGATGATCGAGGCGACGCAGCCCACCGGGGCTCGCGGGACGCCGACCGCCCATCGCACCGCCCCGGAGGATCCATGCTCATCGAACCCGTCGACGTCGCCCGCGCCCACGTCAGCAGCCACGTCGATCCCGAGGACTTCGACGCGTTCTGGGCCGACACGCTCGCGGAGGCGGCGCAGCACGACCTCGACGTGCGGCGGACGCCGGTCGAGACCGACCTCGCCCTCGTCGACGTGCAGGACGTGACCTTCGCCGGTTCCGGCGGGACCGACGTGCGGGCCTGGCTCCGCACCCCCGCCGGCGCGACCGGCCCGCTCCCCACCGTCGTCTCCTACGTCGGCTACGGCGGCGGGCGGGGCCGCGCCGAGGAGTCGCTCATGTACGCGGCCGCCGGCTACGCGCACCTGCAGATGGACACCCGCGGCCAGGGATCCGTGTGGAGCACCGGCGACACGGCCGACGACCACGCCTCCGGACCGCAGATCCCCGGCTTCATGACCCGCGGGATCGGCTCGCGCGAGACGTACTACTACCGCCGCCTGTTCACCGACGCCGTGCGGGCCGTCGACGTGGCACGCTCGCTCGAGGTCGTCGATCCCGCCCGCATCGCGGTGCAGGGCGGCAGCCAGGGCGGCGGGCTGGCGCTCGCGGTCGCCGGCCTCCGCGACGACCTCGCCGCGGTCTCCGCCTACGTCCCGTTCCTCTGCGACATCGAGCGGGCCGCGCGCATGACCGACGCCTACCCCTACCGCGAGGTCGCGGACTACCTGAAGACGTACCGGGGCCGCGCCGACGAGGTGCACGCCGTGCTCCGCTACTTCGACGGCGTCGCGTTCTCCCGTCGGGCCACCGCGCCGGCGCGCTTCTCGGTCGCGTTCATGGACGCGATCTGCCCGGCCTCCACCGTCTACGGCGCCTTCGATGCGTACGCGGGCGAGAAGGAGATCGCCGAGTGGGAGTACAGCGGCCACGAGGGCGGCGGCATCGACGACGAGCTCGGCACGCTCGCGTTCCTCCGGCAGCGCCTGGCCTGAGTCGCGGGGCGGGCGCGGCATCCGCGTGCGCTCCGGATCCGCCGCCCGGATCATGCGCGCGACCCGCCCCGGCGTCGGGGGATCCGCGTAACCTGGGAGCACCTCGCCGGTGGAGCGGGCGGAGCGGGAGGACGTCATGCCCCGGCCCCGCATCCGCCCCATGAAGCCCTCCAAGCCCGGCGCCCCGCCGCCCTCCGTCGCCGCACGCGTGGCCGCGGATCCGGCGCAGAAGGAGGTGCTGATCGAGGAGTCCCTGCTGCTCGTCGGCGTCGCGCTCCGGCTGCAGATGGAGAACCTGATCATCCTGCGCACGCTGCGGGAGCGCCGTGCCTTCGACGAGGAGTCGCTCATCGAGGCGCTCCGCGGCGAGCTGGCCGAGCTGACGGGCGAGAAGCGCGGCGAGGCGGAGCGGCTGCGCATGGCCCGCGACCGCGCGGCGCTGCGCGAGGGCAAGGGGAAGCGGCCCGACGACTACCGCGAGGGCGACGTCCCGGGACTCACCCTCCGTGCCGAGATCGCGGAGGAGATCGTGGAGCGGCTCGGCGCGCTCCGCCGCGACCCCGTCGCGCTCCGCGAGGTGCTCCTCATCGCGCGCGACTCCGCCCTCGAGCAGATCGTGCGCGCACGGCTCGCGCCGCAGCTGCTGCCCGGCGCCGTCCCCGAGGAGGGGCGCGAGGACCGCGTCGCCGAGCTGCGCGACGAGCTGGCCCGGCTCGCGGCGGACCGGCAGCGCGCCGTCGCGCGTGCCGGCTCGGACGACGCCGGACCGGAGCGCGACCGACCGCAGCGGGACCGCCCGCGCGCCGGCGGCCGGGGGCGCGCGAAGGTCTGAGGGCGGGCGGGGGCGCGGACCGGGCACCCGTCACCCGCCATCGGTCAGGCGGAGAGAGGTTCCGGAGTCGGATCGCCCCGGCTCAGGGCGCGAGCGCGAATCGCGGCTCGACGCGCTCGCCCGTGGCGGCGTCGGCCGCGAGGCTGCCGATGAGCGGCGCGAACTTGGCGCCGTGGCCGGAGCAGGGCGACACGATCGTGATCCCCTCGACCCGGTCGATCACGAAGTCCTCGCTCGGCGTGCTCGTGAACAGGCACGTGGCCTCGGCGTAGGGCACGGGCTCGACGCCCGGGAGGTTCCGCCGCACCCAGTCGACGACGCGGGCGCGGTTCGCGGGATCCACGCGGCCGTCCTGGTGCGCGGCCGACGGGATCACGCGCCCGCCGTCGAACTCGGCGACCTTGTGCCCGCGGCCCTCCACGTCCCGGCCGCCGGGCAGCGCGTAGACCTGCATCAGCTCGTCCATGTGGATGGAGGTCGGCACCGGGCGCGGGCCGTCCATGTAGGCGAAGTGGAACACCTGCTCCTGGCGCACGCGCAGCGGCGGCACGCGGTCGAGGGCCGCCCGGGGCAGCGGCAGGGCGCCGAGGAGGTCCGGCAGCCAGCCGCCGGCGCCCACCACCACGCTGTCGCCCGTGACGCGCCGACCGTCGTCGGAGACCACCACCAGCCCCGCGCCGACCCGTTCGACGGACGCGGCCGTCCAGCCCTCGTGCACGACGGCGCCGTGGCCGACGGCGAGGTCGAGCATCGTGCGCACGGCGGCCTCGGCGTCCACGACGCCCGCGGCCGGGTGCCAGAGCACGTCGGAGTCGAACGCCATCTCCGGCCAGCGGTCCTCGGCGGCGCGCGCGGTGAGGAGCTCGTGGTCGATGCCGACGCGCTCGAGCACGCGCGCGAGCTCCGCGGGGCGGCGGACGAGGCCCGAGTCGACGGATCCGGTCGGCGTCACGAGCCGTCTGCCCGTGGTGCGCTCGAGGCGGTCCCAGAGCACGCGCGCGTCGCGCACCAGGCGCACGTAGAAGGGGTCCTCGTAGGCGTAGCGGAGGATGCGGGCGGATCCGTGCGAGCTGCCGAGCATGCTGGCCGGCCGGTCGCGCTCGAGCACCGTGACCTCATGGCCGCGGCTCGCGAGCTGCCACGCGGTCGCCGCCCCCGCGAGCCCGGCGCCGATGACGACGTGGTGCGATGCGGTCGCCCGGGCGCCGCTCGTCCTCGTCTGCCGTGCCGTCATCGATCCAGGCTACGTCGACAGGGAGCCGGCACCCCGGTCGCTCGGGCAGCCGTGAGGGGTCCGGGCACGCAGCGGAGGCGGGCGATCGGCGCGGAGACGGCGGAAGGCCGGGATCCACGCGGACCCCGGCCTCCCGACGACGCGGCGGGCGCCCGCCGTGGCCGTACGCCCAGCGGCTACTTCGCGAGGAAGTCGAGCAGGAGCTGGTTGACCTCGGAGCCGTGCGTCCAGAGCATGCCGTGCGGGGCGCCCTCGAGCTCGACGTACTCGGCCGACGGCAGCGCCTTCGCGAACTGGCGGCCGGTCGCGTCGATCGGGAGCACGTTGTCCGCCGTGCCGTGCACGATGAGCGTGGGCACGTCGATGCGGGGGATGTCGGCGCGGAAGTCGGTGAGCCAGGTCGGCTGCGCCCAGACCGAGGCGTGCGGCGACGCGGCGTAGGCGAGGGCGGTGTTGGCGGTCAGCGCCTCCTGGCTGAGGCGCGAGCCGAGGTTCTCGTCGGTGTTGAAGAAGCTCTGGAAGAAGGCGGTGTAGAAGGAGTAGCGGTCGTCCTGCACCGCGGCGAGGAAGCCGTCGAAGACCTCCTGCGGGACGCCGGTGGGGTTGTCGTCGGTCTTCAGGAGGTAGGGCTCGAGCGAGCCGAGGAACACGGCCTTGCCGATGCGCTCGGACCCGTAGGCGCCGAGGTAGCGGCCGACCTCGCCGGTGCCCATCGAGAACCCGACGAGCACGGCGTCCTGCAGGTCGAGGGTGTCGACGAGGGTCTTCAGGTCGGCGGCGAAGGTGTCGTAGTCGTAGCCGACGGTGGGGCGGCTGGAGCGCCCGAAGCCGCGGCGGTCGTAGGTGATGACGCGGTAGCCGGCCTCGAGGAGCGCCGCCGTCTGCTTCTCCCAGGAGGACCCGTCGAGGGGGTAGCCGTGGATGAGCACGACCGGTCGGCCCGTGCCGTGGTCCTCGTAGTACAGGTCGATGTCGGTGCTGTTCTCGGTGCCGACGGTCACGAATGCCATGAGCTTGTCCTCTCGATGAGACGAAGGCGGAGAACGAACGTTCTCCGGTGTGCCCACCTTAGGGGAACGATCGTTCTCCGCGCAAGGTAGGATCGGTGCATGGCAGATGGACGATCGGCGGGCATCCCGGGCGCGACGGTCGACGCGCCCGACGGGCCCGGCGCGACCGCCCCGGCCCCCGCCCGCGCCCCGTCGACGGGAGCCGCGCCCGAGGTGCGGCAGCGCATCGTCGCGGAGGCCGACCGGCTCTACTACGGCCGCGGGATCACGGCCGTGGGCATGGACGACCTCCGGGCCGCGTCCGGCGTCTCGCTCAAGCGGATCTACGCCGAGTTCCCGTCGAAGGAGGCCGTCGTCGTGGCCGTGCTCGAGCACCGCCACGCGATGTGGACCGACGGCGTCGCCGGCCGCGTCGCCCGCGCCACCGCTCCGCGCGAGCGCCTGCTGGCGGTCTACGACTACCTCGCCGACTGGTTCGACGAGGACGACTTCCGCGGCTGCGGCTTCATCAACGCGTTCGGCGAGCTGGGCGCGGTCTCCCCCGCGGTCGCCGACCTCGCGCGCCGTCACAAGGCATCGTTCCAGGCCTACGTCGCGGGCCTGGTGCGCGACGCCGGCGCCCCGACGGACCTCGCCGACCAGCTCGCGATCCTCGCGGAGGGCGCGCAGACCACGGCCGCCATCTCGGGATCCGCGGAGCCCGCCCGCCACGCCCGCCGCGCCGCCGAGGTGCTCATCGACGCCGCGGTGCGCGCCGCCTGACCCGCCCCGCACGACCGGATCGTCGACGCCGGGGCGCCGGGCATCCGCTGCTCAGGCGGGGAACAGCCGCAGCACGAAGGCGACGGCGCCGACGGCGCCGCCGACGAGTCCCGGCACGAGGATGCGGCGTGGCGGCCGCTCGCGCGAGACCATGCCGAAGGACAGGATCCGCACGGCCGTGACGGCCACCGCGACCATGCCCAGGAGCTGGAGGACGAGGAGCGCCGTCCCCACGGCCTCACCCACGGGCTCGCCGCTGCACCCGGATCGCGCGCAGCACCGCCCAGCCGAGGCCCGCCAGTCCCAGCACGACGAAGAGGCCGGCGCCGAACCAGGCAGGGACGCCGCCGCCTCGACCGCCGAGGGTCGACAGGTCGGGCACGAGCCCGACGATGAGCAGCCCCAGCATCAGCGTGAAGGAGGCGATGCCGGCCAGGGTGCGCACCTTCGCGGCCTCGACCTCGTGCGCGTCCCCCGAGCCCATGCCGCCTCCACTCGTCCCGCGCCGGATCGCCGGACGCTCCCCCATCCTGGCCGACGCGCGTCCGGGAGGATGGACCCATGACCGCACCCGTCACCCTCACCGCCCGCGCGCTCCTCCTCGACATGGACGGGACGCTGGTGGACTCGACCGCGCTCGTGGAGGAGATCTGGACCGGGCTCGCCGTGCGCTTCGGGCACGATCCCGCGGAGCTGATGCGGCGGATCCACGGCGTGCGCGCCGCCGACAGCATCGCCCGCTTCGCGCCCGCCGGCAGCGACGTGCCGGCCCTCCTCGCCGAGCTCGACCGTCTCGAGCTCGACGGCAGCCCGGCCACCGTCGAGATCCCGGGGGCGCGCGACCTCGTGGCCGCCCTGCCCGCCGGCGCCCACGCCCTCGTGACGAGCGCCGGCCCCGACCTCGCGCGTGCCCGCCTCGCGGGCGCCGGGATCCGCGTGCCCGACGTCGTGGTGTCGGCGGACGACGTGACGGCCGGCAAGCCGGACCCGTCCGGCTACCTGCTCGCGGCGTCGCGCCTGGGCGTGGATCCCGCCGACGCGATCGTCTACGAGGACGCCGAGGCGGGCATCCGCGCGGGCCTCGCCGCGGGCATGCGCGTGGTCGTCGTCGGCGGCCATGAGAGCGACGCCACCGTCGGCCTCCCCCGCGTCCGCGACCACCGCGGGACGACTGTCGAGGTGCGCGACGGGATCCTCACGATCACGCTGCCCGCCGGGTAGGCGCACCGGCTCCGGCGTCCCGCCCGGGCGGTACCGGATCGTGACCACCTGGCCTGTGGACGACCGGCACGCACCACCCATGGTGGTTACGGTCGGCCGCAGCGAGCGCCGCTCGCCGCACCAGCCGTGGACACCGAGCACAGGACAGACGATGACGTTCATCTCCGCCCGCACCACCCGCACATCCCGCCCCTCCCACCCGCACCGGGGCGCCGCGCGCGTCGCCGTCGGCGCCCTCATCGCCCTCGGGTTCGTCGTCGCCGCACCCGGCGGCGGCGCGTTCGCCGTCGTCCCGGACACGCCGCAGGCGCGCGTGGCGCGGTCGATCGAGCAGGGCCACCTCGTCGACGACCTGGCCGCGGGCCGGATCACCGAGGCCGACCTCACGACCGTCGCCGCGACGGGCCTCGACGTCGGCGGCCGCCGCATCGAGAACTGGGTCGATCGGACCGCGGCCCAGGACGCCGCCGTGGAGCGCACCCTGAGCACCCCCGCGGGCCGGGACCTGGTCGCCGCACTGCGCACGGCGCCGTCGTCGCCCGACGAGGCCGCCCCGACGCAGCCCGCGGGCCCACCGAGCGTGCCCGGCGCATCGGGTCCGCGCGGCGTCGTGACGGCCGACCACTGGTGGAGCCACATCCACCTGCCGACGATCAGGAACCAGACCGTCTACCTCTCCAACGCCGTCGTGCGGGCGATCGTGGTGTCCGGCGTCGCCGCCGTGACCGCGGCCGTGTGCATCCGCTTCCGCCTCTCGAAGGGCAACTGCGCAGCTCTCGGCGCTTTCCTCCTGGGCGGCAGCGAGTTCGTGCGCACCAGCGGCATCTGCCAGGCGCGCGGGGCCTACGTGGTGCTGCCCGAGGTCTGGCGGTCGCACTGCGCCTGACCCGCTGACGACAGCGCGGGGCGGGAGGTCGCTCACACTGCTGCCGGACGAGACCGGAGTGGTCCC
>NZ_JBWKXC010000001.1:172548-385293 GCF_059422605.1 Clavibacter sp. GW821-FHT01D01
GGGCGGGAGGGACGCGTCCCTCCCGCCCCGCGCTGTCGCGTGCCGCGGCAGTGCGCGCGGTCCTCCGCCGCTACTCGGGGTGCGGCGCCTCCCCGCGCTCGAGCATCGCGACGAGGCGCGCGAGGCGGTTCGCGCGGACGGTCGCGTTCGGCGCCGTCGACACCCGGTGGATCACGGCGTAGCGGTTGACCTTGGACAGCGTCGCGAAGGTGGCCGCGGCGGCGGGCGACGCGGCGAGCGCGGCCAGCAGGTCCTCCGGCTCGGACGCCGACGCCTGGCCCGCGTAGGCGCGCTCCCAGCGACCGTCGGCCTGCGCGCGCTCCACCTCGCGGATCCCCGCCGGACGCATCCGCCCCTCCGCGGTGAGCGTCGCGACGAGCCCGATGTTGCGCTCCGACCAGAGCGACGCCTTCCGCCGCGGGGTGAACCGGCGGCGGAAGACCCGCTCGTCGATGCTCGCGGTCTGCCCGTCGATCCACCCGCTGCAGAGCGCCTCGTCGAGGGCCTCGGCGTAGGTGAGGGAGGTCGGTTCCGTCGTGCCCTTCTTCGCGAGCACGAGCCACACGCCGTCGGACGTCTCCTCCTCGGCGTCGAGCCAGGCGCGCCAGGCGGCGCGGTCGGGGACGGTCAGGAGCTCGTGCGCGGCGGCGGGCATGCCCCGATCGTACGGACGCGACGGCGGACGCCGCCAGGGTCAGGAGCGGTCGACGGGGTGCCCCGCGGCGATCCACGCGCCCGTGCCGCCCTCGACGTCGACCGCGTCGACGCCCCGGGCCGCGAGCGCCTCGGTGGCGCGGGCGCTGCGGCCGCCGGACTGGCAGATCACGTGGACCGGCGCGTCCGTCGGGACCTCGTCGACGCGCGCATCGAGCTGCGACAGGGGCAGGTTGACGGCGCCGGGCGCGTGCCCCGCGGCGTACTCCTCGGGCTCGCGCACGTCGATGAGGACGGGCGCGTCCAGGGCGGCGAGCTGGTCGACGGTGATGCGGCTCATGCGGGTGCTCCTCGGGTGTCGGTGCTCCCCACGCTAGCCGCGGAGGTCACGCTCGGTCGTCGAGCGCGACCACGAGCTTCCGCGCCGAGACGCCCGCGCGCAGGCGGTCCATCGCCGGCTGGATCGCCTCGAGCCCGGTGCCGACCACCTCCGCCGCGGGGGCTGCGACGTACCGGCCCTCCGCGAGCGCGGCCGGGAGGAACCGCTCCCAGAGCATCGCGCCGACCCCGTCGTGCATGAGCGCGCTGCCCCAGATGAAGCTCGCGCGGATGCCGCGGACGCGGGCGCGGACCATCAGGGCCGGGGTGGCGGTGCCCATCCGCATTCCGAGGCGCACGAGCGGCAGGCCGATGCGCCCGCCGCGCGGCAGTGCGTCGAACGCGACGGGCGGGCTCGCCATGCTCACGCGCCGCGCGCCCGTGGCGGCGGCGATGCGCACGGCCGGGTCGCCGGATCCGGTGCCGATGGCCACGACGCCCGCGACCCGGCGACCCGCCAGGTGCCGCGTGATGTCCCGCACCGCCGTCGGGCTCCGGTAGTCGAACGCCCGACCCGCGCCCAGGCCGAGCACCAGCTCGTGGTTGCGCGGCGACGCCGTCGTGACCACGTCGTAGCCGGCGGCGACGGCGAGCTGGATGGCGTTGAGGCCGACGCTGGTGGATCCACCCCAGACCACGACGGTCTCGCCCGTGGGCGGGGTGCTCGCGTCCAGGTGGCGGAGCGCCAGCTGACCGGCGCCGAACAGGGCGGAGGCGGCGGTCGAGACGCCGAGCGGCAGGACGACGGCGTCGGTGAAGGCGAGCGCGGCGGGGATCGGCGCGGCGAGGTCGGTGCGCACGACGACGCGCGTCTGGAAGCCGCCCTCCGCCGGGTGCCGCCGCCCCCTCTCCATGCCGACCGCGTACGCGACGACCCGGTCGCCGACGGCGAAGCGCGTGACGCCGGGGCCGACCTCGTCGACGACGCCCGCCACGTCCTCGCCGAGGACGGCGGGGTGCGGGAGCCAGCGGTACATGAGGTCGCCCATGTGCTGCTTCATGATGTCGAGCGGGTTGATCGCGACGGCGCGGACGCGGATCGCGACCTCGCCCGCCCGCGGTGCGGTGCGCGGTGCCGGGCCGACGGTGAGGTCGGCGGCGGACGAGGCGAGCCAGGCGGCGGATTCGGATTCGGTGGGCACGGCGGTTCTCCGATGGGTCGGCGCGCTGTCCGATGACATCGCGTGTCATCACCATAGTCGGTGATGACACGAGATGCCATCACTAGGATCGACGCATGAGCAGATGGCAGCCGGACACGCGCGAGCGCCTCGCGGCCGCCGCCCGCGAGCTGTTCGGCGAGCAGGGCTTCGCCGAGACGACCGTGCCCGAGATCACCGCGCGCGCCGGCCTCACCACCCGCACCTTCTTCCGCCACTTCGCCGACAAGCGGGAGGTGCTGTTCGCCGAGGAGGACGAGCTGCCCGCGCTGGTGACCCGCATGATCCGCTCCGCGCCGGCCGACCGCTCTCCACTCCAGGTCGTCGAGGACGGCTTCGAGGAGGTCATCGCGTCGCAGTTCGCCGGGGGGCGCGCGGCCATGCTCGCCCGCAAGCGCATCATCGGCGCCGACGCCGGGCTGCAGGAGCGCGAGCTGCGCAAGGTCCACGCGATGCAGGAGGCCGTGCGGGCGGGCTTCGTGGAGCGCGGATCGGATCCGCTCACCGCCGTGCTGGTGGCCCACGCCACCGCCACCGTCTTCGGCGTCGCCATCGGCCGCTGGCTGTCCGACGACGGAGGCGACGCGGATCTCGCCGGGGTCCTGCGCGACACCCTCGCCGCGTTCCGCCGCGTGATGGCGACGGGCGCCTGATGCGCGTCACCTACGACCCGTCCGTGGACGCCGCGTACCTGTACCTGGCGGGCCCGATCGGGGACGGGGGGTCCGCCACGCAGATCCACTCGATCATGACGCCGGGCGACCGCGGCGAGGTCGCGCTCGACTTCGACGCCGACGGCCGCCTCCTCGGCATCGAGGTGCTGCACGCGAGCGAGGTGCTGCCGGCTGGTGTGCTGGCGGACGCCGAGCGGCTGGGCTAGCTGCGCAGCACCTTCACCATCGGCCGACCGCGGGCGATCTCGTCGACCAGCTTGTCGAGGATGCGGATCTCCTTCATCAGCGGGTCCTCGATCTCCTCGATGCGGACGCCGCAGATCACGCCGCGCACCTCGTCGGCGGACGGATTCCGGCGTGCGGCGGCGAAGAAGTCCTGGAACGTGGTCTCCGCGTCGAGGTGATGCTGCAGCTCGGCGGCGTCGAAGCCGGTGAGCCACATGATCGCCTCGTCGACCTCGGCGCGCGTCCGGCCCTTCCGCTCGGCCTTCGCCACGTAGTGCGGGTAGACCGCGGCGAACGGCGTGCGGAAGATGCGGTGCTCCATGTCGGGAGCGTAGGCCGAGCGGCTCGCGGGGTCCAGGTCGCCGGACGCGGGAATGGGCCAGGGCCCGTACCGGTTCCTTTTCCATGCAGACGCATCCATCCAGGTCGCGTCGCCCCCAGCACCGAGGAGCGGGCATGAGCACCAAGATCGGCTTCCTGTCGTTCAACCACTGGCAGGACGTGCGCGGATCCCGCGTGCGCACCGCCCAGGACTCGCTCCTGCAGTCCATCGACCTCGCGGTCGCCGCCGAGGAGATCGGCATCGACGGCGCGTACTTCCGGGTGCACCACTTCGCGCCGCAGCAGGCCTCGCCGTTCCCGCTGCTGGCCGCCATCGCCAGCCGCACCGACCGCATCGAGATCGGCACCGGCGTCGTCGACATGCGCTACGAGAACCCCCTGTACATGGCGGAGGAGGCGGCCATGACCGACCTCATCTCCAACCGTCGGGTGCAGCTAGGCATCAGCCGCGGATCGCCCGAGCAGGTCGAGGCCGGCTACGAGTCGTTCGGGTACGTGCCGCGCGACGGCGAGACCGACGCCGACATGGCCCGCCGCCACACGGGCCTCTTCCTCCGCGCGCTCGAGGGCGAGGAGCTCGCCGACGCCGCCCCGCAGCGCGGCATGCCCACGGGACGCGTCGCGATCACGCCGCAGTCGCCCGGCCTCCGCGAGCGGATCTGGTGGGGCGCCGGCACGCGCGCCACCGGCCAGTGGGCGGCCGAGCAGGGGATGAACCTCATGTCGTCGACGCTCCTCTCGGAGGACACCGGCGTGCCGCTCGACGTGCTCCAGGCGGAGCAGATCCAGCTGTTCCGCGACGGCTGGGCCGCAGCCGGGCACGCCTGGGAGCCGCGCGTGAGCGTGAGCCGCAGCATCATCCCCATCGTCGACGACGAGTCGGAGGCGTACTTCGGCATACGCGCGCAGATCGAGGGCCGGGACCAGGTCGGCCAGGTCGGCGGCGAGAAGTGGCGCTTCGGCCGCTCCTACATCGGCACCCCGGAGCGCCTCATCGAGGAGCTCGGCGCCGACCAGGCGATCGCCGCAGCCGACACCCTCCTCGTCACGATCCCCAACCAGCTCGGCGTGGACTTCAACCTGCGCTCGCTCGCCGCGCTGAAGGAGATCGGGCAGGAGCTCGGGTGGGATCGGGCGGACGCTGCGGTGGCCGCGACCGCCTGACCCGCGCGGCGGTCGGCGCCCGCCGTCAGTCGCCGACCGGGCGCCGGCGCTGCTGCTTGGTGGCCGACCGCTGCGTCTTGGCGGCCTGACGCCGCCGCTCGGATCCGCGGGTCGGCCGCGTCGGGCGCCGCTGGGCCGCGGGCGGGGCCAGCGCATCGGCCACGAGCTCGCGGAGCGCGTCGAGGGCGGCCACGCGGTTCCGCAGCTGCGACCGCTCCTCGGAGACCGTCACGGTGATGGTGCCCGCGACCAGGCGCCGGCCGAGCCGCTCGAGGATCCGCTCCCGCTGGGCGTCCCCCAGCACGAGCGAGCCCGCGACGTCCCACGTGAGCTGCACCCGGCTGTCCGACGTGTTGACGTGCTGCCCGCCCGGCCCGGACGACCGGGAGAACCGCCAGCGCAGCTCGGCCGCGGGGATGGTGAGCGCGCGCGTCACCGGGAGGTCCATGCGGCAAGCGTCCCACGGAGCGACCTCGTGCCGGCGGGCTAGCGGCGCCGGCGGAGGTTGATGCGGCGGATGAGGACCCGGCCGATCAGCACGAGGACCAGCATCACGACCACCATGAGGACGATCCGCAGGACGAAGTCGAGCTCCACGAACGCGAGGGCGGACGCGGCCATGAAGGCGGCCACCGCGATCAGCACGAGCACCTGACGCGCGGACGGCTCGCCCGTCAGCCGCTGCCGTGCCGCGGAGTCGCCCTCGAACCTGCGCCTGTCGTCCATGCCCCCACCGTCCCACACGCCGGTCGGATCAGCGGACCGCCCCAGCGGCATCCGGCCGCCGGGCCGTCAGGTACAGCCGGTGGGCCGTGATCACCAGCGCGAGCCACGCGCCGCTGAGGAAGAAGGCGGCGAGCACGTCGGTGAACCAGTGGTGGCCGAGGTACACGCGGGAGATGCCGATGGTCACGGCGAAGACCACGGCGACCGTGATCGAGAGGACGCGCGTCACCCGGCGGTGCTGCCGGAGGAGGAGCAGGTAGGCGAGGATCCCGGCGATCGCCACCGCGTTCAGCGTGTGGCCGCTCGGGAACGACGGCGACGTCTCGTAGGGCGGCACCGCGTCGGCGAGGTCGGGTCGGGCGCGGCCGATGATGCGCTTGCCCGCGATGGTGAGGAGCAGGGACCCGCCGCCGGCCGCGACGACGAGGATGACCGGCGTCCACGATCGGCGCCGGATCGCGAGGAACAGCATCGTGACCACGGCGATGGCGGGCATGATCACGACGCCCGCGATGTCGGTGTACGCGGTCGCCGCCGTGTCGAGCCAGGGCGTGCGGAGGCCGAGCATGAACGAGAGGAGCGGCCGGTCGAGGCCCGCGACCCCGTCGGCGTCGGTCACGTTGTCGTAGACCTGCGCGGCGATCGCCGAGAGCCCCACGGCGAGCGCGAGACCCACCGCGAGGGTGAGGAGCAGGGCGGCGTACGGCCCGAGTGCGCGGGTGACGCGCTGCACCACGCTCGCGAGGAGCCGCCCGAGCGGGGTGACCCAGCGGGTGAGGTCGCGGTCGCCGAGGAAGCGGTCCTGCCGGATCTCGCCCTCGGGACCCTGCTCGGTCGGACGGGGTCCGGTCGTGCGCACGGGCTCGCGCCCGGGAGTGTCGCTCATGCGGGATCCCTCACCATCGTCGATCGCCCCCGTCCTCGCCAGGCTACCGAGCGCGCGGCGGGACGACCGGCGCGACCGTGGACGCGCACCCCGCCCACCGGGGAGACTCGAATATGGACATCCTCAGCGCCGAGATCATCGTCACCAGCCCCGACCGCAACTTCGTCACCCTGAAGCTCACCACCGAGGACGGCATCACCGGCCTCGGAGACGCGACCCTCAACGGGCGCGAGCTGGCCGTGGTCGCGTACCTGCAGGAGCACGTGGCGCCGCTGCTCATCGGGCGCGACGCGTCCCGCATCGAGGACACCTGGCAGTTCCTCTACCGCAGCGCCTACTGGCGGCGCGGCCCGGTCACGATGGCCGCCATCGCCGCCGTGGACGTCGCGCTCTGGGACATCAAGGCCAAGGCCGCCGGCATGCCGCTCTACCAGCTGCTCGGCGGCGCCTCCCGCACCGGGCTCCTCGCCTACGGCCACGCGTCCGGCAAGTCGAACGAGGAGCTGTTCGACAGCGTGCGCGCGCACCAGGAGCAGGGCTACAAGGCGATCCGCGTCCAGACGGGCGTGCCGGGCCTGAAGTCCATCTACGGCATCGCCTCCAACGCGACCTTCGACGGCAACGCCGGCAAGCGCTACGACCACGAGCCCGCCCAGCGCGGCGCCCTGCCCGCCGAGGAGGACTGGGACACCCGCAGCTACCTGCGCCACATCCCCGGCGTCTTCGAGGCGGTGCGCCACGAGTTCGGCCCCGAGCTGCCGCTGCTGCACGACGGGCACCACCGGATGACGCCCATCCAGGCCGCCCAGCTCGGCAAGAGCCTCGAGCCCTACGACCTGTTCTGGCTCGAGGACGTGACGCCCGCGGAGAACCCGGAGGCCCTCCGGCTCGTGCGGCAGCACACGACGACGCCGCTCGCGATCGGCGAGATCTTCAACACCGTATGGGACTACCAGCAGATCATCCGCGAGCAGCTCATCGACTACGTGCGCTCCGCCGTGACGCACACCGGGGGGATCACGCACCTGCGGAAGGTGCTCGACTACGCGGCGCAGTACCAGATCAAGTCCGGCATGCACGGACCGACCGACATCTCCCCCGTCGGCATGGCCGCGGCGATGCACCTCGGGCTCGCGATCCACAACTTCGGCATCCAGGAGTACATGCAGCACGGCGCGGCGACCGACCGCGTCTTCCAGCAGTCCTTCACCTGGTCGGACGGGCTCCTGCACCCGGGCGAGCAGCCCGGCATCGGCGTCGAGCTCGACGTCGACGAAGCCGGCAAGTACCCCTACGAGAAGGCCTACCTGCCGTTCAACCGCCTCGCCGACGGGACCGTGCACGACTGGTGACGGGCCGTTAGTCCGCCGGGCGCACGGACTGCCGCGGACGCGGCGGCGGATGCTTCGCTGGAGGGGACGCCCCGCGGATCCGCCGGGCGGCGCCGACGACGGAGGAGTCCCCATGCCCGCATTCGAGAAGGTCACCGTGCTCGGAGCCGGGGTGCTGGGGGCGCAGATCGCGTTCCAGGCCGCGAACCACGGCAAGGACGTCACGGCCTACGACGTGGACGACGCCGCGCTCGAGGCGGCGCGGGGTCGGCTGGACGCGATCGTCGCGCAGTTCGTCGCCGACGCCGGCGAGGATCACCGCGCCGCGGCCACGGAGGCCGCCGCGGGGATCGCGCTCACCAGCGACCTGGCGGCGGCGGTCGCCGATGCCGACCTCGTCATCGAGGCGGTGCCGGAGCGCCTGGAGCTCAAGCAGGACGTGTACCGCCGCATCGCGGACGCAGCGCCGGCGCGGACGGTCTTCGCGACCAACTCCTCGACCCTCCTGCCGAGCGCGATCGCCGACTCCACCGGCCGGCCCGACCGCTTCCTCGCGCTGCACTTCGCGAACCACGTGTGGGTGCAGAACACCGCCGAGATCATGGGCACCGAGCGCACGTCGCCCGAGGTCTTCGACCGGGTCGTCGCCTTCGCGGAGGAGATCGGGATGGTGCCGATCCCGCTGAGGAAGGAGCAGCCGGGCTACGTGCTCAACTCGCTCCTCGTGCCGCTGCTCGAGGCCGCCGCGGCCCTCGTGCTGAAGGGGGTGGCGGATCCCGCCACGGTCGACACCACGTGGCGCATCGCCACCGGCGCGCCCCTCGGCCCGTTCCAGATCTACGACGTCGTCGGCCTCCGCACCGCCTACGCGATCTCCGCCGCGAGCGACGACCCGGGCGCCCAGGCGTGGGCCGCGCACCTCAAGAGCGAGTACCTCGACCAGGGCAAGCTCGGCGTGGAGTCGGGCGAGGGGTTCTACGCGTACCGGTGAGCGTGGGAGGGATCGCCCTCAGCCGGCGGCGGGCCTTCCGGCCCCCAGCACGAACCGCACCAGCCGGCTCACGCTGTCCGCGTGGCCGCCCTCGCGGCCGAGGCCACGGAGCACGATGAGGCCGAGGATCGCGAGGCCCAGCTCCCGGACGGGGGCGTCGGCCGGCAGCTGGCCCGCGCGGATGCCTGCGGCCAGGCGCTCCGACAGGCCGCGGTCGACGCCGAGGCTGGCGCTCAGGCGGTCGCCGACGGCCGCGTCCTCCGCGGCGGCCGCGACCAGCGATCGGAGGAGCGGGCCGCCGGTCGGCGCGTCGAGCACGGCGAGCACGTCGGTGAGCCAGCGCTCGATGTCGGCGAGGAGGTCGCCCGTGTCGGGCACGTCGAACTCGACCGGGATGAGCCGTCCCTCGGTGAGGCACTCGGCGATGAGCGCCCCGCGGGACGGCCACCACCGGTAGATGGTCTGCTTGCCGACCCCGGCCTCGCGGGCGACGCCCTCCATCGTGAGGTGGTCGTAGCCGCGCGCGTGGATGAGGCGCACGGTGGCGCCCAGGATCGCCTCGCGGGCCGCTTCGCTGCGGACCCGTCCGGTTCGGTGCTCGTTCACCTGCACAGGGTAGCTCCAGAAACTAGACGAGACGTAGCGTATCGTCGAGACGTCTGAAGGAGATCCCATGGCATCACTGCTGTTCCGGCTCGGTTCGCTGGCCGCGCGTCGCGCGTGGCTCGTCATCGTCTCCTGGGTGGTGATCCTCGGCATCGGCGTCGGCTCGTTCCTCACGTTCGCCGGCACCCTCGGCAACAGCTTCGACATCCCGGGCACCGCGTCCGGCGCGGTCACCGACGAGCTCGCCGAGACGCTGCCCGACACCGCGGGCGGCACGGGCACGGTCGTCTACCGCACCGAGGACGGCCAGGCGTTCACGCCCGAGCAGCAGCAGGACATCTCCGCCCTCGCGACGAGCGCCGGCGACCTGCCGGGCGTCGCCTCGGTGGTGGATCCCTTCGCCGTCACGCAGCAGCGCGCCGACCAGGCCGCGCAGCTCGCGTCCGGCGACGACCAGATCACCGCGGGGCGCGCCCAGCTCGACGCCGCGCAGCAGCAGCTCGACGCCGGGCGGGCGCAGCTCGAAGCCGGCCAGCAGCAGCTCACCGCCGCCCGCCAGCAGGCCGAGGCGGCGGGAGCGCCGGCGGCGCAGCTCGCCCCGCTCGACGCGCAGCAGGCCCAGCTCGACCAGCAGACCGCCGCGCTCCAGGAGCAGCAGGCCACGGTCGACGCGTCGAGGGCGCAGCTCGACTCCGGCGCCGAGCAGGCCGAGCTCGGCCGCACGCTGCTCGGCCTCACGGACGGCATCGGCGTGGTCTCGGAGGACGGTTCCACCGCGATCGTCAACATCTCCTTCACGGATCCGCGCCTCGAGCTCTCCGAGGAGACCAAGGAGGAGGCCATCGCGCACTTCCAGGACGCACCCGTGGCCGGCACCAGCGTCGACTTCGCGACCGACCTGGCGCAGGGCGTCCCCGAGATCTTCGGCATCGGCGAGGTCGTCGGCCTCCTCTTCGCGGCCGTCGTCCTCATCGTCATGCTGGGCACGGTCATCGCCGCCTCCCTCCCCATCGTCACCGCGGTGGTCGGCGTGGGCGTCGGCGTCACGGCGTCGCTCGCCTTCTCCGGCGTCGTCGACATGGCGTCGGTGACCCCGGTGCTCGGCGTGATGCTCGGCCTCGCGGTCGGCATCGACTACTCCCTCTTCATCGTGAACCGGCACCGCAAGCAGATGCTGCAGGGGACCGGCGTGCGCGAGTCCATCGGGCTGGCGACCGGCACCTCGGGCACCGCGGTCGTCTTCGCGGGATCCACGGTGATCGTCGCGCTCCTCGCCCTCAACGTCACGGGCGTCCCGTTCCTCGGGCTCATGGGCACGGTCGGGGCGGTGTGCGTCGCCGTCGCGGTGCTGGTCGCCATCACGCTCACGCCCGCGGTCCTCGGCCTCGCCGGCACCCGGGTGCTGCGCAAGCGCGACCGCACCGCCGTCGGCCACGAGCGCCACCCGCACCAGGCGGCCAAGGCCCTGGCGCCCATGTCGAACCTCCGCGCGGTGCTCACGGTCGTCGGCACGGTCGTCGCCCTGCTCGTCATCGCGATCCCGAGCCTCTCGCTGCGGCTCGGCCTGCCGGACGGCTCGAGCGAGCCCTCCGGATCCACCAGCGAGCGCGCGTTCTCCACCGTCGCCGACGAGTTCGGCGAGGGCGCGAACGGCCCGCTGCTCGTGGTCGCCGACGTGCCCGCCGGCCTCGCCGACGACGACCTCCTCGCCACGCAGGTCGACGTCGCGCAGACCCTGCACGACCTCGACGACGTGGTCGCCGTCGCCCCGGTCGCGAACACGGACGACAACACGGTGCTCGCGTTCCAGGTGCTGCCGCAGGAGGGCCCGAACAGCGCGTCCACCGAGCAGCTGGTGCAGGACATCCGGGCGCTGCCCGAGCTCGACGGCGGCATCTCGC
Source organism: Clavibacter sp. GW821-FHT01D01 (assembly GCF_059422605.1). Classification (NCBI taxonomy): domain Bacteria; kingdom Bacillati; phylum Actinomycetota; class Actinomycetes; order Micrococcales; family Microbacteriaceae; genus Clavibacter; species Clavibacter sp. GW821-FHT01D01. Next base: position 183,587 of record NZ_JBWKXC010000001.1, read on the forward strand.
TCGGCGTCGCCGGCCAGGCCGCCACCAACATCGACATCTCCGAGGCGCTGGCCGCGGTGCTGCCGCTCTACCTGCTGGTGGTCGTCGGCCTGTCGCTGCTGATCCTGATCGTGGTGTTCCGCTCGATCCTCCTGCCGCTCATCGCGACGGGCGGTTTCGTGCTGTCCCTCTTCGCGACCTACGGCCTCATCGTCGCGGTGTTCCAGTTCGGCTGGGGCGCGAGCCTCATCGGCTTGGAGAGCCCGGGGCCGATCCTGAGCTTCCTGCCGGTGATCCTCGTCGGGATCCTGTTCGGCCTCGCGATGGACTACCAGCTCTTCCTCGCCTCCGGCATGCGGGAGGCGTACGTGCACGGCGCGTCCGCCCGCCTCGCGGTGGTGCAGGGGTTCCGGGCCGGTCGCGCGGTCGTCACCGCGGCGGCGCTGATCATGGTGTCGGTGTTCGGCGGGTTCATCTTCTCGGAGTCGACCATCATCCGGTCCATCGGCTTCGGGCTCGCGTTCGGCGTGCTGCTCGACGCGTTCGTGGTGCGCATGCTGCTGATGCCCGCGCTCATGCACCTGCTCGGCCGCTCAGCCTGGTGGCTGCCGCGCTGGCTCGACCGGATCCTGCCGGACGTGGACATCGAGGGCGCCGCGCTGGAGCGCCACCACCCGGGCGCCGCGGAACCGGTGACGGCGGATGCGCTCCCCGACGGCCTCCCGGCCGACGGCGGGCACGGCGCCCACGCGGCACCGCCCACCCCGACGACGATCCAGGCCGAGACGGCGGCCGCCCCGCGCGACTGAGATGGAATCGCGGCCAGTCGCCCACGGGTCCCCGGGGACACCGGCCGGACCCGGAGCGGTCGCGCTGTGCCAGGACGTCGTCTCTCCGTGTCAACCCCGCGGACGCCATGTCGAGAGCCCCGTAACGTCTTGTGCATGAACCATCAGCGTGGCGCCGACTCGACCTCCCTCCCGTTAGGTGCGGTCGACCGGACGATCCGCTCGACCGGCGCCTAGGCGGGACCGGCGATGGGCCGCCTGGTCTACGGCGCCTCGACCCGCGTCGACGTCGACGACCGCGCGCTCGCCCACCTGCAGCTCGTCATCGTCGCCAAGCTGCGCCGACGGGAGGGCTTCGCGTTCTCCTGGCGGAACCCGGGCTCCGAGGGCGGCGGGCGACGGACCGTCTGGATCCACCCGGGCGTCCCGGTGGAGTTCCACTTCGCCGAGGACGCACCCGCCATCGACCGCGCGTGGGCCGAGGCGCTCATGCGCGCGGCCGACACCGCCGCGGGCCTGCACCTCGTCCCGGAGCCCGGGGCCGGGGTGCCCGGTGCGGGGGCGCCGGGGCAGTAGCCGTCGGGCCCTGTCCTCCTCGTTGACGCTCCATGAGGACGCCGGCGTGCGGCGCCAGGAAGCGGGTGGTAGAACCGAGGACTCGAGGACCTGACGCGCGAGGGGTGAGTGCGCGGCGGCCCTCTGGTGCGCTCTCGCGCCTGCGGAGGAGCGCGAAGTGCTGCGCCTAGGGCAGCACGTCGGCCAGGGCGATCGTCATCGTCTGGGTCAGGTTCCGATCGACCCGAGCGTAAAGCTGCCGGAGAGCGGTCTGAGCGTGCTTCGTGTGGACTAAACCCCTCGTATCGAAGACAGCGACGACGATCCCGTCACGCTGCAGCGCCCAGAATCGACCGGCCTCGAACTCGTCTGGCAGGCCGGAAGCGACGAAGAAGGCGTGGTGGAGACGAGCGCTGGGGAACACTCCTGGCAGAGGCGAGTGATCACCCGCCGAAGGATGGATGAGCGGCACCGCGTAGCCGTCACGCTCCAGGCTCATCACCCTCAGGGCCCAGTCCGACCGGTCGTTGATCAGGTGGTTCACCACTCGCGCCATCAGGCGCAGGGTCACCAGCCTGCCCGTGCTGACGGGCGGCTTGTCACCGGGCGCGAGTCCGGCGGCCCGCTCGATCTCCTTCACGGCCCAATGCGCGTCTTCGTGACCGACGATGTCGGCTGTCGAGATCATTCCGATGTGGTCCGGGTGCACGTGGATGCGACCGCGGCGGTTGAAGTCGATGTGCACAGGACCAGCGGTGGAATCTCCGAGCAGCGTGAGGCAGTCGTAGAAGCCCTCCATCGGGTACGTCTCGATGAGCGCCAGGTGCTGATTGCGCCGGATGAGCTCCGTCGCGACCCACCAGTGCGCCGCGGTGGAGTACCGGGCAGACGGCTGGACCGCCTCGTTCACGAAGAGACCGCCCGAGGGTGAGCGGAGGGAGATCGGGGATCGTGCATGTCGTTCCGCTGCTCGCCCTCCTCGGTGATGAGCTTCTCCCCATTCGGACCCTCCATGCCGATGTATCGGAATTCCCAGGAGCCGTCGATTTGCGTTTCGCTGGTGCAGACGTACACGGCATGCAGGCTGAAGGCGCTGGGCTGGCTCATGGGGATGCGAGCGACGGAGCCGGTCAGCTTGTCGCCGGAGAGCGCCACCGGGAGATCTCCCGTCATGAACCCGTCCCGAGGGCCGCCGAAGTAGGCGCAGAACAATGTCGGGTCCTGATCCGCCGCAGACTCGTGGGTACTCATCGCATTCTCCGCTCGGCTCGAGGTGATGGCTCCAGTCTGACGCGACGCACTGACATGGGAGCGGAGCGGTCGGGCAACGGCGTCATCCGACGATCAGCACCTGCGGCGAATGCTCCCGGTTCGACGGCCTGATAGGAAGAGCGCGTGCCTTCCCCTCACCTCTTCGTCGCCCGGGGCGATCTCCTGCATCTCGCCTGCGATGCCTGGCTCCTGCCCACCGACAGATTCCTCTCCCTCACCTCTTTCTGGGATTCCCTCTCCCGATTGCGCGAGCGCGTCGCGGAGGTGCGCACAGATCGCTTCTCCACCGGAGTGCAGGTGGCGCTGCCGCTCGTCCCCATCGAGGGCGAGCCGACACCCGTCCTGACCGCGGTACCCGACCGAGCCGTCCAGCACGCCGCAGATGCCGAAGGGCTCGCAGACGTGGCCCGCCGGCTCCGCGAGTTCGTCGAGCAGGCGTCCCGCACGGCCCACGCCCACCGGGCGACCAGTCGGCCGCTGCCGCTCCTCGCGGTCCCGACGTTCGCGACCGCGGGCGGCGGATCGGGAGCGGTCCGCGATGCCCTGCTCACGCAGCAGATCGAGGTCCTCCGTGTGCTCGCCGTCGAATTCTCCGTCGACATCGTGATCGTCACGCGACATGACGCCGCCCACGCCTTCGCGCAGACACGGCGGCGTCAGGACGCGGCGGAATCATGGCCCGAACTGACCGCGCCGATGCTCGTGGAGGTGTGCGCCCTGGCCGCTCGAGCCCGCAGGCGTCGACTCGTCCCCTTCCTCGGGGCGGGGACGAGCGTCAGCGCGGGCGGCCCGTCGTGGGGCTCCCTGCTGCATGACCTCGGGGAGCGGATCGGACTCGACGCGGCGACCGCGGCCTCCTTGCGCGAGAAGGACGTCCTCGACCAGGCCTCGTACCTCGCGGCGCTGCATGAGGAGCAGACGCCCGGCAGCTTCGCCGTCGCGGTAGCCGAGGAGATCGGGGCCCTTCAGCGCTACGGCCTCGCACCGGCGCTGCTCACGGCGATCGACTCCGAGCAGGCGATCACCTTGAACTACGACAGGCTCTTCGAGACCGCCGCCGCGGATGCCGGGGCTCCGCGCTCGATCATCCCCGGGCCGCACGAGGGCGAGCACGAGCGCTGGCTCCTGAAGCTGCACGGCACGGTCGATGATCCGGCTTCCATCGTCCTCACACGCGACGACTACCTCGGCTTCGACTCCACCCGACGCGCGCTCTCCTCCATCGTGAAGGCCACCCTCGCGACCCGACACCTGCTGTTCGTCGGCTTCGGGCTCGCCGACGATCACTTCCACGAGATCGTGCACGACGTCCGGCGGGCGTTCCCCTCGAGCGAGACGGGCACCCTCGCGACCGCGCTGACCCTCTTCTCGGATCCTCTGGACGAGAGGATCTGGCACGGACGCCTGCAGCTCGTCCCCATGCTGCCGATCCCCTATGACGGTTCGCGGGTGGGAGAGGCGGCGCGGCTGCTCGAGATCTTCCTCGACGCCCTGGCCGCCTTCGCGACCGACGCGCACACCTACCTGCTCGCCGACGGGCACGAGAGTGCGCTCACGCCCGCGGAGCTCCGGCTGCGGACGCGCTTGGCGGCGATGCTGCGCGACGCGACGGAGGACGAGCGGGCGACCGGCGCCTGGCTGGAGGTCGCGGCCATGGGGGCGCGCTTGGGCTCCGGCGGTCGCCGGGACTAGCGCGGTCACCGAGCCGATGAAGCGGTGACGACGCCGTCCTCCCATTGCACCGCCCAATGCATGGCATCCGTGAAGTGCAGCATCCCGACGGTGGGCATGAGGCGCGGAGGGCTCCCGCCGCGGCCGACGAAGATGCCGGCCGCCTCGAGGACGAGCAGGAGTCCCTGCCACGTGCGACCGGGGAAGTGCTCGTCCACGAAGGCGTCGGTGATGCCGCGGCTCTGGGGGATCCAGTGGATGTGGTGCAGGAACCGGGCCAGCTCGGCGGCCGTGCGGTGCTCGGCGAGCTCCTCGAAGTCGATCTCGGTCCGCGAGGTCGCTTCGGGGCGCATGTCGCGGATGTCGAGGGCGCCGCGCATCCGCCAGCCACCGCCGACCTCGTCGGACTCTGCGGGGAACTCGTCCGCCGCCTCGACGAGGCGGACGGCCCGGTCGACATCGGCGGCGGACCGGATCGTCGCGCGCCTGATGAGATGCGCGTCCGCGAAGAAGCGCGCGTCGAGGGCATCACCGGCACGGAGTCCGTCAGCACGGGCGAGGAGCCGCGCCCGGGCGCCCTCCCACGACAGGGAACTGGGGATCCGGAAGATGTAGGGGAGCTGTTCGGGCATGGCGGTCCTGTCCATCGGGCTTGCGGCGACCGACCGCCCACCGCCCGTTCTTCCCCTGGGGCACCCGGTCGATGGATCGGGTTGCCGTGCGGCCGGCCAGGTACCGATGGCCGCAACTCCGGAACGTGAAGACGACATTAGCGATGACCACCGACAGCCATGACCGAGGGACGGTAGCTGACGCGACGCAATGCGGCTCACTCGCCGGCGGTGGGGGAAGCCGGCGCGGACCGCTTCCTTCGATTCAGGCGATCCGGCTGGCCGCGCGCTCGAGGGCGATCGTGAATTCAGCACGCTTGTCGGGCTGCTTGAAGGAGAGGTTCGATGGATGCCACGTCCGGATCACCGAGGGCCCGCCTTCGATGTGCGGCTCGATGAACGAAGTCCAACCCTGCTGGGCCTTGAGACCGCAGAGGACGACGACCCGGAGATCCGGCAGGAGCCGCATGAGACCCCGAAGCTCGATCGCTCCTTGCGCGAGCTCCGTCGGCCCCGGATGGACTGACGCCTTTCCGAGGACCCAGGGGCAGATGTTCCACGACAGCGTGTGCTCGTGCATTCCGGCGTCATTGCGTGCAAGCCAGTTGTTCTGAGCGGTCGGATCGTCGTTGTCCGTGCTGATGAATCCGGAGCCGCCCCACTCCGGCACCGTCTTCGGACCCGGCGCCTCGAACACCATGAGAGCGCGCGTCTCTATGCCGCCACCGACCTCGGCGGGGTCGAAGTCCGGGATCATGATGTCCGGCCGCCTCGCTCGCCGCCGAGCGAGTACGTCTTCCTTCCATTCCACGAGCGGTCGCACTCGCTCCACGGTCTCGAGCATGCGGCGGCGCTCAGCGAGTCGGGCCTCGTCCTTGAGCCCTCGGGGCGCGTCCATGTACATCGCGTCAGGCTATCGGCGCCACGTGTCAGGTCGTCAGACGGCGACAGCGGGATGGACCACCAGAGAACCGTCGTGGCTTCGTTCGATGTCGATCGCGACGTCCGCATTGAAGGACCCACCGAGGAGGCCAGCGTCCAGGCCGCGGAGACGGTATGCCGAACGCAGGAGACTGTCGACCTCAGCAGGAGTGAAGACGGCGTGACGAATGCCCGTGCGGCGCTTCAACTCGAGGCTCGACAGTCGAGCGAGGATCGCGATGAGCCCGCTCTCGAGGTCATCGACGCGCCTTTCGTCTTCCTGCAGCGCACCGACGAAGCCTCGGGCAACACGCCGGTGATCGGCGGGTTCGCCGCGGCGGCCAGCGCGCCCGCCGTCGCGCCTGCCGCGACCCCGGCAGCGATCACGGCGACGGAACCGGTCGCGACCGCGGCTGCTCCCGACCTCGTCGCGGAGATCCGCAAGCTCGCCGACCTTTGCGCGGAGGGGATCCTCGACGACGAGGAGTTCGCCACGGCGAAGCGGAAGCTCCTGGAGCTCTGACGTCGGCGGGAGGGACACGGTCGTCCTGCGCGCCGGACCGCCGACGTCCTCACCCCATGACGAGCACGCCGGCGTGCGGCGCGAGGAAGCTGTCGAGCACCAGCTCCGCGGCGCCCTGCGCGGCGATCTGCTCCCCCACCGGGCTGCCCGCCACCCGGAACCCCGGTCGCGCGACGACGAGCTCGCGCTGCACCGCCTCCTCCAGCACGGGCAGGAACGTGGCGCGGAGCCGGTTCCACGCGGGTCCGCCGAGGACCACGCGCGGCACGTCGAGGAAGTTGACGAGGACCGCGATCCCGGATGCCACGCGCCGCGCGGCGCGCGATAGGAGGGCCATGGCCACCGGATCGCCGCCGGCCGCCAGCTCGGACAGGCGCGTGAGCGCGTCGTCGAGCGCGAGGTAGTCGGCGAGGTCGGGAAGCGGCATGAGCCCTGCCTGCACCGCCTGGATCACGAGCGCCTCCGGCACGCACGCCGCCGCGAGCCCGCCGCGTCGGCCGACCCACCCCAGGTCCTCCGCTGCCGGGTCCACGAGGATGTCCCCGATCTCGCCGACGTTGTTGCTCGTCCCGCGGAGCACCTGGCTCTCGGAGACCACCGACGCACCCACGCCGGATCCGAGGTAGAGGAACAGGAAGTCGGCATCGGCGGTGGCGCGCAGCTCGGCGGTCGCGGCGGCCGTGACGTCCTTGTCGAGCAGCACCGGCATTCCCGTCGCCGCGTGCAGGTCGGCGCGCAGCCGCACATGCCGCCAGCGCGGGAGCTGGGGCGGGGCGATCATCACGCCCGAGCGGACGTCGAGCGGGCCCGGCACCGCGACGCCGAGGCCGAGGACCCGTGCTCCCTCTACGCCGGACGCCCGGACCATCTCGTCGACGCTCCGGGCGATGAGCGCAGTGGTGTCGTCGGGGTCCGGCGACTGGGGCGTGCGGAGCTCTCGGCTGTCGCGGATCGTGCCCGCGATGTCGAGCAGGAGCACGGTGAGGCGAGCCGGGTCGACGTGCACGCCGACCGCGCACGCGCCGTCCGGGTCCACCGAGAGCGGAATGCTCGGACGGCCGCGGCTGGTGTCGGCGGGCGCGCTCTCGCGGATCATGCCCTTGTCGATGAGCCGGCGGGTGATGTTCGAGATGGTCTGCGAGGCGAGGCCGGAGATCCGCTGTAGGTCGGCACGGCTGCGGCCCGGTTCCCGCCGCACCAGATCGAGCACGACCGCCTGGTTGTAGTCCGCCAGCCTCGGGAGGTTGCTGCCTCGGGGCACATCCCCTCCTCGCGGTCCGGTCGGCGCCCGCGGACAGGCGCCGCGAGGCATCCGTCGAAGCTACCGCAGCCGGCCTGACCCTCCGCGGGGGCTGCGCTCCGCGGATCACGATCCCGGTGATCGCCACCGTTGACGCTTATGACCTCATGTCCTAACATCGCATCCAGCGCTTTATCCCATCGAAGTGGCAAAGTGGCCGACGGACGAGGCGCGGAGAGAGGCATCGCAATGAAGCGTTCCCGCGTGATCGCGGCCCTCGTCACCGGAACCGTCGCCGTCGGGCTCAGCGCCTGCGCGAGCGGCGGCGGTGGCGGATCCGGAGAGGACGGCCCCGTGACCATCACGATCATGGAGACGAAGCAGACCAACATCGACGCCATCGGCGCCGTCATCCCGGGCTTCGAGGCTCAGATGAAGGAGGAGGGCAAGGACATCCGGGTCGAACTGATCGCCGATCAGCTCACCGACGAGCAGTTCATGACCAAGATGACCCAGCAGCTCATCGCGGGACAGGCGCCGGACGTGCTCGACATCGGCGAGAACATGGCCATCGCGTGGTCCTCGGCCGGCTATCTCGAGCCGCTCGACGGCTACCTGGAGGAGTGGGACGGCTGGTCGCACTACTACCCCGCCGTCAAGGAGGCGATGACCCGCCAGGACGGCAGCATCTACAGCCTGCCCTCGGGCGCGGGGGTCCTCAACCTCTTCATCCGCCAGGACGTGCTGCAGGAGGTCGGCGTCGACACCTCCCAGCCCGAGACCTGGGACGAGCTGATCGACCGGCTCGTGCAGGTCAAGGAGAAGACCGGCGGCACCCCCATCGTCATCCCGGCGGGGACCGCGTGGGGCGGCGGCACGTGGGGCGAGGGCTTCCAGCCGCTGCTCGGCGGCACCGACACGGGCTACTACGACACCGAGACGGACACGTGGGACCTCGAGAGCCCGGGCTGGCTCGCCGTCTTCGAGCTGTACGCCGAGCTAGTCGAGAAGGGCCTCATGCCGGTGGAGGACCTCCAGAACCCGAACCCCTGGGAGCCGACGAAGTACGAGAAGTTCCCCGAGGGCGAGATCCAGGTCGCCGCGCAGGGCACGTGGGGATGGAAGTTCGACTGGGGGCCCGAGGGCGCGACCCCGATCGACGGGCTCGACGAGAAGGTGACCACCTGGCAGTTCCCGGGCCTGCGCTCCGGCGACGAGCCCTACGGGTGGAGCAGCACCGGTGGTGGCTACGCCATCTCCGAGCAGTCGGAGAACAAGGACGCCGCGATGGAGTTCATCGAGTACCTGTCCACAGGCGAGCCCCTCGCCGAACAGCTGACGGCCTCGGGTGCGGCCTCGGCCCGTGACGACCTCGACGACGTCGCTCCCTACTCCGAGGAGCCGCGCCTGCTGGAGGCCGGCGAGGACCTGGCCGACAGCATCTACGTGGTGACGGGCGACGGCGCGGACCAGATCGGGCAGGCGGTGGCCTCCGCGACGGAGCTGATCCTCAGCGGCAAGGCCGACGGCCAGGAGGCGTACGACGCGTTCGTGAAGGACGCGACGGACCTGCTCGGGCCGGCCCTGGTGAAGGAGTGACGTCGGTCATCGACGCCGCCATACCGGTGCAGGCGGCCATCCAGCCGCCTGCACCGGCGCGGAGGCGCAGGCGGTCGAACCTGCCGCTCGTGCTGCTCCTGCTCGGACCCTCGGCGCTGCTCATCACGGTCTTCATCGTCCTGCCCGCGGTCTACAGCGTGTGGCTCAGCCTGACGAACACGCAGCTCACCGGGTTCGCGGCCCGGGACCCGAAGTTCATCGGCCTCGACAACTTCGCCTACCTGCTGACGAACGGCGACTTCCTCGCGTCGCTCGGGCAGACCGGCACGTTCCTGCTGTTCTCGGCCATCATCGGCCAGACGGTGCTCGGCATGGTCGCCGCGATCCTCCTCAGCCGCCCATGGATCCGCGGCAAGGGCTTCTTCGGGGCGGCGGTGCTCACGCCGATGGTGGTCCCCGAGGTCGTCGCCTCGCTCACCTGGGCGAGCGTGCTCGCGACCAGCCCGGAGGGCACGCTCAACCGGCTCACCGCGGTGTTCGGGCAGGAGCCGTCGGCCTGGCTGCAGACGGCGCCGATGCTGGCGATCATCCTGGTGAACATCTGGCGCGGGGTGGCCTTCGCGATGATCATGTTCCAGGCCGCGCTCGAGGACGTCCCCGTCGAGCTGATCGAGGCCGCGCGCATGGACGGCGCGCGCGCCGTCCAGATCTTCCGCCACGTCACGCTCCCGCTCATCCGTGGACCGGTCTTCCTCTACCTGCTGCTCACGACCATCAGCACCGTCGGCGTGTTCGGCCTGGTCTACTTCCTCACCCGCGGAGGGCCCGGAGGGCAGACGCGCCTCGCGGCCATCTACATCTACGAGCGCGCGCTCCAGTTCTCCCAGATCGGGATCGGCAGCGCCGCGTCCATCATCCTGCTCGTCATCGTCCTGGTGCTCGGCGCGGTCTACATCCGCCTGGCGAAGGTGGAGGTGTGACATGACCACGTTCGAGGACCACGCTCCCGCGGCCCTGCCCGCCCGGAGACGACGCCGCCCGCTCACGCCGCTGGCCATCGGCCAACGGGGCATCGGCTACCTGCTCATCGTCCTGCTGGGGCTGTTCTGCCTCGTCCCGTTCGCGTGGGTCGCGTTCAGCGCGATCGACGCCGACGCGGGTGCGACCGTGCAGCTCCCCTCCTTCTCCCTCGACAACTTCGCGCGGTTCTTCACCGCTGCCGGCACGCCGAGGCTGCTGCTGAACAGCTTCGTGATCGCCATCTCGTCGACCGCCCTCAACCTGGCGCTGGGGATCGCCGGCGGGTACGCGCTCTCGCGCTTCGTCTTCCCGGGGCGCCGGTTCTTCATGTTCGGCATCCTGCTCATCCGCGTGATCCCGGCGCCGGCGACCATCGTCGCGCTGTACCTGATCATGGTGAACCTCGGCATGGCCAACACGCTGCACGGGCTGATCCTCGTGCAGGCAGTCAGCGGCCTCCCGGTCACCCTGTGGCTGATGAAGGGGACGGTCGACGCCGTCCCCATCGAGCTCGAGGAGGCGGCCTGGACGGACGGCAACACGCGGCTCCAGGGCGCGCGGCGCATCGTGCTGCCGCTGATCGGCCCGGGTCTCGGAGCCGCCGCGATGCTCATGTTCATGGGCTCGTGGGGCGACTTCCTCACCCCGCTCGTCCTCCTGCAGGATCAGGACCTCTATCCGCTCGCCATCGGACTGTTCCGTGCCTTCAGCGAGCGGAACGTGGTCGACTGGGGCCTCCTGGCCGCGAGCGCGGTCGTCTACGTCCTGCCGCCCGCCGTGCTGTACGTCGTCGCCCGCAAGCACCTGCTCAAGTCCAGCCTGGGCGGAGCGCTGAAGGGATGACCACCATGACCGATACGACCGACCTCCGAGGCCAGACCGCCACCGGCTCGCCCGCAGACCACGACGGGCGCCTCCCCGTGGTGGTGGTGGGCGCGGGCGCCATGGGCGGCGCGTGGATCCGCATGCTCGCCGACAGCCCGCACGCGGCGCCCGCCGGGGTCGTCGACCTCGACGTGCCGCTCGCGGAGGCCGCCGTGCGCGAGGCCGGGCTCGAGGGCGTCGCCGTCGGCGCGTCCGTGGCGGAGGTCGCGGAGCGCTCCGGCGCCCGGGCGGTGGTGAACGTGACCGTGCCGCAGGCGCACCGCGTCGTCAACGAGCAGGCGCTGCGCGCGGGCCTCCCCGTGCTCTGCGAGAAGCCGCTCGCGCCGACCGTCGCGGAGGCGCTCCGCCAGGTCGCCCTCGCCGACATCACCGGCGGGCTCCTGATGGTGAGCCAGTCGCGTCGGTACTTCAACCACCTCGTCGCGTTCCGGGAGGCGGTCGCGCAGGTGGGGCCGCTCGCGGTCGTGCACGCGCAGTTCCTGCACGAGGACCACGAGCCCGGCTTCCGCGAGCAGATGGCGCATCCGCTCCTCATCGACATGTCCATCCACCACTTCGACCAGCTGCGGTACGCGACGGGCGAGGAGCCCGTCGCCGTGCGCTGCAGCTCGTGGAACCCGCCGTGGAGCTGGTACGCGGGCGACGCGGCGGCCACCGCCGACTTCGAGCTCGCGTCCGGCGCGCGCTTCGCGTACGTCGGGAGCCGCTGCACCCCGGGCATGCCGACGTCGTGGAACGCCGACTGGCGGGCCTACGGCGAGCACGGCGCCGCGCACTGGGACGGCGACGACGCCGTCGGGCTCGACGTCCCCGGATCGGGGTTCGACGTGCCCGCGCAGCCGGAGGGGATCGCGGCCTCGCTCGAGGAGTTCGTCGGATCCCTCCGCACCGGCACCACGCCGCAGAGCGAGGTGCGGCTGAACGTGATGAGCCTCGCGATGGTGGAGGGCGCGATCCGCAGCAGCGAGCGGGGCGGCGAGCGCGTCGTCATCGCCGACCTGCTGGAGGACGCGCTCGCGCAGGCGATCGCCGACGAGCGGAGCGCGGACGTCGCCGACCTGCTGCGCTCGTGGACGAGCGCGGCCGACGGCATCCTCACCCCGGCCTGGGGATCCGCCCCGGCCAGGACCACGACCCCGACCGCGTCAGGAGGCGCCCGATGACCGACACCAGCACCCCCGCCCCCATCCGCGTCGTCGTCTGGGGCGAGTTCCGGCACGAGAAGGTGAAGCCGCTCGTCGCGGAGATCTACCCCGACGGCATGCACACCACCATCGCGGACGGGGTCCGCTCCCTCCTCGGCGCGGACGCCGACGTCACCACGCGCGTCCTCGACGACCCCGAGCACGGCATGACGGAGGAGCTGCTCGCCCGCACCGACGTGCTGCTCTGGTGGGGCCACACCGCCCACGAGGAGGTGTCGGACGAGGTCGTCGACCGGATCCAGCGGCACGTGCTCGAGGGGATGGGCATCATCGTGCTGCACTCCGGGCACCACTCCAAGATCTTCCGCCGGCTCATGGGCACCACGTGCAGCCTGCGCTGGCGGAACGACGGCGACAGCGAGCTGGTCTGGACGGTGGCGCCGCGGCACCCCATCACCGAGGGCGTGTCGCAGCCCATCCAGATCCCCGGCCAGGAGATGTACGGCGAGTTCTTCGACATCCCCGAGCCCGACGAGCTGATCTTCATCAGCAGCTTCTCCGGCGGCGAGGTGTTCCGCAGCGGCATCACCTACCGGCGCGGCTACGGGCGCGTCTTCTACTTCAGCCCCGGCGACGAGGTCTACCCCGTCTACCACCACCCGGACGTGCAGCGCGTGATCGCCAACGGCGTGCGCTGGGCGCGGCCGGAGCGGGCGCGCGAGTCGTACCTCGTGACCCCGATGTACCTCACCGGCCGCTTCGACCGGCCCGTGCTCGGGTCCCCCGGCGCGCTCGTCGACTACCACACGGGAGAGCCGGTCGACCTCGGGGACGACTGAGACCCGGCCCGACGGGCTACCCGTCGGCGCCGACGTACGCCGCGAGGTGCTCCCCCGTGATCGTCGAGCGCGCCGCGACGAGCTCGGCGGGCGTGCCCTCGAACACGATCGTGCCGCCGTCGTGACCCGCCCCGGGCCCCACGTCGATGATCCAGTCCGCGTGCGCCATCACCGCCTGGTGGTGCTCGATGACGATCACCGTCTTCCCGGAGTCGACGAGGCGGTCCAGGAGGCCGAGCAGCTGCGCGACGTCGGCGAGGTGCAGACCGGTCGTCGGCTCGTCGAGCACGTACACGCCGCCCTGCTTCTCGGCCATCTGCACCGCGAGCTTCAGGCGCTGCCGCTCGCCGCCCGACAGGGTCGTGAGCGGCTGCCCGAGCGTCACGTAGCCGAGCCCCACGTCCTCGAGGCGCGACAGGATCGCCACCGCCGCCGGGGTCCTCGCCTCGCCGTCCGCGAAGTACGCGCGCGCCTCGGCGATGGGCAGCGCCAGCACCTCGCTGATGTCCTTCCCGCCCAGCGTGTACTCGAGCACCGAGGCCATGAAGCGCTTGCCGCCGCAGTCCTCGCAGGTGGTCGACACGGTCGACATGGGCCCGAGGTCGGTGAAGATCACGCCCGCGCCGTTGCACGTGGGGCACGCGCCCGCGGAGTTCGCGCTGAACAGCGCGGGCTTCACCCCGTTGGCCTTCGCGAACGCCTTGCGGACGGGCTCGAGCAGCCCCGTGTAGGTGGCGGGGTTGGATCGCCGGGAGCCGCGGATCGCCGTCTGGTCGATGGACACGACGCCGTCGCGCCCGGCGACGGAGCCGTGGATGAGCGACGACTTCCCGGAGCCGGCGACGCCCGTCACCACCGTGAGCACCCCGAGCGGCACGTCGACGTCGACCGCCTTCAGGTTGTGGGTGGACGCGCCGCGCACCTCGAGCACGCCCGAGCGCTCGCGCACCGCGTCCTTGAGCGTCGCCCGGTCGTCGAGGTGCCGGCCCGTCAGGGTGCCGCTGGCGCGCAGCTCCTGGACCGTGCCCTCGAACCGGATCTCCCCGCCGTGCGAGCCCGCGCCAGGCCCCAGGTCGACGACGTGGTCGGCGATCGCGATCGTCTCCGGCTTGTGCTCGACGACCAGGACCGTGTTGCCCTTGTCGCGCAGCTGCAGCAGCAGGTCGTTCATGCGCTGGATGTCGTGCGGGTGCAGGCCGATGGTCGGCTCGTCGAACACGTACGTCACGTCGGTGAGCGCCGATCCGAGGTGGCGGATGAGCTTGGTGCGCTGCGCCTCGCCCCCGCTGAGCGAGCCGGAGGCCCGGTCGAGCGACAGGTACCCGAGGCCGATCGACACGAACGAGTCGAGCGTCTGCGCGAGCGACTGCACGAGCGGCGCGACCGTCGGCTCGTCGATGCCGCGGACCCAGGCGGCGAGGTCGGAGATCTGCACGCTGCAGGCGTCCGCGATCGACATGCCCGCCACCTTCGAGGACCGCGCGGACGCGGCCAGCCGCGTGCCCTCGCAGTCGGGGCACGGCTGGAACGTCACCGCCCGGTCGACGAACGCCCGGATGTGCGGCTGCATCGACTCCCTGTCCTTCGACAGGATCGACTTCTGGATCCTCGGCACGAGACCCTCGTAGGTCATGTTCATCGAGTCGACCTTGACCTTGGTCGGCTCCTTGTAGAGGAAGTCGCGCCGCTGCTCGTCGGTGAGGTCGCGCACGGGCACGTCGCCGGGGACGAACCCGGACGCGACGAAGATCTTCACGAGCCAGCCGTCGGCCGTGTAGCCCGGGACGGTGATCGCGCCCTCGAGCAGCGTCCTCGAGTCGTCGACCAGCTGCGCGAGGTCGATGTCGTTGACGCGGCCGAGGCCCTCGCAGCGCGGGCACATGCCGCCGAGCATCGTGTGGTCCTGCGCGACCGCGTGCGTCGCGGTGCCCTTCTCGACCGTCATCGTCCCCTGGACGCGCACGCTCGGCACGTTGAACGAGAACGCGTTGGGCGAGCCGATGCGCGGGACGCCCAGGCGCGAGAAGAGGATGCGCAGCATGGCGTTCACGTCGGTCGCGGTGCCGACCGTCGAGCGGGGGTTCGCGCCCAGGCGCTCCTGGTCGACGATGATCGCCGTCGTCAGGCCCTCGAGGCGGTCCACCTCGGGTCGCGCGAGGGAGGGCATGAAGCCCTGCACGAAGGCGGGGTACGTCTCGTCGATCATGCGCTTCGACTCCGCCGCGATCGTGCCGAACACGAGCGACGACTTGCCGGATCCCGAGACGCCGGTGAACACCGTGAGGCGGCGCTTCGGGATGTCGAGGGAGACGTCCTTGAGGTTGTTCTCGCGGGCACCCCGCACCCGGATGAGGTCGTGACGGTCGGCGGGGTGCGGTGCGGCGCTCATCGTGCTCCTCGGGTCGACGCGACGCACTCCAGCGTGCGGGACGCGCCGCTCAGCCTAGGACCCCAGCTCCTCGCGGACGAGGGCCGCTCCCGCGCTCAGCGCGCTCAGCTTGCCCAGCGCGACGGGCCGGGCCAACGGCGCCATCCCGCAGTTGGTGCTCGGGATGAGCAGCTCCGCGTCGACGAACCGCAGCGCTCGGCGGAGCGTGTCGGCGACCTCCTCCGGGGTCTCGACCTCCGCGCTCGCCACGTCGATGGCACCGAGCATGACCTTCTTCCCGCGGACGAGCTCGAGCAGCTCCAGCGGCACGTGCGAGTTCCGGCACTCCAGCGAGACGATGTCGAGCGTGGACCGGGCGAGGAGCGGGAACGACTCCTCGTACTGCCGCCACTCCGATCCGAGCGTCGCCTTCCAGTCGGTGTTCGCCGTGATCCCGTAGCCGTAGCAGATGTGCACGGCGGTCTCCACGCGCAGCCCCTCCGCCGCCCGCTCCAGGGCTGCCACGCCCCAGTCCCGCACGTCGTCGAAGAAGACGTTGAAGGCGGGCTCGTCGAACTGGACGATGTCGACCCCGGCCGCCTCGAGGGCCCGCGCCTCCTCGTTGAGGATGGTCGCGAACTCCCAGGCCAGGTCCTCCCGGCTCCCGTAGTGGCGGTCGGCGAGGGTGTCGATCATGGTCATCGGGCCCGGCAGCGCCCACTTGATCGGCTGGTCCGTCTGCTGGCGCAGGAACCGGGCGTCGGCGGCGAACACCGGCTCCTCGAGGCCCACGGCGCCGACGACGGTCGGCACGCTCGCGTCGTACCGGTCGCGGATGCGCACGGTCTCCCGGCGCGCGAAGTCGACGCCGGAGAGGCCCTCGATGAACGTCGTGACGAAGTGCTGGCGGGTCTGCTCCCCGTCGCTGACGACGTCGATGCCCCGCTGGTGCTGCTCGTGGACGGCGGCGCGCAGGGCGTCCTGCTTGCCCTCGACCAGGGCATCGCCCTCCAGCCGCCACGGGGACCACAGGGTCTCCGGCTGCGCGAGCCACGACGGCTTGGGCAGGCTGCCGACGGGCGAGGTGGGCAGGAGCCGGGGCGTCGGCCGGGATGCGCGGGCGGTCATCGGGCTGCCCCGACGCGCGCGGCGGCCCAGCGCCGCAGCCGGTCCCCGTGCGGCGCCATGAGGTGCTCCTCCGCGTACCGCCCCTGCTCGACCGCGAGCCGCGCGCGCTCCTCGCGGTCGTAGGCGATGGGGGGCCGCACGTGGTCCCCGGCCGTCAGGTCCGGGCGGTAGACGTCGCCGGCGGCCGAGCGCGCGCCGTAGACCTCGGGCCGGTAGATCCGCTGGAACGTCTCCATCGTGCTGATGGTGCCGATGAGCTGCAGGTCCGTGTGGTCGCCCAGCAGGTCGCCGCAGGTGTAGAAGGCGAGGGGCGCCGCGCTGCCGGGCGGCATGAAGAAGCGGGCCCGCAGCCCCATCCTCGCGAAGTACCGGTCGGTCAACGAGGGCTCGTCCTGCTCGTACTCGACGCCGAGGACGGGGTGGTGGAGCCCCGACCGCCGGTAGGTCCTGCTCGTCGACACGCTGATGCAGACGACGGGCGGCGTCGCCGAGTGCTCCGCGTACGCGGCCGACTCGCGGAAGTGCCGGAAGAGCGCCCCGTGCAGGGCGCCGAAGTCGTCGGGGAGGGGGGATCCGGCCGGCGAGCCGCCGAGCGAGGGCAGCAGCACGCTGAAGTCGTGGTCGCGGATGTAGGACGAGAGGTTGTTGCCCAGGATCCCCGGGTGACATCGACCGGTGCGGCGGTCGAGGATCCGGGTCTTCAGGATCTCCAGCAGCGGGAACTCCCGGTCGCCGTCGGCGAAGCGCAGCCCCACGGAGACGATGTCGAGTCCCACGGCGTAGCGGTCCCGGTCCGGGTTCCCGGCGTGCGCGAGGTCGTTGAACCGGTCGTCGATCATCGCCAGGGCGTCGCGGAGGTTCTCCCGGCGACGCTCCCCCCGGGCCAGGTTCGCGAAGTTGGTCGTGACCCGCGAGCCCTCCGCCGGCCGGTAGTCCTCGTCGAAGGGGGTGGTGGTGATGCTGAACGTGAACTCGTCCGTCATGAGCGGCCATTCCGTGGGAGGGACGGGGCAGGGCGGGCTCGCGACGGCGGCGGTCGTCGGTGCGGTGATCGTCACGTGGTGCTCCTGTCCGGGTGCTCGGGAGCCTGTCAGGTCGGGGCGGCTGCGCGCCGGGACGTGACGGAGTGTGACCACCGCGGGGCACCGCGCACGACGAGAGCCCGCCCCCGGGATCCGGATCGGATCCGCGGGGGCGGGCTCTCGTCGTGGGCGCGGCCTCACCCGCGCCCGGCGCGCATCACCTGCCGGCGAGCGAGCCGCCGATCCCGCCGACGCTGAAGTACTTGTTCAGGAAGGCGAAGATCAGCACGGGCGGCAGCATCATGATGACCGCGACCGCCATCACCGAACCCCAGTCGGCCGCGTTCTGCTGGAAGAACGTGTTGAGGCCGATGGGGAGGGTGTACTTCGTGAAGTCCTGCAGGAACAGGAGCGCGATCAGGTAGTCGTTCCACGCCAGCAGGAACGAGAAGATCGCGGTGGACAGGATGCCGGGCAGCGAGTTCCGCAGCACCACGTGGACGAAGCCGCTGAACACGCTCGCGCCGTCCATCCAGGCCGCCTCCTCCAGGGTGATGGGGATGGAGTCGATGTACGCCGCCATCATCCAGATCGCGACCGACATGGTCGATCCGATGTAGATGATCGCCACACCCTGCAGCGTGTTGATGAGGCCCATGGCCGAGAAGGTGATGAACAGCGGGATCGCCGCCGTCACCACCGGCAGGGCCTGCACCACGAACAGCACGAGCGAGTACCCGGACACGAGCTTGGACCGCGAGCGGCTCAGCACGTACCCGGCGGGAGCGGCGATGACGACCGAGACCACGACGGTCACGAGCGCGACGAGCAGGCTGTTGCCGAGCCAGATCATCACGTCGGTGCCGCCGAGCACCCGCTGGAAGTTCTCCAGCGTGAACCCGGTCGCCGTCGAGTTCTGCCCCGGCTGGGTGGAGAGGAACAGCACCGCGAGGATGGGCGTGATCACGATCAGGGTGATGATCGCGATGAACAGGAAGCGCCACCACTGGCCCTTCTGCTCCCGCTCCTTCGCCGACGTCCGCTTGACCTCGGCGCGCGTGATGTCGCCGACGGTCGCCGAGGTGGCGCCGCCGACCGCGAGTGGCTGGCTCATTCGATGTCCGCCTTCTTGATCTGCCGGTACAGGAGGGTCGAGACGATGACGAGCACGGCGGTCATCATGAACGCCACCGCCGTCGCCGGCCCGGTCTGCAGGTTCTGGAACGCCTGCTGGTAGGCCAGCACGATGAGCGACGTCGTCGCGTTCACGGGACCGCCCTGCGTGAGCAGGAAGATCGTCGGGAAGTCGTTGACGCAGAAGATCGTCATCAGCACCCAGCTGATGTATGTGGTCCGCGAGATGATCGGCAGCGTGACGCCGCGGAACGCCTGCCAGGCGTTCGCGCCGTCCATCTTCGCCGCCTCGTAGACGTTGGAGTCCACCGACGCGAGCGCCGAGGACATCATCATCAGCATGAACGGGAAGCTGATCCAGACCTTGAAGACGCAGACCACGATCTGCGCCAGGACGGGATCGCCGAGGAAGTTCGCGTCCGGGATCCCGAGGGTCTCCAGCATGATCGGCACCGGGCTCTGCGGCGTCGCCACCAGCCAGTTCCAGGAGGTCGACGAGACGACCACCGGGACGATCCACGGCAGGAGCAGCAGCACCTTGAAGAGCCCGTTGGCGGGGATCCGGGTGCGCAGCAGCAGCGCGAGGGCGAGCCCCACGAGCCAGGACCCGAACACGCCCGTGACCGTGAAGATGATCGTGAAGGTGGTCGCGTTGCGGAACGACTCCGACGTGAGGACGTTCGCGTAGTTCTGCAGGCCGACGAACGGCGTCTCCCACGGGAGCGTCGACGGCGTGCCCTGCTGCAGGGACTGCAGGAACGAGTAGACGACCGGGTAGACGTTGAGCAGCACCAGCAGGATCAGCGACGGCAGCGCGAACAGCGCCAGCGTCTTGCCGGCCCGCCCGAGCGGCGTCTTGCCGCGCCCCTTCCGGGGCGCGGCGGGCGGCCGGCCGGAGCCGGCCACGCCGACGCCGCGGCGCGCCTGCCCGATCTTGTCGACGACCCTCGTGTCGAGCGCCATCAGGTCACCCCGTCCATGTCAGGGACTCCGGACGCGCGCGCATCAGGCGCCCGCCTCCAGCTCCTTCTGCAGCGTCTCGAGGGCGCCCTTCGCGGTGACGGTGCCGCCGAGGACGGCCTGCGCGAAGGAGATGGTCGGCTGCGTGCCGTCGACCTTGGTCACGTTCTGGAAGACCGTGTTGGAGCCGGGAGCGCCCCACGTCTTCGAGATGGGCTGCCAGTCGTTGAGGATCTTGGTGGTGTTCGCGTCGTCCGCGTACGCCTCCTCGGCGATGGACTTCAGCGGCGGCAGGCCGATGCCGGTCTGCTTGGTCCACAGCGTCTTCATGTTCTCGTAGTAGTAGGTGAGGAACGCCTCGCTGTTCTCCTGGCTGGGCGTGGACTTGTACATCATGATGTTGTTCGGGAAGTAGAGCGCGCCCTTCTCGCCGCCGGGGCCCACGAGCGGGTCGCCGACCACCATGTTGGCCGCGGTCTCGGGGCTGACGTTCGCCGTGGCGCCCGCGCCGTCCCAGAGCATGCCGAACGTGCCGGCGTCCATCTGCTGGTACGCGTTGTCGGACGTGTAGGTGGCGCTGCGGGGGTCGACGTAGCCGTTCTTGACCATGCCGAGCACCCACTCGACGGCCTCGATGTTCTTGTCCGTCACCACGTCCGGGTTCTGGTCGCCGTCGAAGAGGCCGCCGCCGTTGTTGATCATGTGGGCGACGATCTGGTGGAAGCCGGTGAAGGCGCCGGCGCCCGAGCGGGTGCCGTAGCCGTAGACGCCGATCTTCTTCAGCCCCGCGCACGCGGCCTCGTAGGAG
The DNA here is from genome assembly GCF_059422605.1 of Clavibacter sp. GW821-FHT01D01. NCBI lineage: Bacteria > Bacillati > Actinomycetota > Actinomycetes > Micrococcales > Microbacteriaceae > Clavibacter > Clavibacter sp. GW821-FHT01D01. The sequence continues at coordinate 204,016 of NZ_JBWKXC010000001.1, forward strand.
TCCCAGTCGGTGGGCGCCTCGACGCCGGCCTTCTCGAGGAGGTCCTTGCGGTACCAGTACATGCGCATGTCGAGGTTGTACGGGACGGCAGCGTAGCCGTTGGCCGTCTTCAGCGTGTCGACGAGGCCCGGGAGGAAGTCGTCGTAGATGCCGTTCGACTTCCACGACTCGATGAGGTCGTCGGCGTACGCGATCTTGCCCTGCGACTCGAAGAGGAACGCCGTCGTCCCGCCTCCGGAGCTCACGGCGGGACCGTTGTTGGCCGCGACGGCCGTGGAGAACGTCTGGGTGAAGTTGGCCCACTGGACCTGCTGGTAGCTCACGGCGCCCATGCCGCTCGCGGGCTTGTAGGCCGCGGAGATCGCCTTGTCCTCCGTGAGGAAGGCGGGCGCGCCCCAGGGCATGTTCCAGAACTTCAGGGGCGCGGCGGCGCCGCTCGCGCCGCCCCCGCCGCCGCTGCACGCGGCGAGGAGGCCGACGGCCGCGGCGCCGACGCCCGCGCTCAGGAGGGATCGACGGGTGAGTCCGTTGCCGAAGGCGCTGGATGACTGCTGTGGCATTTCGTGCTCCGTTGCATGTTGTGGTGCCTGATGTGTGGTGGAGGGGTTGGGTTCGGGGATCAGCTCGGGCGCTCGCCGGCCAGCGCGGGGGCTGCGGCGAGGAGCGAGCGGAGGTCGGCCACGTCGTCGGGGACGCAGCGGCCGTGGGCGGCGTCGCGGGCGAGGCGCATCGCGGTGCGGTGGCCGGACTCGAAGACGACGGGGAGGTCCTCGCGGCCGGCGGCGTCGGTGACGCTCGCGCGGCCCGGGGCGGCGGTGCCCGGCGCCGGGAGGGCGACGTGCGCGGCCCGGTCGCCGACGATGAGGCGGAAGGTGGCGCACGCGTGGGCGTGCGCCGTGACGACCGCGCTCACGATGACGTGCACTCCCGTGGCCGTCGTGCCCGTGAGCATGAGGTGGTCGGGCGTCTCCGCGAGGGGCGCGAGCTCGACGAGGGGCGAGCCGACGAGCGCCTGCGCGGTGAGCGCGAGGGCCCGGGCGGCGCCGGGGAGGTCGCCGGGGTCCGCGACGGTCGCGCGCGACTCGAGCAGCGCGCCGGGCGCGGCGAGGCGGTGGATCCGCGGCGCCACCCGGCGGACCGCCTCGTCGTGCCGCCACGGCACGTCGAGGACCACCGGGACGCCGGCCGCGGCGAGCTCGGCGAGGTCGGCGTCGGCGGCGGGGCCGGGGTCGAGCACGAGGAGGGCGCGGGCCCCCGCGCGGGCGGCGGAGTTCGCACGGGCGGCCCAGCCGTCGCCGCCGGCGACCACGACCACGTCGCCCGCGTCGTCGGTGCGGCGGAAGGACTCGGGCAGGGAGGCGAGGGTCGCGACGGCCGCGTGCGCGTGGGTGGCCGACGCGGCGGGGTCGATGCGGAGGGTGAGGGCGCTCATGCCGCGACCTCCGTCCGGGGCGCGTGGTGCGCGGATCCGGCGGTCGCCGAGGCGAGGCCGCCACCGGCGCGGACGATGGCGGCGCTCTGCTCCGCGATGTCGGTCGCGAGGCCGAGGTCGGCGAGCTGCACGTCCATGGGGACGGGAGCGGCCGCGCCGGTGATCACGTCGTGCACGTGCTCCCACTCGCCCACGTAGCCGTTGTCCGGGAACGGGCCCCAGCCGGTGGTGCTCCGGGCGTCGGTGAGGGCCGCGGTGCTGGATCCGGCGTGCACGTAGGAGAGGGAGAAGTCGACGTGGAGCGAGCGGTCGCGGGCGACGGCGTCGAGCGTCCACTCGGGATCCCAGGAGGCCCCGCCGATGCCGTGCACCTCGAGCACGCTCCCGCCGACCATCGCGACGATCTCGTAGCCCCACGGCTTGAGGGCGCGGGCGCTGACCACGCGCGGCGGCGCGGCGGGCAGGAGCCGGCGCGCGAGGGGCAGGTCGTGGATGGCGAGGCCGAGCACGCCGCCGCTCACCGCGGCGGCCTGCGCCTCGAGGTCGGGCTCGCCCGCCGCACGGGGCGCCGGGCGGCCGACGATCTCCGTAGCCGAGTCCTCCGAGTCGGGATTCGGCGGGATGACGGCCGAGATCCGCACGGTGTGCGGCGCCTCCCCCGAGGCGTCCCAGGCGTCGACCGCGGCGATCCAGGCGGGGTCGAACGCGTGCATCGTCCCCACGATGACGGGCACCCCGTGCTCGGCGGACGCGGCGGCGATGGCCCGGCCCTCCTCGGCGGACACGGCCAGCGGCTTCTCGCACAGCACGGCGCGCTTGCCCGCGCGGCACGCGGCGATGACCTGCTCGGCGTGGAAGCGGTTCGGGCTGCCGATGACGACCACGGCGACGGCCGGATCGGCGATCAGGGCGTCCGCGTCGGTCGTGTGCCGGGCCCCCGCCCGTGCCGCGACCCGCTCGGCGACCTCCGCGTCGACGTCCATGACGTGGACGACGCGGAACCGGTCGGCCATGCGCGCCAACGTCGGCAGGTGGATGGCCTGCCCTACCGGTCCGGCCCCGACAAGGCCCACACCGAACACCTCTTCGCCCACGACGTCCTCGTCCCTAGCAATGATCCGCACGACGAAAACTGACTCGTCGTTTACGGTTGCGTCACTGTACGTCCGGCTTCACGGAGGCACAAGGGGGAGGATCTACATCGTGACCAAGTCGACGAGCGCCGCCCCGGGACACCGGGGATCCGACGGCCCGACGGAAAACTTTCCGCGCGCTGATGCGGATGAGAGCGCGGCCACGGAAACGGTCGCCGGGGCCGGGATGGCGTCCCGCGGGCTGTACTCGACGGGCGTCCGCCGCCGCGCGGAGATCGTCGCGGCGGCCGTCCGCGTGTTCGGCGTCCGCGGCTACGGCGCGGCCACGATCAAGGAGATCGCCGACGAGGTCGGCGTCTCCCCCGCGGCCGTGCTCCGCTACTTCCGGAAGGAGGAGCTGCTGACGGAGGTGCTGCGGCAGTGGGACCGGCAGCAGCCGTTCGTGTCGGAGGCGGCGCCGGGCCTCCCCGCGCTCCGCGCCTTCGTCGACCTCATGCGGTACCACGTGGAGCACCGCGGCTTCCTCGAGCTGTACCTGACCTTCGCCACCGAGACGAGCGACGAGACGCATCCCGCGCACGTGTACATGCGCTCCCGGTACGCGCGGACCATCGCGCAGATCCGGGGCCGCATCGCCGAGGCCGTCGCCCTGGAGCAGGTGCCGCCGATGGACGACGCGACCCTCGACTACGAGGCCGCCTGCTTCCTCGCGATCCTCGACGGGCTCGAGATCCAGTGGATCCACAACCCGAGCCTCGACCTGCCGGCGCTCGTGGGCGAGTACGTGGAGCAGTCGATCGCGCGCTGGCGCGGCGGCACGAAGGCGGCGGTGCCGGCCGGCTCGGCGTCCTGGGACTGAGCGGAGCCGCGCCGGGGCCTACGTCGCGAGGCGCTCCGCCACCGCGGCCGGCGACAGCGGCTGCGGGCCGGGGAACATGCCCAGTGCGGGCACGAGGGCGAAGGCGTCCCGCCTGCGCAGGCAGTCCGAGTCGTACTCGAACGCGCCGGAGGTCCGGGTGCGGTGGATCCTGCCCGCTCGCACCTCCGTGCGGCCGAGCACGGTCGTCACCTCGTGGACGTCAGTCCTGCCTGCGCACCCGGACCCGCTCGGGGAGCTTCTCGTCGATCATCATGCGCCCTCGCTCGGTGGCGAACGGACCGGTGGCGGCGACCACGCCGTCCCGGAGCCCCAGGACGCGCAGGACCCGCAGGGTGATCTCGAGGCTGGTGCCCTGGCCGTTCTCGAGCTCGCTGATGGTCGGTGGCGTCGTACCGGCGCGCTCGGCGACCATCCTCGCCGTCGATCCCAGCAGCTTGCGTCGGGCGGCGAGGTCCTGCCCGACGAGCCGCAGGGATCGTCGGACAGCGACTCGAGCCGCGTCCGCGCGGGCCGCTAGTGCGCGGCCACGCCCTCCGGGAGCGGCTCCGCCGGGCGGCGCACGAAGAACGAGGCGACGATCGCGGCGAGCGAGATGAAGCCGCCGATCATGAAGGCCGCCTGCACGCCGGCCGCCGTCGCGGACACCTCGGAGAGGCCGTCGGCGACGCCGCCGACCGTCGTCGTGGTGAGCACCGTGACGAACAGGGCCGTGCCCGCGGCGCCCGCGAGCTGCTGCATCGTCGAGACCGTGGCGCTGCCGTGCGAGTAGAGGCGCGGCGGCAGGGATCCGAGGGCCGAGGTGAGCAGCGGCGTGAACATGAAGGCGAGGCCGGCGTTCAGCACCAGGTGCACCGCGATGACCCAGCCGACCGAGGTGCCCTCGTGCAGCATCGTGGTCATGCCCCACAGGGCGATGGAGACGACGATGGCGCCGGGGATGACGAGCGGGCGCGGGCCGACGCGGTCGAACAGGCGGCCGACGATGGGCGACAGCACGGCCATGAGCGCGCCGCCGGGGAGCAGGAGGAGGCCCGTCTCGAGCGTGCCGAGCTCCAGCACGTTCTGCAGGTAGAGCGGCAGGACGATGAGGCTGCCGAACAGCGCCATCATGCTGACGCTCACCATGATCACGGCCACCACGAACGAGCGGCTGCGGAACGTGCGGAGGTCCATGAGGGCGCGGTCCTCGCGCTGGAGGCCGATCTGGCGGGCGATGAACGCGGCGAGCGCGAGCGCGCCGACCGTGATCGGGATCCACAGCGGCAGGGGCGCCTCGCCCTCCGCCGACTCGCCGAGGCTGCTGAGGCCGTAGATGAGGCCGCCGAACGCGAGCGTGGAGAGCACCACGGAGAGGACGTCGAACGGGAGCTTCCGCGGGGTGGTCAGGTTCGTGATCTTCCACAGGCCGAGCGCCAGGGCGATGAGCGCGATCGGCAGCACGATGAGGAACATCCAGCGCCACGACAGCGCGCTGAGGATGAGGCCGGAGACCGTCGGGCCGATGGCCGGGGCCACCGCGATGACGATGGAGATGACGCCCATGAGGCGGCCGCGGCGGGCGGCGGGCACCAGGTTGAGGACGGTCGTGAACAGCAGCGGCATCATGATCGCCGTGCCGCTGGCCTGCACCACGCGGCCGATGAGCAGCACGCCGAACCCGGGCGCGATCGCCGCGACCAGGGTCCCGAGCGAGAACAGCATCATGGCGGCGCCGAACACCTGACGGGTGGAGAAGCGCTGCAGGATGAAGCCGGTGGCCGGGATGACGACGGCCATGGTGAGCATGAAGCCGGTGGTGAGCCACTGCGCGGTCGCCGTCGTGATGTCGAGGTCGACCATGAGGCTCGGCAGCGCGACGCTCATGATCGTCTCGTTGAGGATGACGACGAAGGCGGCGACGACCAGCAGCCCGATGACGAGCGGGGCGCCGGCGGGCAGGCGCTCGTCGTCGCCGGTCGCGGGGCGGGCGGTGCCGCCGGCGGTCGCGGCGCGGTCGGCCTCCGCGTGCCCGGCAGGGGGCAGGGTCTCGTCGCGTGCGGTGTCGGCGGTGGGCGGCGTGCTCATGGGATGCGTTCTCCGGGAGTGGATGGCGGGGCGCGCGCGACGGTGCGAGGCCGGGGAGGTCCGGATGTCAGACTGGGACCGAGTGGCAGTCTATGACACAATCGGCGTCGACGACAGATGCGGCCGGATGCCGCACGCGAGCGGACGGCGGTGACGGGATGGGCGCGGTGGGCATGAGCACGGACCCCGGCGAGGCCCTGACGCCGGTGGGCGCGGGCGCGGGTGCGGGCCTCCGCGAGCGGCGGCGCATGGCGACCACCACGGAGATCAGCGAGGCCGCGCTCGCGCTCTTCGAGGAGCGCGGCATGGCGGCGACGACCATCCACGACATCGCCCAGGCCGCGGGCGTCTCCGACCGCACCTGCTTCCGCTACTTCCCGAGCAAGGAGGAGTCGGTCCTCACGCTCCACCCCGCGTTCGACCCGCCCATCGACGCCTGGCTCGCCGACGTCGACCGCGGATCCGCGCCGCTCCCCCAGCTCGAGCGCGTCTACGAGCGCGTCCTGGCCTCCCTCGACGGCGAGCTCGCCGCCCTCGCCCATCAGCAGCTGCGCGTGCGGCGCCTCATGGCCGACGAGCCGCAGCTGCGCTCCGCCGCGGTCTCCCTCGACGCGACGCGCTCGTGGGAGCTGGCCGCGCGCATGACGACGGCCTTCGACGGCCGCATCACCGCCCAGGAGGCGCGCCTGGTCACCGAGCTCGCGGGTGTCGCGGTGCGCACGGCCTTCGACGAGTGGGCGGATGCGCGGGCCGCCGGCCTCGACGCGACCCTCGTCGCCTCCTACGCCGCGGTCCGCCGCCGCCTGCGCGACATCGCGGGCACCGGCGCGGCCTGATCCGTCCGCGTCCGGCGCAGACGACCGTCAGAGGGCGGTGGACCCCGGACACCGCAGGCGTCCGACCACGGAGGAGTCGGGAGCAGGCGGCCCCTGCCGAGGCCGCTCCGCGGCCGTGTCCCCGCCCCCCACCCTGTTGCTGCGCTCGTTGAGGGCACGAGCGCGAGATGGCGATCCGCCGTCCAGCAGACCAGGCGCCCCTTCTGGTCCTTGTTCCGCGCGAGGACGCCGGCGTCCGCCAGCTGGGTGAGCGCCCGGTGCGCGGCTACCCGGGACACCCCGTGGGTGCGCGCGGCGCTCTCCTCCGTGAGGACCGGATCGGACGCGAGCCGATCGAGGATGCGCAGGACCACCGCGTCCGCGCGAGGTCGCGCGGGAGCCCGGCCCTCCTGTCGCCGATGCTCCACCAGACGCTCCACGCTCTCCGCGTCGAGCCGCGCGACGTCCTCCGCCAGACGGACCGCGGTGCCGGCGGCCAGCTCCGCGGCCTCCGCGAAGGCGCGCACCCACTCGTCGACCCGTCCCGCGCAGAAGGCCGTGAGCCCGGCGACGTAGGCATCCGCGTCCGCGGCGAGGACCGTCGAGATGGGGATCAGGATGTCGCGCACCGCGTCGCCCCGGCGCAGGACCGTGTGGATGAGGGCGCGACCCGTGCGGCCGTTGCCGTCGATGAACGGGTGGATGGTCTCGAACTGGGCATGCGCGATGGCCGCCCGGACGACCGGATTCCCGTCCGTGACGGTGCAGAAGCGCGCCAGGTCCTCGAGGAGCCGAGGGACCTCTTGCTCCGGCGGGGGCACGAAGTCGGCGCGGATGGGGGACCACCCCGATCCACCGACCCAGTTCTGCTCCGTCCGGATGCCCTCGTCCAGCGACGGCTCGATGACGTGCTGGAGCGCCTCGAGGTCCGGGACGGTGATCCGGTGCTCTCGATCCGCCAGCGCGTCGATCGCGTCCTCCGTGGCCCGCACGTTCGCGATCACGTCGAGGGCCACGCGCGAGCCCTGTTGCAGGAGCTCGGCGATCGCGAGGCGCTTCGGCGTGACGCGGTCGCCCTCGATCCACGAGGAGGAGATGCTCTCCGACCGGATGAGCAGGTGGTTCAGGCAGCCGGCTCGTCGGCCGATCCGCTCGTCCGCGCGCGCGAGCACGGCGAGGGCGTCGGTCGCCGCCGCCAGGACTGGCGTCCTGATTGACTTTACCGACGTCAAAGTCAATCATGGGCGCGTCGGAGGACGTCTGCCCTCCCTCAGCCGAACAGGTTCGCCCGCAGCCCGCCCGCGGCCAGCTCGTCGCGGAGGATCCCGCGGCGGCGGAGCACGGGCACGAGGTCGTCGAGCATCCGGTGCAGCGTCACGGGATGCAGGTCGCCGGAGAGCAGCAGGCCGTCGTTGTCGGCGTCGTCGCCCAGCTGCTCGACGAAGTCCGCGAACTGCTCCGCCGTGCCGACGAAGCCGGACCGCTCCGCGACGAGGCCCTTGCGCGCCTTCCGGGTGAGCAGCTCCCGGAGCGGTGCGTCCTCGGTGCCGCCGTAGAGCCCGGCGATGGTGCCGTGCGAGACGTGCTCGCCGAAGACGCCGCGGTCGACGGGCCGGTCGAGGTCGAGGCCCGTGAGGTCGGTCTCGAGGTCGCTCGACCAGCCGAGCGCGATGGCCCGGAGCACGTCGTCGGAGGGGTGGCGTGACGCGTCGACGACCCGGCGCGCCTCCTCCTCGCTCGGCACGATCTCGGGCTTCACGACGAAGAGGATCCGGATGCCGTCCGGACCGCGTCCGTGCCGAGCCGCCGCGTCCAGCACCTTCGCCCGGTAGGCGAGGAGCGCCGCCGGCTCGAGCGGCGCCAGGCCGAGCTGCACGTCGGACTGCGTGCCCGCGAAGGACAGACCCCGCGGGGACCCGCCGGGCGAGACGATCACCGGATCCCCGTACGCGGACGGCACGGCGTTGAGCGGGCCGTCGACGGAGAAGTGCTCCCCGCGGTGCTGGAACGCGTCGAGCAGGGCGCCGTCGGCGAAGCGCCCGGAGGCGGGATCCTCGACGAGGGCGCCGCCGTCCCAGCTGTGCCAGAGGCGGCGGACGACCGCCATCCACTCGTCGGCACGGTCGTACGCGCCGTCGTGCGAGAGCGGTGCGCGGCCCACGTGCCGGGCGCTGCCGACGTCGGTGACCAGGTTGATCCCGAACCGGCCCGCGCTCAGGTGCTGCAGCGTCTGCGCCTGCCGGGCGGCCAGGTACGGCGGCGTGATGCCCGCGTTGACGGTGGGCACGAGCCCGATGCGCCCGGTCGCCGCGAACAGCCACGGCGCGAGCAGCAGCGGGTCGTGCTTGGGGCCGCCGTACGCGCCGCGCACGCGGAGGTCGAGCGTCTCGGGCGAGCCGAGGGAGACGGCGTCCTCCATGACGATGAGCTCGAAGCCCGCCTGCTCGAGCTCCCGGGCGGACTGCTGGTAGAGGTCGGGGCGGGTCCAGTCGTGGTTCCACTCCCGGTACGGGTGGCCCCAGCCCTGCGGGCCGAAGCCGCGGGAGAGGAACCAGCCGAGGTGCTGGCGGCGGGCCACCGTCAGGATCCGGTCGCGCGGGCGGCGTCGAGGCCGCGCTCGAGGTCCTGGAGGATGTCGGCGATGTCCTCGATCCCGATGGAGACGCGGAGCAGCCCCGGCCAGATCCCCGCGGCGTCCCGCTCCTCGGGGGTGCGGCCCGCGTGCGTGGTCGACGCCGGGTGCAGCACGAGCGAGCGCACGTCGCCGAGGTGGGTCATGCGGCTGAACAGGCGCACCGCGTCGGTGAACGCCTCGGCCGCCGGCTCGCCGCCCGCGAGCGTGAAGGAGAACACGGATCCCTGCCCGTCGGGCAGGTACCGCAGCGCCAGCTCGTGCGACGGGCTCGACTCCAGCCCCGCGTAGTCGACGGACGACACCTCCGGCCGAGCCTCGAGGAAGCGCGCGACCGCGAGCGCGTTCGCCGAGTGCCGCTCGACCCGCAGCGACAGGGTCTCGATGCCCTGCCGCAGCAGGAACGAGCTGAACGGCGCGGGAGTGGGGCCGAACCGGGACGCGACGATCTCGCGGGCGTACGCGATGAACGCGCCGCGGCCGAAGCGGTCGGCCCAGCTCGCGCCGCCGAACGCGCGCTCCGGCTGGGTCAGGTGGGGGAACAGCTCCGGCCGCGCGGCCCAGTCGAAGGCGCCGCCGTCGACGACCACGCCGCCGAGCACCGAGCCGTGGCCCGCGAGGAACTTGCTCGTGGAGTGCACCACCACGTCGGCGCCGTGCTCGATCGGGCGGAGCAGGTACGGGGTCGCGAGCGTGTCGTCGACCACGAACGGCAGCCCGTGCCGGTGCGCGACGTCCGCGATGCCGGCGAGGTCGAGCAGGTCGTTCTTCGGGTTCGGGATGGGCTCGCCGAACAGCACGCGCGTCGCCGGGGTGATCCGACGGGCCCACTCGTCGAGGTCGCGGTGGTCGTCCACGAAGTCGACCCCGATGCCGAGCCGGCCGAGGTTCTGGCGGAAGAGGCCGCGGTTGCCCTCGTAGATGCTGCTCGAGGAGAGGATCCGGTCGCCGGCCTGCAGGATCGCCAGCAGCGCGGTGGTGGTCGCGGCCTGCCCGCTCGCGAGGAGGACCGCCTCGGTGCCGCCCTCGAGCTCGGCGAGCCGCCTCTCGACCTCGTCGGTGGTGGGGTTGCCGTTCCGCGTGTAGAGGTAGCCCTCGTCGACCCCGGCGAAGCGGTCGCGGGCCTCCGCGAAGCTGTCGAAGACGAAGCCGGCGGTGAGGTGCACGGGCGAGACGCGGGCCCCGTGGTCGGCGTCGACGGCGGATCCGGCGTGGACCTGGCGGGTGGTGAAGCCGGCCGGAGCCTGGGCTCCGCCGACCCGGGCGCCGTCCGCGGCGGCGAGGGACGCGTCGCGCGCGGGCGCGGGCGCGTCGGCCGCCGCCCGGATCCCGTCGAGCACGCTCATGCGCCGAACACCCGACGCGAGGCGATGGCCGCGCCCTCGACGAGCGCCCCGAGCTTCGCCCACGCGACGTCGGTGGCGACGAACTCGTAGCTCGCGAAGGTGGAGAGGCCGCAGTCGGTGCCGGCGATGACCCGCGTGGGGTCGCCGACCGCGTCGACGACCTCGAGGATCCGGTTGGCGATCACCTGCGGGTGCTCCAGGTAGTTGGTGGTCACGTCCACCACGCCCGGGATCAGGACGGCGCCCTCCGGCAGCGGGTGGGCCCGGAACGCGGGCGCCTCGTGCTGGTGGGCGGGGTTCCCGAGCGGGATGCTGAACGCGCCGACGCGGGCCCGGTACAGGTGGGGGAGCAGCACGTCGACGGGCACGTCGTCCTGGTGCGGGCCCTGCCAGTTGCCCCAGCACACGTGCAGGCGCACCCTCTCGCGCGGGATGTCGCGGATCGCGTGGTTGAGCGCGTCCACGTGCAGGTCGACGGCCGCGAGGAACTCCTCGAGGGTGGCGTCGCCGAACTGGATGACCCGCTCCATCGCGAGGTCGGGCGCGTCGAGCTGCAGGACGTGGCCGCGCGCGACGATGGCGTCGTACTCGAGCTTCAGCTGGTCGGCGAGGGCGAACACGTAGGCGCGGTCGTCGCCGTAGTGGGGGTTGGCGGCGTCGAGCAGGAGGGTCGTCGAGACGATGCCCGGGGTCGCGGCCGAGAAGAACGTGCCGGCGGGGGCGAGGCCGCGGTCCGCCTGCACGGCGAGCTCGCGGTCGAACCCGTCGAGGTCCTCCGTGATCCCGGCGAGCGCCGGGTCGTACTCGAGGAGGCCCTGCGCGACCGGCGGATCCCAGACGCGCGCCACGTCGGCGCCCTCCACGATCTGCCGCGCCTGGAAGGCGGCGTACTCCGGGAACCGGAGCGAGTCGAGCGTGGGCTTGCGGTGCCCGGCGCCGCCGAACCCGTCGATGCGCTCGAGCACGTAGGTCGAGAAGCCGACGCGCGGCACCTCGCCGTCGTTGACGACGTCGAGTCCGGTCTCGAGCTGGCGGCGCACGGTGTCGGCGACGGCCGACGCGGTGACCTCCGCCAGCTCGTCCGCGTCGAACGCGCGCCGCTGGTCGCGGGCGACGAGCAGCCGGGTCAGCTCGGGCGTGCGCGGGAGGCTGCCCGCGTGCGTGGTCAGGATGCGGTCGGTCATGCGGGGACTCCTCGGTGGGTGGCGGTGCGGGCGCGGAGGGCGGGGGCGGGAGCGCGGAGGTCCGCGCCGGCGGTCGGGGACGGAGCGGCGGCGGACGCGGATCCGGATGCGGGCGCCGGTGCCGGTCCGGACGCGGCGAGCGCCGCGATCCGCCGCACGGCCTCCCGCAGCACGTCCGGGTCGCAGGCGAGGTTGAGGCGGGCGTGGCCGGCGCCGCCGGTGCCGTAGCAGTGGCCGGCGTTGAGGGCGACGCGGGCGCGGTCGAGGATCACGGCCGTCGGGTCGGCGCCGAGGCCGAGCGGGCGGAGGTCGAGCCAGGCGAGGTAGCCGGCGGCGGGGCGGTGGTGCACCACGCCGGGCAGGTGCTCGGCGAGGAGGGAGGCGAGGAGCAGGTCGTTCGCGACGATCCGGGCGATGGCATCGTCGAGCCAGTCGGTACAGGAGAAGGCGACCACGTTCGCGTGCAGCCCGAGGATGCTCGTGCGACAGGCCACCTCCTCGACGAGGCCGCCGAGGAGGTCGTGCGTGCGCGGATCCCCCGCGATGACGAGCGAGCACTTGGCGCCCGCGAGGTTCCAGCCCTTGCTCGCCGACGTGACGCACACGGAGCTGGCGCCGAGCGCCTCGGCCAGCGGCGCGAACGGCGTGAAGGCGGTACCCGGCAGCGTGAGCGGCGCGTGCACCTCGTCGCTGACCACGAGCACGTCGTGGCGGGCGGCCAGCCGGGCCACGGCGGCGAGGGTCCGCGCGTCGTGCACGAGCCCCATCGGGTTGTGCGGGTTGCAGAGGAGGAACGCGTCGACCCCGGAGGCGAACGCGCGCTCGAGGCCCGCGAGGTCGAGGGACGCGCGGCCGTCGGACACGAGCAGCGGCACCTCCTCGACGCGCGCGCCCGCCTCCTCCACCAGCTCGAAGAACGGCGGGTACACGGGCGGCGTGACGACCACGCGGCCGCCCCGCGGCACCGCGAGCCGCAGGGTCTCGACGATGCCGACGCTCACGTCGGTGGCGATGCGCACGCGGGACTCGTCGACGACCCAGCCCCAGCGCTCGCGGGCGAACCGGGCGAAGGCGGGCGCGAGCGGGCCGGGGCCGTCGAGGTAGCCGACGTCGGAGGCGCGGATCCGCCGCACCAGCTCGTCGACGACGGGCTCGGCGACCGCGTAGTCCATCTCGGCCACGAACAGGGGCAGCACGTCCGCGGGGAACCGCGTCCACTTGATGCTCGTGCGCTGGCCGCGGATCTCGTCGATCGGCGCCGTCGTGACCTTCACCATGACGCCACGATGCCGGGCTTCCCCCCGCCGTGGCGAGCGCCCGCGTCACACGAGGACACGGGCCCCGACGGGGGACGGCGCCACCGGGAGCGGCCGGCCGGTCCGCGCGGTGCCCGCGGTGGGCGGGCGACGGCTCGCTTGGCGGCTAGGCCCAGCGGTACTGGCTGAGCGCCAGGAGCAGGGAGCCGGCCACGAGCACCACGGCGCCGGAGGCGACGATCCCGACGACGCCGATCGCGATGCCGCCCCCGATGAGGCGCGGGCGCTCCGCCGCGTGCTGCCGCCCGTCGCGGATCCCGCGCCGGACGGCGACGATGCCGAGGACGCAGGTGGCGACCGACAGCATCGACGACGGGAACACGCCGACGTAGAGCTGCGGCTCGCCGAGCATCCGACCGAGCGCGATGGAGGCGACGACGCCCACCGGCCCGACGAGGCTCAGCCAGCCGAGCAGCCAGGCGCGGGACCTCGGGCGCAGGGTCGGCCCCTGTGGATCCTTCACACGTGCAGGGTATTCGACGGGGCGGATGGGAGCGGCCGATGCGCCCCCGCCGGTGTCACGCGATGCGGATCAGCTTCCGGTTCGCGAACTCGTCGACCGCGTGGCGGCCGAGCTCACGGCCGGAGCCCGAGCGCTTCACGCCGCCGAAGGGCAGCTCGGCCGCGTCGCCCAGCACCAGGTTGACCCAGACCATGCCCGCGTCGATGCCGTCGGCCACCCGCAGTGCCTCCTCCGGATCCGTCGTGTAGACGTACGAGCCGAGGCCGAACGGGGTGTCGTTGGCGAGCTCCACCGCCTCCTCCGCGGAGGAGACGCGGTACAGCGCGGCGACCGGCCCGAAGAACTCCTCGCGGTAGGCGTCCATCGCCGGCGTCACGTCGGCGAGCACCGCGGGCGGGAACATGTTCCCCACGGGCTCCCCGCTCGCGAGCACGGTCGCGCCCTGGTCCACCGCCCGGGCCAGCTGCTCGGTGAGCCGCTCGGTGGCGGCGCGCGAGGAGAGCGGGCCGAGCAGGGTGCCGTCGGCCATCGGATCCGCGGGCTGCGCCTCCGTGAGCGCGGCGGTGAAGCGGGCGGCGAAGTCGTCGTAGAGCGCGTCGATCACGAGGAAGCGCTTGGCGCCGTTGCAGGACTGGCCGTTGTTGTCGAGGCGCGCGGCCACCGCGTCGGCGACGACCGCGTCGAGGTCGTCGGTCGACAGCAGGATGAAGGGGTCGGATCCGCCGAGCTCCAGCACGACCTTCTTCAGGTGCCGTCCCGCGATCTCGGCCACGGCGGCACCCGCGCGCTCGGACCCGGTGACGGAGACGCCCTGCACGCGCGGGTCGGCGATGACGCCCTCGATCTGCTCGTTCGCGGCGAGCACGCTCACGTAGACGCCCGGGTCGGCGCCGACGTCGGCCGCCGCGTCGCGCATGATGCGCTGGATGGCCTCGGCCGACTCCGGGCACTGCGGCGCGTGCTTCAGCAGGATCGCGTTGCCGGTGACGATCGCGGGGCCCACGAACCGGGCCACCTGGTAGTACGGGAAGTTCCACGGCATGATCCCGAGGAGGACGCCGAGGCCCGAGCGGCGCACGAACGCGGATCCGGTGCCGTCGGCCAGCGCGATGGGCTCGTCCGCGAGGAACTCCTCCGCGTTCGCCGCGTAGTAGCCGTAGATGTCGGCCGCGAAGTCGACCTCGCCGAGCGCCTGGTCGAGGGGCTTCCCCATCTCGCGCACGATGATGCGGGCCAGCTCGTCACGGCGCTCCGCGTGCAGCTCGGCGACGCGGGCGACGAGGGCGGCGCGCTCGGCGACCGTGGTGCGGCGCGACCAGCCGCGGTAGGCGCCCTCCGCCTGCGCGATCGCGTCCTGCAGCTCCGCGTCGGTGATCCCGGGATGCTCGGCGACGGTCTCGCCGGTGGTCGGATCGGTGACGGCGTAGCTGCTCATGGTGCTCCTCCTCGAACGCCGCGCGGGTGGCGCGGTCGAGCCCACGATATCGAGCGGGCACGGCCGGCAGCGGGGCGGCGCGGCGCGTGCCGGTCGGGCCTCCCCGTCAGCCCCGCCGCGCGGCGAGGAACGCGTCGACGACCGCGCGGCTGCCGTCGGCCCGGGTCGCGAGGTGCACGGTGGACACGGCCCGGGATCCGGCGAGCGGCAGCACCCGGACGGTCGCGGGCGCCCCCACGGCCGCGCTCCGCGGCGCGATCGTGACGCCGAGGCCGGCGCCCACGAGGTGCACGATCATCGTCCACGTCGACCCCTCCTGCACCACGCGGACCAGCCGCCCGCGTTCCGTGAGGGGCGCGAGGTTCCGTCGGTACGCGTCCTCGCTCGCGCGCCGCGGCGGGAGGACGAACGGCTCGTCCGCGAGGAGCGCCGCGTCCACCTCGTCGGCGTCGGCGAGGGGGTGCGCGGCCGGCACGACGGCGACGAACGGCTCGGTCACGAGCTCCCGCAGCTCCACCCCCGGGGTCGGATCCGGGTCGCGCACCACCGCGACGTCGAGCTCGCCGCGGCCGAGGGCGTCCATCAGGTCGACGGTGAAGCCCTCGCGCACGCGCACCTCCACGTCCGGGTGCCGGGCGCGGAAGCGGCGGATGCTCTCCACCGGCCCGAGGTCCGCCGCGCCGATCGCGACGGTCGAGTGCACCATGCCGATCTCCAGCCGGCCCACCTCGCCGCGGGCGATGCGGGCCACCTCGTCGAGTCCCGCGTCGGCCTGGCGGAGGAGCGCCCGGCCGCGGTCGCGCAGGGCGACGCCCGCCGGCGTCAGCGCGACGCTCCGCGAGGTGCGGGTCAGCAGCGTGACCCCGAGCCGCCGCTCGAGGCGCTGCACCTGCTGGGACAGCACGGGCTGGGCGATGCCGAGCTCCCCCGCGGCCCGCCCGAAGTGCAGCTCGTCGGCGACGGCGAGGAAGGCGCGCACGAGGCGGAGGTCGAGATCCATGCGCACACGCTATCGATCAACCGTCTTCCACATTGGACCACGACAGTACGCAGCGACGAGGCTGGGGGCATGAGCACGAGCAGCGAGACCCGCACCCCGTCCGCCGAGGAGCCCGCCCGCGAGACCCCCGGCGAGACCGCCCTCCACGGGCCCGCCCTCGCGATCGGCCCGATGCGCGACGCGGCCGACGCCGCCGCCTTCCGCGCGCTCAACGAGGCGTGGATCACCACCCACTTCGTGATCGAGCCCGAGGACGAGCGCGTGCTCGCCGATCCGCGGGGTCAGATCGTGGACCACGGCGGCGAGGTGCTGCTGGCCCGCGTGGGCGAGCGGGTCGTCGGCTGCGTCGCACTGATCCCCGAGGGCGACGGCGTGTGGGAGCTCGCGAAGATGGCGGTCGACGAGACCGTGCGCGGACGCGGCACCGGCCGGCGCCTCCTCCACGCGGCCGTCGCCGAGGCCCGCAGCCGCGGCGCCGCCGCCCTCGTGCTCGCGAGCAGCGTCGACCTCCCGGCCGCCGTGCACCTCTACGAGGCCGTCGGCTTCCGCCACGTCGCGCCCGAGGAGGCCGGCCACGTGCCCTACGCGCGGGCGAGCGTCTTCATGCGGATGGAGCTGGATCCCGCGGCACGCTGACGGCGGTCAGGCCCGGGCGCTCCCGGCCCGGCCCAGGGCGCCGCCCCGCCGCCGCGCGAGGAGGGCGTCGACGCTCCACACGGCGCCCGCCGACGACAGGCACAGCGCCAGGGACGCGACGACGTAGCCGACGGAGGGCCCGAGGTCGGTCTGCCCGTCGCGGAACCACGGCAGGTGCATGCCCTCGGCGCCGGTCCAGATGCCGAGGCTCAGCACCGCGCTGGCGAGGAGCGTCGTGCGGGACAGGAGCCCGAGGACCAGGAGCACCGCGACCGCGGTCTCGACGATCGCGACGACGTGCGCGAAGAGCGACGGGTCCGCCAGGCCGACGCGGTTCCACAGCAGCAGCCACTCGTGCATCACGGGCGTGCCCACCTCCTCGGCCCTGCCGAGCTCGTCGGGCAGCGTCTGGCCCTCGATGAAGCCCGGCATCCACTTGAGGGCCGCGTCGACGGCCCACACGAGGCCGAAGGCGATGCGGAGCGCGGCGGCGGCCCGGAGCCGGGTGAGGGTCCGCGGATCCGGGCCCGCGTGCTCCGGGAGGCGGGCGGGCAGGGGCGCGGTGGAGGGGATCGAGGTCATCGGGACATCGTGCAGGTGAGGGTGCCCTTACCTCACGACCCCTCCACAGCGGGCGACGGAGCGGGCGGGGAGGCGCCCGGTCGGCCGTCCCCTCGTCCCCCGTGGCCCTGCGGTCCGGGACCAGGATGGGGACACGCGACGCGGCGCGGCGCGATGACGGCGAGGAGGCCGGAGATGACGAAGTACCTGATCTCGTTCCCGAGCGGCGAGATGGTCGTGCCCGAGGGCGAGTGGCAGACCGTGGTGGACGAGTCCCACGCCATGGTGCGGGAGGCGAAGGCGGCGGGCGTCTGGGTCTTCGGCGGCGGCATCGACGAGGGGATCCCGCCCGTGCGGGTCGCGGCCGACGGGACGGTGACGCCGGGCGCCTACCCGCAGACGAGCCGGCTCGAGGGCGGCTACTCGATCCTCGACCTGCCGACCCGCGAAGCCGCGTTCGAGTGGGCGGCGCGCATCGCGGCCGCGTGCCGGTGCCCGCAGGAGCTGCGCGCGTTCGGGGAGGACCCGGAGAGCTGACGCGTCAGCGGCGGACGCGGATCAGGCTCAGGGGTCGCACGGCCACCGCTGCCCGAAGGCCGCGCGCACCACCTCGAGCGCTTCCGCCGGGCCCCAGACCCGCAGGTCGGTGCACCCGGGTCCGTAGCGCCCCGCGATGACGCCGTGGTCGCCCACGGTGGAGTACGCGATCCACGCCGCCGGGTCGACCTCGGACGCGCCTCCGCCTCCGCCGTCCCCGATCTCGAGGCGCTCCCCGGCGGGGAACACGATCGTCGAGCCGAGGGGCACGCACGGCTCCCGGTCGGCGTCGTCGAGCTCGTCGGCGGGGATGTCGCGGACGCTCGTGCACGGCGGGTCCTGGATCTCCGTGGCGTCGAGCGTCAGGATGCGCGCATCCGACGGCACGCAGCCCGCGAGCACGAGGACCAGGGCCGCCGCGGCGACCGCCGTGCCCCCGGCCCGCGCCGCCCAGCGCGCCCGGGCCCGCGCCCGCGCTGGGACCGAGGCCGTGGGCGTGGGCGACATGCTCCGATGCCCCATGCGCCCGCTCCCTCCTGCCCGCCGTCCGCCGTCCGCCGTCCGCACCATCCTGGCGCTCCGGGCGGCGCCGCACGAGGCCCCGCCTCGCTAGCGTCGGAGGATGGACGACGAGCGGGACGCCGGGCTCCGGGCGGCGGTCGGCGACCTCCTGGGTCGTCCCGTCGCCGCGCTCCACGACGTGCGGCGGGACCCGCTCGAGTACGACGCGTTCCTCGCGCACCGTGCGGTGACGCGGATCCACGGGGTGGCGCACCCGGTGGACGGCACCGCTCCCGTTCCGTGGGCGCTCGTCGAGAAGCGCACGGAGGGCCCCGGCCTCGCCGTGCCGTACCTGCTGCGGAACGCCGCGCGGGAGCTCGCCGCCTACCGCTCGGGCCTGCTCGACGGGCTGCCCGCCGGGATCCGGGCGCCGCGCGCGCACGGGACCCTGCACGACGCGGACGGCGGCACCACCCTCTGGATCGAGGAGGTGCGGCACACGGGGCGACGCCCCCTCGATCCCGCCGACCTGCTGGCCGCCGCGGAGGCCCTGGGCGCCCTCGCCGGGACGTGGCTCGGGCGGCCGCCGGACGATCCCTGGCTCCTCGCGGGCTGGATCGACCGGCATGCGCAGCCCGAGGCGGCGGACGCGGGCGCGCGGACCCTCACCGGCGCCGGGCCGCGCGCCGTCGCGCTCCTCGGCGCGCGCATCCCCGCGGCGGCGCGGCTCCTCGCGGCGCAGGACCGCGTGCGCGCGACCCTGGAGAGCCTGCCGCCGACCCTCTGCCACCACGACGCGACGGGCGCGAACGTGTTCCGCGACGCGGACGGGATCGTGCTCGTCGACTGGGAGTCCGTCGGCCCGGGGCCGGTGGGCGCGGACCTCGCCTCGCTGCTGTGCTCGTCGGTCCGGCGGGGCGACGCCACCGCGGCCGACGTGGCGACGGTGCTCGACGACGCCGTCGAGCGGCACGCCGCGGGGATCCGCTCGACCGGCCGGCTCGTGCCGACGGAGGTCGTGCGGCGCGGGCTCGACGCCGCCCTCGCCCTCCGCTGGAAGCTCGCGGCCGACCTCGTCGCGTCCCTCGACGCCGGATCCGCGCCGCGGCGCGGCAGCCTCCCGGACGAGCCGCCGGAGGACGCCGTCGCCGACCTCGTCGCCCTGCTCGACCTGGTGCTCGACGCAGGCGGGCGCGTGCTCGGCTGACGTGCTTGATCGGGGTCCGCCGGGTCGGCGTCCCCGACGGCGGTCGACCCGCTCGACGGCGACGGAGCCCTCCGACGGGCGGCCCGTCCCCGGCCCCTTCCCCGACCGCTCCGGGGTCCTCCACAGGCCCGCCCGCGAGGATGGTTCTCATGTCGAACCTCAGCCGCCTGCTCGGCGCCGCCGCACGAGCGCTCCGCGACTCCTCCTCGTCCTCCTCCGGCCCGGACCGGAGCCAGGGATCCGGCTCCGGGAACGGGAACGGCTCCGGCACCGACTGGCGCAGCGTCGTCCGCTCGGCCGCCGGGAAGCTCACGGGCGACGAGCCGGACCGCCGCGACCCAGGCACCGGGACCGCGCACGGCCGGGGCCCGTCGTACGGCGCACGCCCTGCGTCGCAGCCCGCGGACGGCCGGATCGAGTACGGCCAGCCCGACTACGGGCAGTCCGACCACGGGCAGCCGCGTCAGGATCCGGCCGCTGCCGGCCGACGCGGACAGGGCGCGGCGCAGCCCGCCTCCGAGGCCGACCGCGTCGCCCTCGGCAAGTACGACTACCTCCTGCGCACCGCCTCCCCGGAGCAGCTCGAGCAGGTGCACCGCGACGCCTTCGCGCGCCTCACGCCGGCGCAGCGCGAGCTCGTCCAGGCGCGCCTCACCGAGGAGCTGCCCGCGCACGAGCGCCCGCGAAGCGGCAGCGTCGACGACCTCGCCCTCGCGGCCACGCGCGGCCAGACCAGCCGCCCCGGCCTCATGCAGAAGGTGCTCGGCGGTCACGGATCGTCGGGTCGCGGCGGCCGGGCCGGCACGTTCGCGGCGGGTGCCGCCGCGGGTGCCGGCGTCGCCGCGCTCGGCGGCGTCGCGCTGGCCGTCGCCTCCGGTGCCGTGATCAGCTCCGTGGCCGGCCCGCTCCTGTCCGGCGCGATGGCCGACGGCGTCGACTTCGCGGGACTCACCGAGGGCTTCGGCCTCGAGGGCTTCGAGGGCCTCGGCGACCTCGGCGGGCTGACCGAGGGCGTCGACGGCATCGCGCAGAGTGGCGGCGACTACCTCACCGGCCTCGGCGACCAGGTGTCCGGCCTCGGCGAGGGCTTCCAGATCCCGGGCCTCAGCGACTTCTTCGAGCGCTGATCCCCGCTCGGCCCCAGCGCGACAGGCGCAGGCCGACGATGCGGAGCAGCGAACCCACCCGCCGGTCCATCGCGAGCGGGTCCGCCGTCCGGTGCGCCTAGCGCGTCCGCGCCGCGCGGCCGCGCCACAGCAGCCACACGAAGTACGGCGTGCCGACGAGGGCGGTCACGAGGCCCGCGCCCAGCTGGCCGGGGGCGATGAGGGTGCGGCCGAGCATGTCGGCGAGCGTCACGAGGGCGGCACCCAGCAGGATCGCGACGGGCAGCACGCGTGCGTGCCGCGAGCCGACGAGCGCGCGGGCCGCATGCGGGGCCACCAGACCGACGAAGCCGATCACGCCCACCGCCGCCACGGCCGTGGCCGTCAGCACGACCGCGACCGACAGGGCCAGGAGGCGCGAGCGGCCGAGCCCGACGCCGAGGAGGCGCGGGGTGTCGTCGTCGAGGGCCACCAGGTCGAGCATCCGGTGCCGCGGGGCCGCGACGAGCACGGCGAGCACGAGCGCGACGAGCACCGGCAGGGCGTCGTCGAGGCCGCGGCCGTAGGTGGACCCGGAGAGCCAGGTGAGCGCCTTCGCGCCGTTGAAGGGGTCGGTGAGCACGATGATCATGCTGATCGCCGCGGCCGTGCCCGCCGAGACGCCGACGCCGATGAGCACGAGGCGGTTCTGCGGGAACCCGCCGCGCGCCGCCAGCCCGAACACGACGACGGCCGCCGCGAGCGCCCCGAGACCCGCCGCGCCCGCGATGCCCCAGCCGGACGCGAGCGGCGCCGTCGTGACGAACAGCACCGCGCCGAGGCCCGCGCCGCCGGAGACGCCGAGGATCGCGGGATCCGCCAGCGGGTTCCGGGTCACGGCCTGCACGAGCACGCCGGCCAGGGCGAGCGCGGCACCCGCCAGCACGGCCGCGAGCACGCGCGGCACGCGGGTCTCGAGCACGTAGCCGACCACTGGACCGGCCGTGCCGCGGATCCCGTTCGCGAGGTCGCCGAGGAGGAGCTTCGCGTCGCCGAGGAGCACCGACGCGACCAGGAGGCCGACGAGCGCCACCGCGAGCGTGCCGACGACGAGGGCGGCGCGCCGGCGGGTGATCACGCCGTGGCGCTCCGTGGGCGCGGGCGTCGCGCTGTCGCGAGCGCGCACGGCGAGCACCACGAGCACGCCCGCGCCGAGGAGCGAGGTCACGAGTCCCGTCGGCACCGCGACGGACGCCTCGGCGCCGAGCACCGCGCGCACGAGCACGTCGGCGAGGAGCACGACGGCCGCGCCCATGAGTCCCGCGAGGGGCACGAACACCCACGCGCGACGGACCCCGGGCACGAGCCGGCGGAGCGGCCGCACGAACGCGGGCGCGCACAGGCCGACGAAGCCGATGGGGCCGGCGACCGTCACGGCCGCGGCGGCGAGGAGGACCGAGGCGAGCACGGCGATGACGCGGGTGGTGCGCACGTCGACGCCGAGGCTGCGGGCTGCGTCGTCGCCGAGCCCGAGCGCGTCGAGGCGGCGGGTGAGGAGGAGCAGGATCCCGAGCGCGACGAGCACCACGGGCGCCATCTGCGCGACCGCGTCGAAGCCGTTCTGGCCGACGCCGCCCTGACCCCAGCGGTAGAGGCCGGAGGTGCGCTGCGGGAAGAGGAGGAGGAGCGCCGAGGTGACGGATCCGAGGCCCAGCGCGAGCGCGCTGCCCGCGAGGACGAGGCGCACGGTGCCGGATCCGAGGCCCGAGACGGCGAGCACGACCGCCGCCGCGAGGAGCCCGCCGACGAACGCGACGCCCGCGCCGGCGAGGACCGGGAGCGTCAGCCCGGTGACCGCCGCGACCGCGAGGGCCGCGTAGGCGCCCGCGTTGACGGCGAGGGTGTCGGGCGACGCGAGGACGTTGCGGCTCACCGTCTGGAGCGCGGCGCCGGCCGCGCCGAGGGCGAGGCCGACGAGGATCCCGGCGGCCATGCGCGGCAGCCGCGAGGCGACCACGACCGAGGCGTCGCCGGGCGTCGCGCGCCCGAGCACGGCGTCCCACACCTCGCGCGGGCCCACCGCGGCGGTGCCCTGGGTGATGTCGATCACCGCGAGCACCAGCACGACGAGGGCGAGGAGGGCGACGACCGCGACCGCCCGCACCGGGATCCGGCCGGCCCCGTCGGCGCGCGCGACGGCGGCGGGCGACGGGACGGGTCCCGGGATCGTCGCCGCTCCGGCGGCCGACGCGGGAGGCGCGTCGGCCGTCGGGGGCGCGGTGCGGGCGGGAGCGGTCATGGGAGGGGCCGGGCGGCGCGGATCAGCCGACCAGCAGGTCGGTGACGGCCTCCGCGTACGCCGTCATCGAGGCAGGGCCGCCGAAGGCCCAGATGCCGTCGGGCATGCGGTGCACGTCGCCGGCCTGCACGAACGCGAGGGACTGCCAGACGGCGTTGCCCGCGAGGGTCTGCGCGAAGGGGTCGTCGCCCTGGGTGGCGTTGGAGTTGTAGAGGAACTGCACGTCGCCGACCGTGGTGAGGCCCTCGACGTCGGTGGTGCCCAGGCCGTAGGCCGGGTCGACCTCGCCCGTCCAGGCGTTCTCGAGGCCGAGCTCGGTGGTCACGTCGCCGATGAGCGAGCCGGGGCCGAACGGGCGGATGGAGACGGCGCCGGCGTCGACGTAGGCGTCCGCGAACAGGAACCGCGACCCGGCGAGGCCGGCCGCGTCGAGCTGCGCCTTCGCGTCGGAGACGGCGGCGTCGTACGCGTCGATCACCTTCGTCGCCTCGTCCTCCGTGCCCGTCGCCTGCGCGATGAGCTCGAGGTTGTCCTCGCTCTGCTGGATCTGCTGCGTGCCGTCCGCGGAGACGACCTGCAGCACGGGCGCGATGGCCTTCAGCTGCTCGATGGCGTCCGCCGGGAGGTCGGTCGTGGCGACGATGAGGTCGGGCGCGAGCGACGCGATGGTCTCGACGCTCGGCTCGCCGCGCGTGCCGATGTCGGCGGGCTCGTTCACGAGCGGGACGGCGGAGGACCACGCGCTGTAGCCCTCGACGTCCGCGACGCCCACCGGGTCGACGCCCAGCGAGACGAGGTTCTCGACGACGTTCCACTCGGTGCCGACGACCTTCGTCGCGGGCCCGTCGAGCGTGACCTCCGCGCCGGTGCCGTCGGTGAGGGTGATGGACTCGCCGCTCGGAGTGGATCCGGCGCCCGTCGAGGCCTCCTCGGTGGTGCCGCATGCGGTCAGCGTGAGCGCTGTCGCGGCGGCGAGGGCGGTCATCGCCAGGGTGCGTCGTCTCGTGGTCACGGGTGGAGCCTCTCGTTCCTGTGGTGGTGGCGGGCGACCGCGCGGGTGCGCAGGCTGCCCGTCGTCGGGTCCGCGTGGACCTCGACGGGGATGCCGTAGACCTCCGTGAGGAGGTCGGGGGTGAGCACCTCGGCGGGGGTGCCGGTCCTCACGATCCGGCCGTCGTGCAGGAGCGCGACGGTGTCCGCGAGCGCCGCGGCCTGATCGAGGTCGTGCAGCACCACGCCGACGGCGATGCGTCCGTCGTCGGCGAGGTCGCGCACGAGGTCGAGGAGCTCGACCTGGTAGCGCAGGTCGAGGTAGGTGGTGGGCTCGTCGAGCAGGAGCACGCCGGTCTCCTGGGCGAGGCAGCTCGCGAGCCAGACGCGCTGGAGCTGGCCGCCGGAGAGCTGGTCGACGCCGCGGTCGGCGAGGGCGACCAGGCCCGTGAGGTCGAGGGCGCGGTCGACGGCGGCGCGGCCCTCGGGATCCGCCCCGCCGAAGCGGCCCCGGTGCGGGTAGCGGCCGAACTCGACGACGTCGCGGACGCTGAGGCCGCCGGGCGTCGGACGGCCCTGGGTGAGGAGCGCGACGCGGCGCGCGAAGCGGCGGAGGGAGAGGTCGAGCGCGTCCGTGCCGTCCGTGGGGGCCGTGCCGTCCGCGGATGCGGTGCCGCCGGATGCTGCGCCGTCCGCGTCGCCGCCGCGCAGGGTGAGGGACCCGGATCGCGCGGACTGCAGCCGCGCCATCGTCCGCAGCAGCGTCGACTTGCCGCTGCCGTTCGGGCCGACGAGCACCGTGACGCGCCCCGGCAGGAGCTCGAGGTCGGCGCCATGCACGACCTCGGTGTCCCCGTACGCGACCGTGACGCCGCGGGCGTCGAGGGCGGACGCGGCGGTGGCCGCGTGGGTGCGCGGCGGGTGCGCCGCGGGGGCCGTCGGCGTCGCGTCCGGGTCGACGGCGCGCGGCATCGGCGAGGTCGGAGCGGGGGAGGTCACGAAAGGTGAGGTTAGCCTAACCTCACCGCCTTCGCCAAGCCGGGGCGCGGGATCCGACGGAGGGCTGCGGCCGGGTCATGCGGTGAGGTCGGCCGGCCCCAGCCGGTGCGCGCCTCGGAGCCAGGCGACCAGCTCCTCCGCGGTGGCCTCCGCGCCGGACGGCAGCGGCTCGGCGCTCGCCAGCGCGTGGCGGATGCCGCCGGGCGCGCTCCCCAGCACCGCGCCGAGCAGGGCGTCGCCGCGGAGCCCGACCTCGCCGAGCAGCGTCACCTCGCGCGCGGAGAGCCCCACCGGCAGGTCGCCGTTGCCGAGGTCGGTGCCGTACGCGACCCGCCCGCCGGCCCGCACGTAGCGGCGCGCGTTGTCGAGGGCCGCCGCGAGGTCCGGCCCCTCGTGGATCGCGAGGGTGGAGATCCAGAGCACGTCGCGCGCGACGGACTCCGCCAGGGTCGCGTCGTCCAGCCGCTCGGTCCACGGCACGTGCACGAGCGCGTCGGCGCCCACCCGGATCGCCCGGCCCGCCTGACCCGCGCCCTCCGCGTGCACGGCCGCGGGCAGCCCGGCGGCGTGCGCGGCGTCGACGAGGGCCGCGAGCACGTCGTCGGCGAGGAGAGGACCACCGTCGTGCAGGACGACCTTGATCACGTCCGCGCCGCCCGCGCGTGCCTCCGCGACCGCGGGTGCCGCGTCGCCGACACGTGCCACCTCCCGCACGCTCCCGGCGGGCGCCCACGCGCGGTCGGAGGGGTAACCGCCCAAGGCGGTGTGGAACGGACCCGCGTAGCGGACGTCCACGCCGTCCGGCGGCAGGGCGGCGATGCGCGCCGTCTCGACCGGATCCCCGCCGAGGTCGACCACGGCCGTCACCGGCGACCCGGCCAGCGCCGCGTACGGCACGAGCCCCAGGTGCACGTGCCGGTCGACGACGCCGTCGGAGAGGCTGAGGTCCAGCCGCCCGCGCACCGGATCCGCGGGGTCGGCGAGCGCGACGCCGCCGCCGTCGATCCGCACCGCGACGTCCCGGTGCGTGCGCTCCAGGCGGACCTCCCGCACGCGCCACGCGTCGCCGCGCACGCCGGCGCCGCCCGCGGGAC
The DNA here is from genome assembly GCF_059422605.1 of Clavibacter sp. GW821-FHT01D01. Classification (NCBI taxonomy): domain Bacteria; kingdom Bacillati; phylum Actinomycetota; class Actinomycetes; order Micrococcales; family Microbacteriaceae; genus Clavibacter; species Clavibacter sp. GW821-FHT01D01. Next base: position 229,586 of record NZ_JBWKXC010000001.1, read on the forward strand.
GGGGAGCACGGTCCGGACGGGGAGCGCGGGAGTCGGGCATGCCCCCGAGCGTAGGAGGCGCGGCGCGCGCACCGTCCGCCGCCGCCCGCGCCCTCCCTCCACCTCCGACTATCCGCTGACCGTCTCCGCACGGCATCCGTCCCCCACGCGCCGCCGCGCGCTCCCACCCCCCGAAGCACCCGGGATCCGCACCACTGCGGGCCGCTCACCCTCCCCTCACCCCCGGATCACCCGCGCTTCGTGCACGAGATGTCCCCCATATGGAGGACCGGGCCCCTAGAGTCTTCCTAGCGCGACGGGTTCCCCCCGATGCCGTCGCGCGAATGGATACCCGAGCAGCGCCCCGCCGCATCCCCCGCACCGCGGGGCCGCTCTCAGATCCCTCCGCGATCCGACCCGAACGGACGTGGGAGCAGCAGGAGCCCGGCACGCCACGTACCCGCGAGCGAGCCGGGCTCTTGTCCGCACAGGAGCCGCGCCGGGCCGCCACCCGTGCCCCGCCGTCCCCCGCCACGCGGGAGGATGGGTCCACGGCACGAGGGGGATCCATGCGCACGACCGTCTACACGAGCACCGCCACGCGGCACCTGTCCGACGACGACCTCGCCGAGCTGCTCGGCCAGTGCGTGCGGAACAACGAGCCGGCGGGCCTCACCGGCCTCCTGCTGCACCGCGACGGCCGCTTCATGCAGGTGCTCGAGGGCCCGGACGACGCCGTGGGCGCGGTGTTCGCGACCATCGCCGCGGATCCGCGCCACACCGACGTGCGGCTGCTGCTCGACGAGCGGATCCCGGCGCGGCGGTTCCCCGCCTGGTCCATGGGGTTCCGCACGGTCGACGACTCGACGGTCCGCCAGCTGGACGGGTACGACGACTTCCTCGACCGCCCCGCCTCCGCCGCCGCCCGTCCGGACGCGCCGTCCCGCGCCCGCTGGCTCCTGGAGTGGTTCCGCACCCACCCCGCGTGAGCCGCCCCGCCCTCGACACGCAGGCGGGGCGCGTGCGACCATATCGACATTCGTTGCAACGATGATCGATGGGACGCGACCATGAGCACCTCCTCCTACACCAGCACGGGCGCCGCCGTGCGCACCACCCGCGGCGTCCTCCGGGCGGCCCTCGTCATCGCCGTCCTCGTGCTCCTCGCCGTGGCGGCCTCCGCCGTCGCGAGCGCGGTCCAGACGGTGCGGACCGGCGTCGTGCACACGTCGCTGGAGATGCGCGGGTCGCTCCCGGCGGAGGCCGACGCCGGCCCCGCGGACCTCCGCTCGGGCGCCTACCGGACTGCCGACGTCGCCGTCGGCGGCCTGTCGGACGGGATCGTCGTCATGCACGTGGTGCGCATCGCCCTCGACGCGTCCGTCGGCATCGCGCTGGCGGCCACGGTCGCGATCCTCGCCCGCCGGCTGCTGCGGCCGGATCCGCTCGCGCGCCGCCTCAGCCTCGTCGTCACGCTCGCGGGCGGCACCGTCATGATCGCCGCCCTGTGCTCGCTCGGGATGCGCACCGGCGTGGCATGGCTGGTCGGCGGCGAGCTGAACGACCCCGCCGCGGGGCTCGAGGGCTTCTGGCCCGTGGTCGCCGAGGTCGACCTGTCGACCATCGCGCTCGGGTTCGCCCTGATGATCGTCGGCCTCGTCGTCGAGCACGGCGAGCGCCTGCAGCGCGACACCCGCGGCCTCGTCTGATGGCCGCGGACGACGACGGGCCCACCGGCGTCCACTGCCGCCTCGACGAGCTGCTGGCGGCTCGCGGCATGACGCTGACCCGGCTCAGCGCGATCGTGGGCGTCAGCCAGGTGAACCTCTCGGTCCTCAAGAACGACCGCGCGCGGGCGGTGCGCTACTCGACCCTCGTCGCGATGTGCCGCGCGCTCGAGTGCGAGATCGGCGACCTCCTGGTGCTCGATCCGCCGCTCCCCTGATCGGCGTCGCGCCGGGGCGCTCGCAAGAGGAGCAGCGGCCATTCTGGGGGTCCGCGGACGATGGCGTCTGACGGGAGTGGGGCGATAGCGTCAGCCGACGAGCCACCCAGCTCGCGGAGACCCGACTCCGCCCCTCTCGTCTCCGCTTACCCGAAAGCAGCCCGTGTCACGCTCCCCCGCCCTCGGGGTCGTCTTCGATCCCCGCCACAACGCCCTCAACGCCCTCCGGCTGGCCCTCGCCGTCTCGGTCATCGTCTGGCACTCGTTCCCGCTGAGCGGTGCGGACATCGACTTCGCACCCCTGCGTCAGATCGTCAGCCGGATCAGCGTGGACGGGTTCTTCGCCATCTCCGGCTACCTGATCGTTTCCAGCTGGGTCCGAGACCCGCGTTGGCGTACGTTCCTCCGCGCACGCGCTCTGCGAATCCTCCCGGCCTTCTGGACATGCCTGGTCGTGACCGCCGCGGTCTTCGCACCGCTCGCGGTGCTGATCCGCGGCTCCGCCTTCCCGCCGGGCTTCGTCGCGGATTCCGTCTCCTACGTCGTGCGCAACGCCGCGCTCTACATGCTCCAGTACGACATCGCGGGAACGCCCTCCGACGTCCCGTATCCCGACGCGTGGAACGGCGCCCTCTGGACCCTCTTCTGGGAGGCGAGCTGCTATGTCGGCGTCCTCGCCGTCGGCCTCCTCGGGCTCATGAAGCACCGGGCGACCTTCCCCGCGCTCTTCGTGGTCGCGACGGTCGGTGTCCTCGCCACCTCCTACGGTCCGGTCGAGAACTTCTACGTCGTCACGGGATCGCGGTTCGGGATCATGTTCCTGGCAGGAGCGCTGATCCACCGCTATCGCGATGCGATCCCCGTCTCGCCGCCCTTGATGGCCATGGCCGCCGTGGCCGTCGCCGCTTCCGCCTGGCTGCCGGACTACCGGGTGATCGCGGCTCTTCCCGTCGCGTATCTCGTCATCTGCCTGGGCGCGCTCGGCAAGAGCCCCCGGCTCCGTGTGCGGAACGACCTCTCCTACGGCACCTACATCTACGGCTTCCCGATCCAGCAGCTCCTCGCGACCGCGGGTGCGAGTGCCTGGGGAGTGCCTGCGTTCGCCGTGATCTCGATCGCGGTGACGCTGCCGGTGGCCGCGGCGAGCTGGTTCCTCGTGGAGAAGCCGGCCCTGCGGCTGAAGGGGCCGCAGCGACGCCCCGCTACGGTCCAGGAGGAGGCCGTCGCCCGCCGCTGAGCGCTGCCCGGAAAGGCCGCGCGCGGCCGCGGCACCGGCTCCCGCGGATCAGCCCCGCAGCGCCGCGAGCGCCTTCTCGACGCGGCGGAGGCGGGTCTCGTCCGTCCTCGCCTCCCCGATCGGGTCCACGAGGGCGCGCTGACGGCTGGAGGAGAGCGCGCCGAACGCCTCCGCGAGGGCAGGATCGGCGGCGAACGCGGCCGCCACCTCCTCGGGGACGACGGCCTCGCGCGGCGCCGCGTCGAGCTCGATGGTGACCTCGACCTCGTCGTCGGCGGCGATCCCCGAGGCGGCGCGATGCGCGGCGCTGAGCGGCAGGAGCTGCTGGCCGCCCATCGTGCCGACGGTCGTTCGGTACGAGTACCCCGCGACCGTGACCACGACGGCGGGGCGCTTCCCGGCGCCCAGCTCCTCCAGCGCCTCCGGGGGCACGGGCAACCCGGTGGCGTTGCCGCGGGCCTGCAGGACGCGGGTGCGGAAGGTGGGCATGGCGGCTCCTCGATACGCGGCCGCCGGGCGCGGGTCGCCCGCGGTCGATCCTGAGGCTAGGCCCGCGGATCCGGCTTCGTCGAGACGGCGACCGTGAACTTCGCGTTCCGCCCGGCCTCGCGGGTGTGCCCGACGATGCGCGTGAGCTGCGGCCGGTAGCCGAGCGGGCTGTTGTAGACGGTCCACAGCTGGCCGCCGGGGCGGAGCATGCGGGCGGCCGCGGCGAAGAGGCGCGGCGCGAGGCCCGCGTGCACGGTGGCGCCCGTGTGGAACGGCGGGTTGAGGAGCACGAGGTCCGCGGATCCGTCGGGCACGGTCGCACCCGCGTCGTCGCGCACCACGGTGACCCGCCCCGCGAGCCCGTTGGCGGCGACGGTGGCGCGCGCGGAGTCGACGGCGGCCCACGACTGGTCGGTCGCGACGACGCGCAGCTCCGGCCGGGCGAGCGCCACGGCCGAGGCGATGACGCCCGTGCCGCAGCCGAGGTCGACGGCGGACCGGGCGTCGTCGGGCAGCTCGGGGAGGAAGGTCAGCAGGAAGCGCGTGCCGATGTCGATGCGGGCACCCGCGAACGCGGCGCCGTGCGCGCGGACCTCGAGGCCGAGGTCGGGGTGCGACCCGCCGCGCGGGTAGGGGTCGCCGTCGTCCCCGCGCACGGGACCGCGCGCGACCAGGACCCGGGACTTCTGCCGCGCGAGCGTCGCGTGCACGTCCGCGAACCGGCGGCGGAGCACGTCGGTCATGGCGGGCGTGAGGTGCTTGACGCGACCTCCGGCGAGCACCGTGACGTCGTCGGCGGCGGCCCGGGCGACGAGGCCCGCCCACTCGTCGAGGGCGTCGAGGCTGCGCGGGAGGCGCGCGAGGACCACCCGGGCGCCGGCGGCGAGGGCGTCGTCGAGGCCGTGGTGGGCGATCACGGCCGTCTCGCCGACGAGCTCCGCGTTGAGGTCGAGCGCGGTCTCGGAGCCCAGCGCGTCCTGGTGGACGCGGAGGCGCAGCGGATCCGTCGCGCCGGACCGCCGGAGCGCCGCGGCCGCGCCGAGCGCCAGCGCGCCGTACTGGTCGCCGATGACGACGAGCTCGTCCGGTCGGACGGGATGCCCGGCGTCCGCGGCCGTCGCGAGGAGCGCGATCAGCTCGTCGAGGAGCAGGCGGTCGGCGGCGTCCACCGCGAAGAGGTTGTCGGCCTCCACGTCGGGCCGGCGGCGGAGCGCGCCGAGGTCGAGGAGCTCGTCGGCGGTGTCGCTCACCGCGCGTCGCGCCCGCTGGGTCCGCGCTCGGCGGACCCGCGTTCGGCGGACCCGCGCTCTGCGGACCCGCGCTCTGCGGATCCGCGCTCTGCGGATCCGCGTCCGGCGTCCGGCATGGTGAGCGCCGCGCGGTAGAGCACGACCTCGGTCTGCCGGGAGGGGCGCACGCCCGCGCGGAGCGACACGACGTCGCCGTCGCCGCGGGCCGCGAACACCCGGCGGCCGGGTCGGGAGAGGAGCTCGTCGGCGAGGGCCGACTCGAGCTGCCGCACGCGGCCGCGGAGCTCGGTCACCTGGTTCTCGAGCTCCAGGATCCGCGCGATCCCCTCGAGGCTGACGCCCTCCGCGCCCAGCCGGGCGACCTCCCGCAGCTGCACGATGTCGCGCATCGAGTAGCGGCGGGAGCGCCCGGCCGTGCGGGTGGGCGACACGAGCCCGAGCCGGTCGTACTGCCGGAGCGTCTGCGGGTGCATGCCCGACAGCTCGGCCGCCACGGAGATCACGAAGACGGGCGCGTCCTCGTCCATGGCGTCGCGGGGGTCCATGTCAGCCCCGGGCCCGCTCGATGAGCTCGGAGCGCGGGTCCTCGGCGGGTCCCGAGCCCGCGAACGCGTCGAGCGCGATCCGCTGGGCGTCGGTGAGGCGCGAGGGCACCGCCACCTCGATGCGCGCGAGCAGGTCGCCCGTGCCCTTCGGGGTGGTGACGCCGCGTCCCTTGACGCGCAGCACCTTGCCGCTGGACGTGCCGGGCGCGACCTTCAGCCGCACCGGGTCGCCGCCGAGCGTGGGCACCTCGATGGTCGCGCCGAGCGCGGCCTCGGGGAACGTGACGGGCACGTTCACCCGGAGGTTCAGCCCGTCCCGCTCGAACACGGGGTGGGGCCGCACGTGCACGGTGAGGATGATGTCGCCGGTCGCGCCGCCGTCGCCGGAGGGCTCGCCCTTGCCGGCCAGGCGGATCTTCTGCCCGTCGGTGACCCCCGCCGGCACGCGCACCGTGATGGGGCGGCCGTCGGAGTCCTGCAGGCGCACGACGTCGCCCTGCACCGCGGTGAGGAAGTCGATCGTGGTGGACGCGGTGACGTCGCGGCCCTTCGTGGGGGCGCCGTAGCCGCGGTAGCCGCCGGTCGACTGGCCGAAGCCGCCGTTGCCGAACATGCCGCCGAGGATGTCCTCGAACCCGCCCTGGCCGTACTGCGGCTGGCCGGATCCGAACCCGGCGCGCCGCCCGCGGCCGCCGGCCTGCTGGCCGAACATGCCGCCGAACACGTCCTCGAACCCGCCCGCCTGGCCGCCGCCGGCACCGGGCGCCGTGAAGCGCGCGCCCGAGCCCATCGCGCGGACCTGGTCGTACTCCTTGCGCTGCTCCTTGTCGGACAGCACGGCGTTCGCCTCGCTGATCTCCTTGAAGCGCGCCTCGGCCGACGGATCCGGGTTGCTGTCCGGGTGGTACTGCCGGGCGAGCTTGCGGTAGGCCTTCTTCAGGTCGGCCTCCGAGACGTCCTTGGACACTCCGAGGACCTTGTAGAAGTCCTTGTCGAACCAGTCCTGGCTGGCCATCAGACGCCTCCCTTCTTCTTCGTCTCGTGGTGGGGGCCGCACGACCCGGTCCGGGCGCCCGCGTGCGCGGGGGCCCGGACCGGGGTGGGTGCAGCCTCGTGGATGCTGCGGATGATGGTGCTACTCCGGCTTGTCGACGACGACCTTCGCGGCCCGCAGCAGCGTCTCGCCGACGTAGTAGCCACTCTCGACGACGTCCGCCACGGTGTCCACCTGGACCTCGGGGTTCGGCTTCTGGAAGATCGCCTCGTGCACCTGCGGGTCGAAGGCGTCGCCGACGGCGCCCACCTTGACCAGTCCGATGCGCTCCACGCTCGTCCGCAGCTTGGCGACGATCGCGGTGAGCGGTCCGCCCTCCGCGAGGTCGCCGTGCTTCTCGGCCCGGTCGAGGTCGTCGAGCACCGGCAGGATGCCCTTGACCACGTCGCCGACCGCGCGCTGCCGCTCGATCTCGCGGTTGGCCTCGGTGCGCTTGCGGTAGTTGGCGTACTCCGCGGTGACGCGCTTCAGGTCCACGAGGTGCTCGGAGTCGCCCTCGACGGGCTCGTTCCGGGTCTGCTCGATGAGGTCCTGGAGCTCCTCGTCCATGGCGTCGGTCGTCTCGACGTCGGGGCCCTCGGCCTCGACGAACGCGCCGTCCTCACCGGGGACGGAGGCCGCGTCGGCCGCGGCGTCCGCCGTCGCGTCGGACCCGGCCGGGGACGGGGCGGCCGACTGCTCGGTGCCCTCGTCCTCGGGCGTCGTGCCCTCGCCGTTCGCGGTGTCCTCGGTCATCGGTCGGACTTCTTGTCCTCGTCGTCCTCGTCCACGACCTCGGCGTCGACGATGTCCTCGTCGTCCTTCTTCGCCTCGGGCGCGCCCTCGGACGCCTCACCGGCGGCCTGCTCCTGCTGGCCCTGCGCGTAGATGGCCTCGCCGAGCTTGGTCTGGCTCGCGGAGAGCTTGTCGAACGCGGTCTTCACCGCGGCCTCGTCGTCGCCCGCGAGGGCGCTCTTCAGGCCGTCGACGTCGCCCTGGACCTCGGACTTGACGTCCTCGGGGAGCTTGTCGTCGTTCTCCTTGATGAGCTTGTCGATCGAGTAGGCGAGCTGCTCGGCGTTGTTGCGCACCTCGGCCTGCTCGCGGCGCGTCTTGTCCTCCGCCGCGTGCTCCTCGGCCTCGCGCACCATGCGCTCGATGTCCTCCTTCGCGAGCGAGGATCCGCCCGTGATGGTCATCGACTGCTCCTTGCCGGTGCCCTTGTCCTTGGCGGACACGTGCACGATGCCGTTGGCGTCGATGTCGAAGGTGACCTCGACCTGCGGGATCCCGCGGGGCGCCGGGGCGATGCCCGTGAGCTCGAAGGTGCCGAGGTTCTTGTTGTCGCGGGTGAACTCGCGCTCGCCCTGGAAGACCTGGATCGCGACGGACGGCTGGTTGTCGTCGGCCGTGGTGAAGGTCTCGCTGCGCTTGGTGGGGATGGCCGTGTTGCGCTCGATGAGCTTGGTCATGATGCCGCCCTTGGTCTCGATGCCGAGGCTCAGGGGGGTGACGTCGATGAGCAGGACGTCCTTGCGCTCGCCCTTCAGCACGCCGGCCTGGAGCGCGGCGCCGACGGCGACGACCTCGTCCGGGTTGACGCCCTTGTTGGGCTCCTTGCCGCCCGTGAGCTTCTTGACGAGCTCGACGACGGCGGGCATGCGGGTGGATCCGCCGACGAGGACCACGTGGGCCACGTCGCCGACCGAGACGCCGGCCTCGCGGATGACGTCCTCGAAGGGCTTGCGGGTGCGCTCGAGCAGGTCGTTCGTGAGCTCCTCGAACTTGGCGCGGGTCAGCGTCTCGTCGAGGTTGGCCGGGCCGTTCTCCGTGAGGGAGAGGTAGGGCAGCTGGATGCTCGTGCTGGTGGAGGAGCTGAGCTCCTTCTTCGCCTGCTCCGCGGCCTCCTTGAGGCGCTGCTTGGCGATCTTGTCGTTGGAGACGTCGACGCCCGTCGACTCCTTGAAGCGCTTGACGAGGTGGTCGACGATGCGCTGGTCCCAGTCGTCGCCGCCGAGGCGGTTGTCGCCCGCGGTGGAGCGGACCTGGATGGTGCTGAAGTCGTCGTCCTTGCCCACCTCGAGGAGGGAGACGTCGAACGTGCCGCCGCCGAGGTCGAAGACGAGGATGAGCTCGTCCTCCTTGCCCCGGTCGAGGCCGTAGGCGAGGGCCGCCGCGGTGGGCTCGTTGATGATGCGCAGGACGTTGAGGCCCGCGATCTCGCCGGCCTCCTTCGTGGCCTGGCGCTCGGCGTCGTTGAAGTACGCGGGGACGGTGATGACCGCGTCGGTCACCGAGTCGCCCAGGTACTGCTCGGCGTCGCGCTTGAGCTTGCCGAGGATGCGGGCCGACAGCTCCTGCGACGTGTACTTCCTGTCGTCGATGCCGACGGTCCAGTCGGTGCCCATGTGGCGCTTGACCGACGAGATGGTGCGGTCGACGTTGGTGACGTTCTGGCGCTTGGCGGTCTCGCCGACCAGCACCTCGCCGTCCTTGGTGAACGCGACGACGGACGGCGTGGTGCGCGCGCCCTCGGCGTTGGCGATGACGGTGGGCTCCCCGCCCTCCAGGACCGAGACCACCGAGTTGGTGGTACCCAGGTCGATTCCTACTGCACGAGCCATGGGGTGTTCTCCTTCTATTGCCGCGACGCCCGGGTCACGGGGTCGCTTCGTGGGTGACGCGGGTGTGCCGCGGAGTCTGTCTCGCGGTGCCGCTTCGTCAGCGGCGTGCTACTTGAGCCGCGATGACTCAACTCTACTCGCGCTCCCCCGAGCGTCAAGTCGGGGGGAGCGGACTTGAGCGATGTCGGCTCAACTCACAGGATCCGGGTGCCGATGCCGCGGCGTGTGCCCCGGGCGGGGGCCCGGGGACGTCGAATGGGGGCTACTGGTTCACCTAGATCGCTACTGGGACCCTGTACCCGCTCTGATCAGCAGATTAGCGTCAGATGGCAGGCCGGGGGGCCTGAGGCGCCCCGCCCGGGGCGCACCGGAGCACGGGGGTGGTCGAGGTGGCGCGAGCGCGTGCTGTCCATGCTGCCCGACCGGAGACGGACAGGCCGCGCCGTCCTCTCGTCCGGCGCATCGCCGCGACCGTGGTCGCCGCCCTCGCCGCCACGCTCCTCGTGACCCTGCCCGCGCAGCCCGCGACCGCGGCCACGCAGCTCATCGCCGAGTCCTTCGGGAACGCGAACGTGCCGGATCCCGCCTGGAAGCCGCTCGGCAGCGCCTGCCTGACCCGCGCGACGACGGCTCCGCCGAGCGGCAGCAGCACGCTCGGCATCTGCTCGAGCCGCACCCTCGCCCCCGCGGCCGCGACCACGCCGGGATCCCTGCAGCTGACCGACAACCGCGGCAACGCCACCGGCGGCGTCGTCTACGACACCGCGATCCCCGCGAACGGCGGACTCGACATCCGCTTCGACCAGTACCAGTACGGCACGGCCACCAGCGGCGCCGACGGGATCGGCTTCTTCCTCGCCGACGGCGGCGTCTCCCTCACCGGGGCCGGTGCGGCGGGGAGCGCGCTCGGCTACTCGCAGGCCGGGACGATCCCGGGCGTCAACGGCGGCTACCTCGGGGTGGGACTCGACGCCTACGGCGGCTTCTCGAGCACGAACGGCGGCGGGACCACGGGCTCGGCCTGCGTCACGCCGCCCGGCCAGCGCCCCAACGCGATCGCCCTGCGCGGACCCGGTCAGGGCACGGCGGGGTACTGCTACCTGACGGGCGCGACGCTCCCGACCGGCAAGACCCTGCGCGGCGTGGCCACCACCACCACGGCCACCGCGCCCGGCGCGGACCTCGGCCGCAGCATCCGCATCACCGTCTCGTCGGCGCGCCTCCCCGTCGTCACCGTCTACCACGGTCAGACCGCGGGGCTCGCGGACTCCGGCCTCACGCAGGTCCTGCAGTACACGATGACCACGCCCGCGCCCTCCTCCTTCAAGCTCGGGTACGTCGGGTCGACGGGCGGCCAGACCGACGCGCACCTGATCCGCAACGTCCGCGTCTCCTCGATCGACGACCTCCGCGCCCTCAACCTCGTCAAGCAGATCGACCGCACCGTCGCGCAGCCCGCCGCCTACGTCGAGGGCTCGGTGATCCCCTACCAGTTCGTCCTCACGAACACCGCGGGCGTGCTGCTGCTCAACCCGACCGTGACCGACCCGAACGCGACCGGCATCTCCTGCCCGGTGGCGGTGGGGATCATCATCGGCGGGTCGATGACCTGCACGGGCCAGCACCGCGTGACCGCCGCCGAGGCCCTCGCGGGACCGTTCGTGAACACCGCGACCGCGAGCGCGCTCAACGTCCTCATCCCCGTCAACAGCAACCAGAGCACCGTGACCGCGCCCATCGCCACCCCCGCTCCCGCCCTCTCGCTGGAGAAGGTCGGCGTGCTCACCGACTCCAACGGCAACGGCCGCGCGGACGTCGGGGAGCGCATCGCCTACACGTTCACCGCGCGGAACACCGGGAACGTGTCCCTGCAGCAGGTGGCCGTGACGGATCCCCGGGTCACGGGCATCACCCCCGCGACCGCGTCCCTCACCCCGACCACGGCGTCCGCCGCCGGGATCGGGACCTCCACCGCGACCTTCACCGCCGCCCCGTACACGGTCACCCAGGCCGACGTGAACGCCGGCACGACCCTCGTGAACACCGCCACCGCGAACGGCCGCACGCTCGCGGGGGTCGCCGCCCCCACCGCCACATCCACCTCCACCATCCAGGTCAACCACGGCCCGGCCGTGACGGTGACGAAGGACGCGGTCCTCACGGGCGGCGCCGCGGTGGGCGCCACCATCGACTACTCCTTCCGGATCACGAACAGCGGCAACGTGCCGCTCACGGGCGTGGCCCTCACCGACCCGCTCGCGGGACTCTCCGCGATCACGTACGGCACCTGGCCGGGCACCGCGGGCTCCCTGCCCATCGGGGGATCGGTCACGGCGACCGCGCGCTACACGGTCAAGCAGACCGACCTCGACGCGGGATCCGTCGCGAACACGGCGACCGCGCGCGGCACGAGCCCCGCGGGCATCGTGGCGTCCGGACAGGCCACGCGGAACGTCTCCTTGGCGCGGACCGCCACGATCGCCCTCACCAAGACCGCGTCCGTCGCGAACGTGCCCGCCGCGGGCAGCCCGATCACGTACACGTTCCGCGCCACCAACACGGGCACGACGACCCTCACGGGCGTCAGCGTCTCGGATCCCCGCCCGGGCGTCTCGGCGCCCGCCTACACCTGGCCGGGGACCGCGGGCACGCTCGCGCCCGGGCAGGTCGTGACGGCCACCTCCACCTATGCGGCGACCGCCGCGGACGTGCAGTCCGGCTCCATCGTCAACACCGCGACCGTGCGGGCCACGACATCGGCGGGCGCCACGATCACGCAGACCGCGACCGCGACCGTCACCGCCGTGCCGGACCCGCTGCCCGACGCCGCCACCACCGCCCAGGGCGTGCCCGTCGTGATCGACGTGCTGGCCAACGACGGACGCGCGGCGACCGGCGCGACCCTCAGCCGCGCCCAGCAGTCCGCGACGCCCACCCTCGTCGGCGGCGCCGCCGGACCCGTCCCGGCCAGCCCCGTCTCGGGCAGCGTCACCTGCGTCGCGACCGGCACCGAGCGCGGGCGCTGCACGTACCGCTCGGCGGACTTCTTCACCGGCACCGACGTCTTCGACTACTCGCTGTCGAGCTCCGTCGGCACCTGGAACGTGCGCGTGACCGTCACGGTGACGCCGCTGAACCGGGCCGCCGTGGCACGCCCGGACCGCATCGTGGCGACGACCGGCGGGCCCGCTGTGTCCGTGGATCCGACCCTCAACGACACCGACCCCGACGGCGACGCGCTGGCCGTGACGGGGGCGACCCCGCCCTCGGGCCTGCGCGGCACCTTCTCGTGCGCGGCGACGGCATGCACCTACACGCCGGCCGCGGACGGGTGGACGGGCACCATCGTGATCCCCTACTCGGCGACCGACCGGCCGTCGGCCCCGGGCACCGGCATCGTCGTCTCCTCCACGATCACCGTCTTCGTCGACCCCGCCCCCCTCGCCCCGCGCGGGTTCCACCACCGCGACACGGCGACGCAGGCAGCCGGCACCGGCTCCTGGACCAGCACCACGACGATCGGCGCCGCCACGGCGAGCTGCGTCGCGGGCCGGCCGAGCACCGCGCTCGCGTGGGCCGCGACGCCGGGCGCGACCGCGTTCCTCGTGGAGCGTCGCGTCGCCGGCGCCACGCCGGGCGCCTGGATGCAGGTCGCCCGCCTCGGCGCCGACGCCACCGGCTTCACCGACGACCGCGTGGGCGAGTCCCGCTCCTACCAGTGGCGGGTCCGACCCGACCTGCACCGGTGGACGGGCGTCGCCAGCGCGGCCACGGCCGCCGTCCCCCAGCCCGCCGCCGTCGACGCGAGGGGCTGCGGATGACCGCGACCCCCCGCCCGCGCGCGGCCGATCCGCCGCCGCGCCGGCCCCCGCAGACCCCCGCATCCGGTCGCCCGGATGCGCGTCCCGCCCCTCCGGGCGACGACGCCGCACGACCCCGCACCACCACGCACCTGCACCACCTCATCAGCACCACCATCGAAGGGAACAGCACCATGAGCACCACCGCACCGGAGAAGCGCCCCGCACCCTGGCGCAAGATCATCGCCACGGGCGCGATCCTGACCGTCGGCGCCCTCGCCACGGCCGGCGCGTTCGCCGTCTTCACGGACTCGGACACCGCGTCGCTCGACGTCGATGCGGGCCAGCTCGACATCGTCGCGACCGGCGACTACACCGTGTCGGACATCGCCCCCGGCGACACCGTCGAGCGCCCCATCGACCTCGAGCTCCCGGCTGCGACCAACGACGGCGACCTCGTCGCCGCGGTGACGTTCGGCGTCGCGGTCACGGACGACGTCCCCGGCACCGACGACGTCACGCTCCCGGGCGGCGGCGAGTCGCTCGTCGCCGGCGCCGAGGGCCTCACCTACGAGCTCGTGACCTGCTCGGGCGGGACGTGGACCACCGCGGCCGCCGCGGACCGCGGGCCGTACACGTGCGACGGCGCCCAGGTCGTCACGAGCACCGGGAAGCTCTCCGCCCTCACCGGCGCCGCCGGTGCTGTGACGCTGACCCCCGCGGCCTTCGGCGTGACCCCCACGGCGGACGGGACCTTCCCGTCCGACTCGGAGGACGTCGCGCTCAGCACGCTGATGCGCCTCGTGCTCCCCACGGCCGCGGACAACGACTACGAGAACGCGTCCGCGACGATCACGTACACGGCGTCCGCCATCCAGCGCGACGGCCTGCAGCGCTGATCTGACGGTCGGGTCCGGCACGCGCCGGCACCCGACCGTCCCCGAGCGGGGCGCCGATCGCGTCGGCGCCCCGCTCGACCGCACGACCCGCGCGCGGAGCTCCCCCTCTCCCCCGCGCAGACGACCCGGAAGCCCCCTTCATGCACGCACGCACCGGCACGGCCGCCGCCGCCGCGCTCTGCCTGACGCTGCTCGCCGCCGCCCCCGCGGCCGCCGCATCCTCCGCTCCCCCCTCCGCGCCGCTCGTGGACGGGGCCTCCGCGGACGAGCGCGCCCTCGTCGTCCGCGAGGTCCCCGGCCCCGCGTCGCGCCTCCGCGACCTCGCGCCCGGCGACTCCGTGGTGTGGGCCGCCGAGGTCATCAATGCCTCCGCCTCCGGCTCGCCGGTGCTCGTCGACCTCGACGCCGGCGGGGACGCGACCCTCGCGGGCGATCCGCGCGACGGCCTCCAGCTCGACGTGGTGCGGTGCGACGCCGGGTACGCGGCCGTCGCCGACCGCCCGCTCACGTGCCGCGGTCCCGTCGTCCGGCTCGGCACCGGTCCCGCGGCGACCCTCGGCCGCCTGGGCACCAGCATCCCGCTGGCCGCGGGCGACAGCACGAGCGTCGGCGTGCGCGTCTCGTTCCCCGCCTCGGCCGGGAACGAGGCCGAGGACACAGCCGCGTCGCTCCGCGTCACGTTCTCCCTGCTCGACGCGGCAGGACCGGGGCCCGACCCCGTGGACCCCGGCCCCGTCGACCCGGACCCTCAGCCGGGCGACGGCGACCCGGTCCCGGGCGACGCGACCGACCCCCCGGACGCCGGCGCGGGCACCCTGCCGGCCGCCGCGGACGACGACCCCCGCCGAGGGCCCCTGCCGGTCACCGGACGCGACATCGCCTCCGCCCTCTCCGGCGGGCTCCTCACGCTCGCGGTCGGCGCCCTCCTCCTGATCGCGTCCCGGCGTCGCCGTCGGGGCGCGGACGCCGGACCCCCGGTTCCGCCCGAGGCCGCGTCGTGAGCCGCCGCGCGCACGTCGTCGACGCCGCCGCCCCGGCCGCGGTCCCGGATCCCGGGACGCCCGCCGCGGCCCTGCGCCGGCGCCGCGGTCCCCTCGCCCGCGCGCTCGCCGCCCTCGGCGGCGTCGTCAGCGTCGTCCTCGCCCTCGTCGTCGTCGTCGTCCTGCTGCTGACGCTCACCGGCACGGCGCGGTTCGTGCCCGTGCTCTCGAACTCGATGGCGCCGGGCATGCCCGTGGGATCGCTCGCGGTCACCCAGCCCGTGGACCGCGAGGACACGGCGGTGGGCGACGTGATCGTGTTCACGGCGCCCGTGGGCCCCGCCATCCGCGTCATCCACCGCGTCGTCACCGTGTACGGGCCCGAGTACGCCGACCGCATCGACGGCTGGAGCCCGGACCTGCTGGTCATGGAGACGCAGGGCGACAACAACCCGTCCCCGGACCCCTGGATCGTCACGGTCAGCGACGACGAGATCCAGCGCCGCACCGCGGTCGTCCCGTACCTCGGCTGGCCCGGGGTGTGGCTCAGCGATCCGGGCACGCGCAGCCTCGCCTTCGGCGCCGCCGGCGCCCTGGTCACCGCGTGGGCGCTCGTGGCCGTCTGGCGCCGCCCGCCGCGCGCCGCGGAGGGCCGGTCGTGAGCGGCCGCCACGTCGTCGCGGGCTCCGGCGGTCCCGCGCGCCGTCGCGTGGGCCTCGCGACGGGAGCCGCCCTGCTCGCCGCGCTCCTCGGCGGCGGCGCCGCCTACGCCGTCCTCGTCGACCGCGACGACGCCGTGACCCGGATCTCCGCGGGCGCCGTCACGCTCGACTGGGGCGCCGCCGGCACCGACCAGACGACGGTGCCCGTCACGGGCCTCCGCCCGGGCGGCCAGGCGGTGCGCATCGTGGACCTCACGAACACCGGGTCGGTGGCCGCCTCGGAGCTCGCCCTGGAGCTCGGCGGATCGGCGCTCGGCAGCACCTCCGACGGCCTGCAGCTCGCGCTCGACCGGTGCTCCGTCCCGTGGACCGGCGCCCCGGGCACGGCCGTCTGCTCGGGCACGGTCACGGCCGTGGTGGCCGACCGTCCCGCGCAGGGACGCGTGATCCTGACCCAGTCGCCCGCGCGCGCCCCTGGCGTCCGCGACCACCTCCGCCTCACCCTGCGCCTGCCCGAGTCCGCGCCCCCGACCGCGCAGGGGCTGTCGGGGTCCGTCACCCTCCAGGTCCTCGGGAACCAGCGCCCGGGCGAGCAGCGCTGACCCGCGGAGGATCCCCACAGGTCACGGAAACATCACGGGACCCAACCTTCTCCGGAGGGGCGCCGAAGGACCTTGCGACTCCAAACGGCGACCACGTCGGTCGCCCTGACAGCAAAGGATCCATCATGCGCAACCTCACCAAGTCGGTCTTCGGCCTCGCCACCGCGGGCTTCCTCGTCGTCGGCCTCGCGGCCTGCTCGACCCCCGCCGAGACCCCCTCGTCCTCCACCTCCGCCGCGCCGTCCGCGTCCGCGACGACCGAGGCCGACCCCACGCCGCTCGCGTCGATCCCGACCCTGACCGGCGTCGACACCCAGGTCACCCTCGACTCCGGCTTCACCGGCGCCCTCACGACGCTGGGCCTGACCCCCGGCGTCATCGGCACCGCCACCCTCGACGGCGCCACCGGCACCCTCGCGTTCCCCATCACCGGCGGCAACGTGGACTACTACGACCCCGAGATGGACTACCGCCCCTACGTCCAGGGCGAGATCGACCACGAGGGCTCCGGCATCAGCCTCACCGCCGGCGACACCGTCGTGAAGCTCACCGACTTCGTCATCGACCCCGGCACCAGCCGCCTCACGGGCTCGGTCCAGGTCGGCGACGGCGAGGTCATGAACGACGTCTACATCTTCAACCTCGACGGCACGACCCTGAACCCGCTCCAGATGGAGGGCGACAACGCCGTCCTCGAGGGCACCACCGTCAAGGTCAGCCCCGACGCCGCCGCGCTGCTGAACACCACCTTCGGCACCGACGCCGTCACCGACGAGCTCGTCGTCGGCATCGCGAAGATCACCGTCAACACCAAGTAGCACCCACCCGGCACACGCCGGCAACGCACCACACGAACCGCCCGGCCCTCGACGCCGGGCGGTTCGTCGTGCGTCCGGCGCCTTTCCCCGGGCACAGGGAAGCCCCCTCGCATGCGCGGCGAGGGGGCCCCTGCCGGGTGACTCGGACCCGGTGCATGGCCTTCGGAACGGAGGCGGCAACGGGCGGGCGGCGCGGCGATTCCCGTCGGCGCCAGGTCGGCGTGGAGCGCGCGACGTACCAGGAATCGCTGATGAGCGCGCGATCCATGCACAGCGGGTCTTCCCAGCCGGAGGCCCCACCGTGTGTGCATGAGAGTTCAACGAAACCCTGTCCCCCTGATCGCCCGCGGCGCCGCCGCCCTGGCCGGGGTCGTCGTCCTCGCCGGCTGCTCCGCCGCGGGATCGCCCTCCGCCGCCCCCGGCTCCACCCCCGACGCGACGTCCGCCGTCGCCACGACCGGCACGGCAGGCGACGGCGGCACCACGGCCGACCGCGGCGACTCCGCCGCGGAGGCTCGCAACGCGGACGTGATCTCCACGCTCCTCACGGAGGCGTTCCCGGATCCGGCCTCCGCGGAGGCGCAGGAGGCGGCCCGTGCCGCCGTCTCCCCCGACGCGGTCGCGTACGGTGCGGGCGCCGCGGCAGGACCGGACGGGCTCCTCGCCGAGTTCGCCGCCGCGCACCAGCGCGTCCCCGGCGCCCAGGCCGTCGTCAAGCGCACCGCCGCCGACGGCGACCTCGTGGCCGTCCACTGGCAGGTCGCCTCCGACCCCGCCGACGAGCGGACGGGCGAGGCCGCGGTCGACCTCTTCCGCCTCGCGGACGGGAAGGTCACCGAGCGCTGGTCCTTCGACCAGGCGATCGCGCAGGGGACCCCCGCCAGCGGCAACGCGAACACGATGTTCAGCGACCTCTACGTGGGCGCACCGGACGCGCCCCGCCCGACGGAGCAGCAGGAGGAGGCGGACCGCCGGCTGGCCGTCGGCGCGTACGACGCCCTCTTCCGGGATCGGGACGTGAGCGTCCTCGACCGCTCCTTCGACTCCGCGTACCTGCAGCACAACCCCGTCGCGCCGAACGGCACGGCGGCGCTGAAGCAGCTCTTCAGCGGCGGCGCGCGGTTCCCGGCGCAGCAGTCCGTCATCTCGCTCGCGGACGGCGACCTGGTCTGGACCTTCTCCCAGGCCGTCGACGCCCAGGCGGGCGACCCGTTCCTGGCCGCCGACGTCTTCCGCGTGGACGACGGCCTCATCCGCGAGCACTGGGACGTGGTGCCCGCGCGCTGATCTGCGCGCATCACCGCGGCGCGCCGCCGGGTGCGGCTCACCGCCGAGGCGCGACGGGACGGTGCGACGGGACGGTGCGACGGCGCGATGCCGGGGCACCGCCTGGCCGCCTCGTCAGCGACCGGCGACGTAGTGGGCCTGGACCTGCGCGGGCGTGAGGGCGGTCCTGTAGACGGCGGCGAAGCGCATGCTGCCGACGAAGTAGTTGCTGCCGGCGTTCGGCCAGCCCGACGTGTTGTCGTAGCCGATCCGCCAGTAGCCGGAGTTGGCCTCCGGTGCGGTGAAGGCCGTGTTGCCGGCCACCCGGGCGCCGTCGACGTAGAGCGTCATGCCCCCGGTCGGCGACATGGTGGAGACCATGTGGTGCCAGGCGCCGTCGGCGACCACGCCCGGACTGGTCAGGGTCTGGTAGTTGCCGTTGTTGTAGGTGCCGAAGACCAGCTGGCCCGTGGTCGCCACGTAGGTGTGGCGGTCGTAGGCCGAGGAGGACCCGGTCGCCGAGTTGCCGAAGCCGATGAGCTTCCCGCCCCGGACCGTGGTCTTGAACCACACCTCGGTGCTGAACGTCGCGGGGGCTGCCGCCTGCAGCGAGTTCGTGACGAAGTCGTTCCCGTCGAGGACGTACGCGCCGCCGGGGTCGCGCGGGCAGGCCCGGCCAGCGGCCGTGGACGTGTCGCTGACCATGGTGGTCGGCTGGGTGGTCAGCAGGGGCAGGGGCCGGAACGTGCCCGGGTAGGCGCCGGACGCGATGTCGGCGGCTTGACGGGATCCGCTCGCCTCGTTCAGCGGGTAGGCGAACAGGGCGTTGGCCTTGTCGGCCGCGAAGGCGCTCGAGCAGGTGAAGTACGCGGCGGACGACGCGGCGCTGTTGTTGTCGTTGCGGATCGACGCGGTGTAGGCGCCGTTCGTGCCGGGAGCGAGCAGCAGCACCGCGCCCAGGACCACGGCGACGGCCGAGGCGGCGACCGCGGCGGCGCGGGGGCGGCGTCGGCCCGTGGGCCGGAGCGCTGCGCTGCGGCGGCGGACGCGGTCGGCGAGTCCCATGCGATCCCCCTCGCTCATCGCCCGGCGGCCGCGGAGAACGCGGGCTCGAGGCGGTCGTGCTCCCCCGAGACGTCCGTGGGGACAGTCTGCCCGGTCGCGGCGGCGAGGGCCAGCGACTCGAGGGCGGCCGCGTCGTCCGCAGCTGCGGCGTCCTCCGCGACGGCCTCGGGATCGACGGCCGCGACGGCGAGCACGCGCTCCTCGCGCTCGGCGGGCAGGCCGACGATGAGCGTGTAGAGGAGGGGGACGGCGCAGAGGCCGTAGAAGAGGATCCAGCCCCAGAGCGGCAGGTCGAGGGTGGTGGCGATGTCGTGGAACTGGCCGGTCTCGCCGACGGGGGCGGTGACCTCGCCGACCTGGCCGGCGACGAGGGTGGTGCTCGTGCCCCCCTCGACGGCGACGCGGATGGGGAGGAGGCCGGTGTTGACGATGCTGGCCTGCACGTCGTCGCCGCGGGTGACGGCGTCGAGGACGACGAGGGCGACGAAGGGGCGTAGGACGAACACGACGAGCGTCGCGACGAGGGAGGTGCCGAGCATGCGCATCGAGGCGCGGTGCGTGGGCGAGGAGATGAGGCGGGTGAGGATCATGACGATCACGAGGCCGGCGAGGAACAGGGGCAGGCCCTTCGCGAGCCAGCCGAGGCCGGGGAGGATCGTGGTCGCCTCGCCGATGAGGTGGGTCTGGTCGGTCTTCCACGGGTCGACGGCGCCGTTGATGTCGCCCTGGGTGGTGAGGCCGTCGGCGTCGACGGCGATGACGCGGTGCGTGTAGGTCTCGTCCGGGGTGGTGGAGGGGTGGAAGCTGACGACGTCGCCGACCTGGACGTCCTCGAGGAGGACGGGGGTGGTGAGCAGCAGCGTGCCGACGGGGGCCGTGGTGCCCATCGACGGGGTCTGCACGACGAACCAGCGGCCGCCGGAGGCCTGGAACAGGAGCGTCGCGGCGACGAGGGCGGTGAGGAGGACGGTGGCCGCCCACATCGCGATCGTGCGGCGGCGGACGGAGCGGGAGGTGCGCGCGGCGCGTCGGGTCGCGCCGCGCGCGGGGAGGACGGGGGCGGTCGGGTCGAGGTGCGCGTCCTCCGTGACGATGTCCAGCTCGAGGTCGAGCTCGAGGTCGCGGAGCGCTGTGGTGCTCGCGCGGTCCTGGATGTCGGTCATGGTGCACCTCCCGTGTCAGGGGCTGACGGATGGATGGAGCGGGGCCGCCGGTGGCGGCCCCGCGGGGTCGTGCGGGGTCGTGCGGGGACTAGCTGGCGAAGGTCCAGGTGAGGGGCAGCGAGGCGCCGAGGCCCTGGTACGTGTTGCCGGCGGAGGCGTCGAGGGTGACGGCGAAGGTGAAGTCGCTGCTGGCGCCGGCGGCGAGGGCGGTCAGCGTCTTGGCGGGCGAGCCGGCGAGGGTCGCCGCGGTGCCGGAGAAGACGTTGGTGCCGCCGGAGGTGATGACGACGTTGAGCTTGGAGCAGAAGTCGGTGGCGGAGCCGTTGACGGCGCCGTTCTTCGTCTGCAGGCACGCGGCGGCCGGGGTGAGCGTGAAGGTCGCGGCGTTCGAGGTGCCGACGTTCTTGATGTTCACGACGCTGGTGACCGTCTGGCCGGGGATCATCGTGGTCGAGCCGCCGAACTTGTTGATGGTGGAGCAGGTCGCGGCGTTGGAGTCGACGCCGCCCGTGGCGCTCGTGCTCAGGCAGGTGACGGTGGGGGTGCCGTTGGCGCCGGTCTGCGACTCCTGCATGACGAGCGTGCCGGAGGCGGCGGTGTTGTTGCTGTTGGTGATCGAGGCGACGAAGCCCGAGAGCGTGCCGGACATCGACACGGAGAGGAGGACGGCTGCGGCGACGCCCGTCGCGATGGCGAGGGGGGCGAAGCGGACGCGGCGGGTCTTGGCGGCGGGGGCGATGTGGTGCGACATGTTCTGGCTCCTGGATCGGGATGGAAGGGGGCTGTGAGAGCCCCCGAGGAGAAGATCGGTGACTCGCTTTGCAAGTAACTCGAATGTACAGCTACTTGGGATTAGTGCAATCCCCCCACTGCGGGGGCCACCGCGCGCCGAGGGGGGACAGGGGGCTGCGAGCGCGCGTTACAGTCGCTGGACCGCCTCGGGATCCGCCCGGATCCCCCGACACAGGGACGCCCGACGATGACCCCGGAGAGAACCGCCTCCCGCCCCGACGAGTCCACGGCCGTGGACCCGACGGCCGTGGAGTCCCTGGCGAACGCGCTGCACATGATCGAGACCGCGCAGCGCCACCTGCGCACCCGGATCGCCCAGGACATCGGCGTGAACGTGACCGACCTGACCGTGATCAGCGTGGTCGGCGACCTCGGCCGCATGACCCCGAAGCTCCTGGCCTCGGAGATCTCCATGGGCACGGGCGCCGTGACCGCCGTGATCGACCGGCTGGTCGGCGCCGGGCACCTCGACCGCGTGCCGAACCCGCGGGATCGCCGCAGCGTCTTCCTCGAGCTGACCGACGCCGGCCGCGCGACGCTGGAGCGGATGACCGACGACTACCGCGCCGCCGCCGCCGCGCTGCACGCCTCGCCGTCCCTCGGCACCGAGGAGACGGCGGAGGACATCGCGCGCGCCGCGATCGCGATGACCGCGCACACGCTCGACGGGCCGGACGCGGCCGGAGCCGCGCGCGCATGAGCACGACGGACCCCGCGGCCGCCCTGCCCGAGGGGTGCCAGGTGGTGCTCGTCGACGCGGCCGGGCGCATCCTCCTGCAGCTGCGGGACGACATCCCCGCCATCCCCTTCCCCGGCATGTGGGCCCTGCCCGGCGGGATGCTCGAGGCGCCCGAGACCCCGCTCGCGTGCATCGTCCGGGAGGTCGAGGAGGAGCTCGGGGCGCGCATCCCGGCCGCGGACGTCGTGCACCTGATGAGCCGGACGCGCTCCTACGGCGTGGAGCACACGTTCACCGCGCGGCTCGACGTGGCGGCCGAGGACATCCGGCTCACCGAGGGACAGCGGGTCGCGTGGTTCCCCGTGGACGAGGCCGTCGGCATGGAGCTGGCTTACGAGGACCGCGACGTGCTGCGGGAGGTCGCGGGGCGGCTGCCGCGCGGCTGAGGCCGGGGCGGCACGCGGCGCGACTGGGCTCGGACTAGCGGGCGGCAGCGGGCCCGTCGGCGTCCAGGACCCCGCGGAGGAACGCGGCGTCCGCCGAGTAGTACGCGGCGTCGTCGCGCAGGTGCGGCTTCCCGAGCTCGTCGGCCGTGGCGATCGAGACCGCGGCGAGGTCGTGGAGGCGGAGGATCGCGACGCGCAGGACGTCGGCGAAGGAGGCGCCTGATCCGTACGCGGCGAGCAGCAGGCCCACGCGGCGACGCGCGTCGTCCATGCCCGGGGCGCCGTCCTGCGCCGACCCCGACAGCGGCACGGCCCGCGTGGCGAGGTACGCCAGGTCCCAGATGCGCGGCCCGGGCGAGCACATGTCGACGTCGATCACGCCCGTCAGGCGGCCGTCGGCGAACACCAGGTTGTGCGGCGCGAAGTCGTTGTGGCAGACGACCTCCGCGGGCACCTTCGTCGGCGACTGCCAGACGGCGCCGTCGAGCGCGAACCCGACGCTCGCGTCGTGCAGCTCGCGGAGGCGGCGGCCGGCCTGCTCGAGCACGTCGTCGGTCCAGACCCAGGCGGGCAGCGGGTACACGGGCACGTCGCCCTCGAGGAAGGTCAGCCGCTCGCGGCCGTCCTCCACGCCGAGGGGCTCGGGGATCCCGACGACGCCCGCGAGCGCCAGGTGCCGCAGGTAGCGGTGCACGGTCGGGGTCCAGGGGCCGGCGTCGCGGAGGACGGTGCCGCCCTCGCGCTCCACCCTGTTCATGTTGCCGCCGGCGAGGGGTCCGTCCATCCGGCCAGGCTAGGCCGCCCGCCCCGGGCGCGACACGTCCACCGACTAGGTTGCGAGCATGAGCACCACCGCGCCCGCGGGCGAGCACGCGCCCGACGAGACCGTCCCACCCCGCCGACGGGTCGCCGCCTGGGCGCTGTGGGACTGGGGATCCGCCGCCTTCAACGCGGTCGTCACCACCTTCGTCTTCAGCACCTACCTCGCCAGCAGCCTGTTCGTGGATCCCGCGATCGTCGCGGCCGCGGGCGACGACGACCGGAACCCCGCGCTCGTCGCCGCGAAGGCCGACACCTCCGGCGTCATCTCGCTCGCGCTCACCATCGCGGGCCTCCTCATCGCGCTGCTCGCGCCCGTGCTCGGGCAGCGGTCCGACGGATCCGGTCGGCGCCGCCTCTGGCTCGGCGTGAACACGGGCGTCGTGGTGCTCGCCATGCTCGGCATGGTGCTGGTGGAGCCCGTGCCCTCCTACCTGTGGCTCGGCGCCGCGCTGCTCGCCACCGGCAACGTCTTCTTCGAGTTCGCGAGCGTGAACTACAACGCGATGCTCGTGCAGGTGAGCACCCCGCGCACGGTCGGCCGGGTGTCCGGCCTCGGCTGGGGCATGGGCTACGTGGGCGGCATCGTGCTGCTCGCGCTGCTGCTCGGCCTCTTCCTCTTCGACTTCGGGACGCCCGGCGCGTCCGGGCTCCTCGGCCTGCCGTCGGGGGCGGAGGGCGGCGCGCTCGACGTGCGCATCGCGATCCTCGTGGCCGCGATCTGGTGCGCCGTGTTCTCGATCCCCGTGCTGGTGGGCGTGCCCGAGATCCCGTCGGCGCCCGGGCGCGCGCGGCAGGGGGTCGTCGCGTCGTACCGCGTGCTCTTCCGCCGCATCGTGGAGCTCTACCGGGAGTCGCCGCGCGTGCTCGTGTTCCTCCTCGCGAGCGCGGTGTTCCGCGACGGGCTGGCCGCCGTGTTCACGTTCGGGGCGATCATCGCGGCCCAGGTCTTCGGCTTCAGCACCACCGAGGTGCTGCTGTTCGGCGTGGCCGCCAACGTGGTCGCCGGCATCGGCACGTTCGCGGCCGGATGGTTCGACGACCGCTTCGGCGCGAAGCCCGTCATCCTGGTCTCGCTCGCGTGCCTGGTGGTCGGCGGATCCGCGGTGCTCGCCGTCGGCGACGCGAAGGCCGGCTTCTGGGCGACGGGCCTGTTCCTCTGCCTGTTCGTGGGACCGGTGCAGTCGTCGAGCCGCACGTTCCTCGCCCGCATCTCCCCCGCGGGCCGCGAGGGCGAGATGTTCGGCCTCTACACGACCACCGGACGCGCGGTGTCGTTCCTCGCGCCCGGCCTCTTCGGCATCGCCGTCGCGATCACGGGCGACACGCGCTTCGGGATCATCGGCATCGTGATCGTGCTCCTCGCGGGCCTCGTGCTCATGACGCGGGTGCGCGGGGCGGACGCGCGCGCGGCCTGAGGCGGGTCGCGCACCCCGGCGCCCGCCCGCCCGCGACGCGCCGGGGTCGTCACGGTGTTGCGCCGGAGGCCCGCTGCGGGTGGAGTGGTCGGATGCAGACCGCACCGCACGACGTCCCCGCGGCCGGACCGGCGCGACCCGCCGGACTGACCGGCGACGAGATCGCCGCCCTCCGCCGCGACTTCCCCCTGCTCGACACGGAGGTGGACGGGCACCCGCTCGTGTACCTCGACTCCGCCGCGACCTCGCAGAAGCCGCGCGCCGTGCTGGACGCCGAGCGCGCCTACCTGGAGCACCGCAACGCCGCCGTCCACCGCGGCGCGCACACCCTCGCGGCGCTCGCGACGGAGGAGTTCGAGGAGGCGCGCGAGAAGGTGGCGCGGTTCGTCGGCGTCGACGCGGGCGAGATCGTCTGGACCTCCAACGCGACGGAGGGCATCAACCTCGTCGCGCACGGGCTGGGCGAGGCGAGCGCGCCCGACGCCATCCGGGTGCGAGCCGGGGACGAGATCGTGGTCACCGAGTCGGAGCACCACTCCAACCTCATCCCCTGGCAGCAGCTCGCGCGCCGCACGGGTGCCCTGCTCCGCTTCATCCCGGTCGACGACGACGGCGCCCTCCTCCTCGACGCGCTCGACGACGTGATCACCGACCGGACGCGCGTCGTCGCCCTCGCGCACGTGTCCAACGTGCTCGGGGCCGTCGCGCCGCTCGCCGCCGTCGTGGCGCGGGCGCACGCCGTCGGGGCGCTCGTCGTGCTCGACGCCTGCCAGTCGGTGCCGCACCTGCCGGTGGACCTGCGCGCGCTCGACGTCGACCTCGCCGTCTTCAGCGGGCACAAGATGCTCGCGCCGACGGGCATCGGCGTGCTCTACGGGCGCCGTGCGGTGCTGGAGGCGCTGCCGCCGTTCCTCACCGGCGGGTCGATGATCACGACCGTCACCATGGAGTCCGCGGAGTTCCTGCCGCCGCCGCAGCGCTTCGAGGCGGGCACGCAGCGCATCTCCCAGGTGGTGGCGCTCGGCGCCGCCGTCGACTACCTCCAGGCGGTCGGCATGGACCGGGTCGGGGAGCACGGCCGCCGCCTCGGCGAGCGCCTCGTGCAGGGCCTCACCGGGATCCGCGGCGTGCGGGTGATCGGCCCGGGCGCCGGCCGGGACCGGGTGGGCCTCGCCGCGTTCGACCTCGCGGGGGTGCACGCGCACGACGTGGGGCAGATCCTCGACGACCGCGGGATCGCCGTGCGCGTCGGGCACCACTGCGCGCAGCCGCTCCACCGCCGGCTCGGGCTCACCGCGTCCACCCGGGCGAGCGGATCGCTGTACACGACCGACGCCGAGGTCGACCTCCTCCTGCAGGGCGTCGAGGACGCGGTCGCCTTCTTCGGGGTGGGACGGTGACCGCCGCCGCGGGCTCCGGCGGGCTCTACCAGGAGCTGATCCTCGACCACTCGCGCACCCCCGAGGGCCGCGGCGCCACCGACGGCTGGGCGCTGCGGGCGCACCAGGTGAACCCGACGTGCGGGGACGAGGTGACCCTCGGGATCCGCGTCGAGGACGACCGGGTCGCCGAGGTGCGATGGGAGGGGCGGGGCTGCGCCATCTCGCAGGCGTCGGCCTCGATGCTCGTGGGCGTCGTCGACGGCGCGCCCGTGCCCCAGGTGCTCGAGCGCATCGCGGAGTTCCGCGCCGTGATGCGGGGACGCGGCACCCTGCAGCTCGACCCGGAGGCGTTCGGCGACGCCGTCGCGCTCGACGGGGTCGCGAGGTACGTGGGGCGCGTGAAGTGCGCCATCCTGCCGTGGACCGCCCTCGAGGAGGCCCTGGCCGGACGCTGACGCGCGAAGGCCGGCGGCGGTCATCGGACGCGGACGCCGGCCGGCCACGCGCGCCGATCCGGGGCCGCCGGGCCCTCAGGACCGAGCGGGATCGCGCGTGCCGGTGACGGTCCCGGCGTCGGTGCCATCGGGCACGGGTCGACGGGCCGTGAGCGGGATCACCACGCGGTCGCGGAGCACGCGGCCCACCGGGCCGAGGTGCTTGATCCGGTCGAGTTCCTCGCCCTGCCGGATCACCGACACGACCCGCGCATGGCGCCGCAGGGCGAGCCGCGCCACGACGCCGTCCGGGTCGGTGCCGTCGGCGAGGAGGCGGCCGAGCACCGCGGCGTCCTCGAGCGCGAGGGAGGCGCCCTGCCCGGACGCGGGCGAGATCGCGTGCGCGGCGTCGCCGACGAGCGCGACCCGGCCGGAGCCCCACGCGGGAGGCGCCTCCCGGCGCTGCACGCGGACGCCGAGCTCGGGGGTGGCCGCCACGAGGTGCGCGAGCGGCAGCTCGTCCCGCCCGACGAGCCGCAGCAGCAGGCGCGCCCAGTCCTCCGGAGCCGCCGGGACGACCGGCGTCCGTCCGCGCCGAGGGGCGGGGACGCGGGGGTTCGCGAACCATCCGACGGTGCCGTCCTGCAGGGAGGCGCAGGCCACGAAGCAGTCCCGTCCGAAGCGGAACTCGAGCGTGCCCGACGGGGCCGCACAGGAGGCGGGCAGCGCGCCCGCCCGGGCCGTGCCGCCGACGTAGACCAGCCCGGGACGGTCGTCCGCCGCCCGGCCGCCGATCCCGAGCCCGGCCCGCACCGCCGATCCGACGCCGTCCGCGCCCACCGCCAGGTCGCCCGTGTGCCGCTCCCCGGACGCGCTGACGAGGGTCGCTCCCCGCGCGTCCTGCTCGAGGCCCGTGACGGCTGCCGCGTGCACGGTCCGCACGCCCACGCGCGACGCCTCCGCCCGGAGCAGCGCGTGCAGCTCCGCCCGCCGCACCGAGCGCGTGACGTGGCGCGCGCCCGCGGGAGGGCCGAGCGGGAGGTCGGCGAGGCGGCGCCCGTCCGCCGCGTGGATCCGCACCCACGGGGTCGCCTCGCCGAGGCGGCTCGCCGCGTCGCCGAGCCCGAGGGCGTCGAGCGCGGCCATGCCCTCGCTCGCGACCTGGAGCCACGAGCCGGCCTCCTCCGCGGTCTCGCGGCGCTCGAGCACGGTCGTCGCGTGGCCCGCGCGGTGGACGGCGATGGCCGTGGCGAGCCCCGCGATGCCGCCGCCCGCGATCACGACGTGCATGCGGATGTCCCGTGGACGGTCATGGTGGGCCCCTCGGCCGCCCGGGATCGGCGGTCGTCGCGGGGCATCGGCGTGCGCCGCGTCGTCGGCGGGGACGGACGGGGCCAGACGGCCGCGACCGCGCGTGACGGACCGCCCGGGGGCGATGCGGGCGAGGCTAGTGCGTGCGGGGCGCGGCCCGCTCCGCGGGTCCCCACGGCGGAGGCGGGGTGGCCGCCCCGCGGGGCGGTGCGGTCCGACCCCTGCGGGATCCTCAGTCCAGCGAGCCGCCGCCCGCCTTCACGTCCGTCGCGTTGCGGAGCGTCGCCTGCACCACCGCGGTGAGGCCCGCCGCGATCTCCTCCATGCGCAGGTAGGGCCGGTCCGTGCCGATCGCCTCCTCCGTCGAGTACGGGATGTGCACGAAGCCGCCGCGCACCGCCGGGCGCTCACGCAGCTCGTGCATGAGCAGGTAGAAGACGTGGTTGCAGGTGTACGTGCCGGCGGTCTGCGAGACGACCGCGGGGATGCCCTTCGTGCGCACCGCGGCGACGGCCGCCTTGATCGGCAGGGTGCTGAAGTAGGCGGCGGGGCCGTCCGCGACGACGGGCTCGTCGATGGGCTGGGATCCGGTGTTGTCGGGGATGCGGGCGTCGTCGACGTTGATGGCGATCCGCTCCACCTCGAGCGTCTCGATGCCGCCCGCGAGGCCCACGGCGACCACGACGTCGGGATCCACCTCGGCGAGCGCGGCGCGCAGCGCGTCGTCGACCCGCGCGAAGTCCACGGGCAGCTGCCGCACGTGGATCTCCGCGTCGCCGTCCCAGCGGTCCCGCACCTCCTGCACGGCCGTCCACGACGGGTTGCTGGCGTCGCCGTCGAAGGGCTCGAAGCCGGTGAGGAGGACGGTGGTCATGCGGGGGCTCCTGACGTGCGGGGAGGGGGACGGGCGGGCGCGGGTCGGCCGGCGCGGGATCCACGCTACGCCCCTCGCGGGGAGGACCCCTACGGGGGGATGCACTGCTGACCGGGCACGGAGGACGATCTACCGGGGGACGAGGACGCCCCGGGATGGAAGGACCGCATGATCCGCACCGCAGGGGGACGACGTCTCCCGCTCACCGCTCTGGCCGTCGTGATCGCGGCCGGCACCGCGCTCGCGGGCGCCGTGCCCGCGCAGGCCGCCACCGCGCAGCCGCCCGTCGCAGGGACCACCGGCTCGACGGCCGCGGCGATCCGCGTGCCCGCGCCGGTCGTGCAGCCGTACGGCTTCGACTACAGCGCGGGAGCCAAGTTCCACGGCCTCGCCACGGTCGACCTGACCGGCATCGACGACCCCTCGGGCCTCACGTACGAGTACCAGCTGGACCGCACGGGTCCCTGGACCCCGCTGGCCTTCTCGGGCTACGTGAGCGGCGACGACGAGATCTACGTCCCGGCCTCCGCGGGCACGCACCTGCTCAGCATGCGCGTCGTGGGCACGGTCGACGGCGTGCCCGTCGTCGGCGCGGCATCGGCGCCGATCGAGGTGCGGGCGGTCGGCGGGACCCTGGAGTACACGCCGGAGGTCGTCGTGGACGGACCGTCCGTCACGTTCCGCTGGGACGTGCTCGAGGCCCTCAACGGCTTCACCGCGGAGGAGAGCGACGTCTTCACCCAGGTCGACGAGGGCCCGCTGGTCCCCGTGGACGTCACCGGATCGCTCACCGTCACGCCCGGCTACGGGAAGCGCGTCGGCTTCGACCTGGTCTTCGGGCCCACCCCGACCGCCTGGCGCTACGTCCACGTCGACGGCATCACCGCCGACGCCCCGGGTGCGCGCCCGTTCACGTCGACCGCGCTCCCGTCGATCGTCGGCACGGTCGAGTACGGGTCCACCCTCTCCGTGCGCACGGGCACCTGGCAGCCGGCCGCCACGGCGTACGAGTACCAGTGGTTCCGCGACGGCGAGCGGATCCCCGGGGCGACGCAGGCGACCCGGAAGGTCGACGGCTACGACATCGGGCACCGCCTCACCGTCTCCGTGCGCGGATCCCGCGACGGGTACGTCGCCGCCGTGCGCACCTCAGGTCCGACCAAGGTGGTGGCGCAGCCCGTCATCACGGCGGGCACGCCGCGCATCACCGGCAACCCGGTCGTCGGCCGCACGCTCACCGCGCAGCCCGGCATCTGGAAGCCCGCGTCGCTGGACCTCGGCTACCAGTGGAAGCGCGACGGGAAGGCGATCCCCGGGGCGACCGCGCGGACGTACACGCTGACGGAGGCGGACCGCGGCCACACGGTCACCGCCATCGTGAGCGCCGTCATCTACACGTACGACAACCAGGCGCGCGCGAGCGCGGGCGTGAAGGTGCGCTGACCCGCATCCGACCCGCGACGGGCCCGGCTCCCCCACGGGATCCGGGCCCGTCGTGCGTCCCGGCGCGGGCACCCCGCGGGGCGGCGGGCGTGGCACCCGGACGGGGGGATGCGGACCGCCGGAGCAGGGACGAGGATTCGCCTCATCGGGCGACGGAGCCCGGGAACGGACGGTCCGACGATGATCCGCACGGCACGGAGAGCAGGCCGTCCGACGGCCGCGGTGAGCCTGGTCCTCGTCGCCGGGCTCGCCTTCTCGGGGATGTCCCCCGCATCCGCACGGACGGTCGGCACGCCGACCACGACGCCGACCACGGCATCCGAGGCGGCCGCGGCGGCCGTCGCGATCCCCGCGCCCGACTTCGAGCCCTCCGGCTACGGCACCGAGGTGGAGCCCACCATCGACGGCTTCCTCCTCCCCGACCTCACCGGCATCGCGGACGCGTCCGGGCTCCGCTACGAGTACCGGCTCGACGGGACCGGCCCGTGGCGCACCGAGGGCACCGTCCCCGTCTCCCCGTCCGGCGGCCCGCTGGTCGCGCCCGCCCCTGCCGGGCCGCACCTCCTCAGCGTGCGGATCGCCGGGACGGTGGGCGGGTCGCCCGTCGTGGGCGCCGCCAGCGCTCCCGAGCCCGTGCGCTCCTCCGGCTCCTCGCGGCCGTACACGCCGGAGGTCGTCGTGGCCGGCACCACGGTCACCTTCCGGTGGGACGTGCGCGAGGCCCTCAACGGGAACCTGCCGGAGGACAGCCAGATCTTCTACCAGCTCGACGGCGGCGGGGAGTTCGTCGTCACGGACGCCGTGGGATCCGTGACCGTGGACCGCGGCTACGACTCCTCCGTGGGATTCGCGCTCACGTACGGCATCGTGCCGGACCTGTGGGCTACCGCCGAGGCCGTCGGCACCACCGGCAGCGCCCCCGGATCGCGGCCCCTCACCTCCACCCCGCCGCCGGCGATCCTCGGCCAGGCCGTCTACGGCGCGACCCTGTCGGTGCGCACCGGGCTGTGGCAGCCCGCCCCCGTGCGGCTCTCGTACCAGTGGTACGCGGACGGGAAGGCGCTGCTCGGCGCCACCGGGCCCACGTTCCTGGTCGACGCGAACCGGATCGGGGCCCGCATCACGGTCGCCGTGCGCGGCGCGCGCGACGGGTACGCCTCCGTGGAGCGGATCTCCGCGCCGACCCCGCGGGTGCCGCAGCCGGTGGTCGTGGCCGGAACGCCCGTCGTCTCGGGCATCGCGTCCGTCGGCCGGACGGTGACCGCGCGGCCCGGATCGTGGCGGCCCGCCTCGGTGCAGCTGTCCTACGCCTGGCTGCGCGACGGCCGCCCCATCCCCGGTGCGACCACGAGCGCGTACGCCATCACCGGCGCCGACCGCGGGCACGTCCTGTCGGTCCGCGTGACGGGCACGCTGCCGTCGTACCCCGCGACGCAGACGCGCACGAGCGCGGGGCGCGCGGTCGGCTGATCGGCCGGCTGCGGTCCGCGGGCCCGCGGCGGGCGGCGGGCGGCGGTCGCGACGCGGTCGGCCGGGGCGGGCCCGGTCCCTCCCCCGAGGCCGGGCCCGTCGCCGCACGACGACGGGCGGAACCGGCCCCGCACGCGACCCTCGGGTCATATACCGTCGTCGGCATGATCCCCTCCCCCGGCGCCAGCATCGGCATCGCCCTGTACGTCCTCGTGATCCTGGCCCTCGTGGCCCTGGGGGTGCTCGCGCTCGTGGTGCTCATCCGCCTCGCGCTCACCGCGCGGCGGGCGCTCGTCGTCACGACGGAGCTGCAGGAGGCGCGGCGGGAGCTCGTGCGCGAGCAGACCGCGCGGCTGCAGGCCGACGACGGGGACGGTGCAGGCGGCCCGTACTCGCCCGTCGGCGGTCCCACGGGGCCGAGCGCCCCCACCGGGCCCACGGTCTGAGCGGGTGCCCGGAGATGGACGGCACGACCGACAGCATCCTCATGCCGAGCGCCTACGACCTCGTCTGGTCGATCCCCCTGCTCCTCGGCGTCGCGCTCGTGGCCCTGGCCGCGGTCGCGCTCGTGGCGCTGGTGCGCGCGGCCCTCGCCGCCACCCGTGCGCTGGCCGCCACCGCCGCGCTCGACGAGGCGCGCATCGAGCTCGTGCGCGAGCGCACCGCCCGGCTGCGCGCGGGACTCGCGGACGCGGCCGGCGGCCCCGCGGAGCCCGTGGGCTGAGCCGGGGCGCGGATCAGCCCACGGGCTCCGCGAACACCACGCGGTTGTCCTCGTAGTGGCCCACGCTGCGGTCGAAGATCCCGCCGCAGGTGATGAGCCGCAGCTGGTCCGTGGGCTGCGCGCCGAAGACCCGCGCCGTGGGGAAGTCGGCCTTGGCGAAGTCGGCGACCTCCGTGACGGCGTAGCGCGTCGTGCCGCCGTCGACGTCCGCCACCTGCACCTCGTCGCCCACCTCGAGCTCCGCCAGCCGCGCGAACGCGGCCGGGCCGACGCGCGAGTCGACGTGCGCGGCGATCACGGTGGGTCCGCGGCCGCCCGGGCGCCCGCCTCCCGTGAACCAGCCGACGTCGTCGAAGTCGACGGGCACCTCCATGCGGCCGTCCGGGGCGATGCCCAGGCCGATGAGCGGCTGGTCGAGGTCGATGTCGGGGATCGCGACGCGGGTCGGCACGACGCCTGTGCCCTGCACGACCTGCGGCGCCGTCGTGGGCGGCACCGCATCCGGCGAGGGCGAGGGCGCGGCGGACGCGCGAGCCGGCGGCGCGGCGGGGGCGGCTCCGGCCCCCGGATCCGCGGCCGCGCATCCCGCGAGGAGCAGCGGGATCAGCGCACCCGCGAGCACGCGCGGGAGACGGGCGCGCCGCGCGTGCGGCGCGCCCGTCGGGGTGCGGTCTCCGGGGATCAGGACTCCTGGGCCCGGCGGCGGCGCATCAGCACGACGCCCGCGGCGGCGAGCGCCACGGCGCCGGCACCCGCGCCGACGAGCGGCAGGGCGTCGGTCGAGGAGGTCGCGGATCCGCCCGCGCCCGTGTCGACGCCGCCGACCGGCACCTGGGTCAGCTGGCCGCGCACGGCGCCGGCCGTGAACGAGGCGGTGTGGGTGTCGGCCGCGAACGCCGACGGGTCGGCCTCGATCTGCGCGACCGTGAAGCCCTCGCCGGTGTCCGCGCCCTGGGGGCTCATGATCCCGGTGGTGAAGGGCCCCTGCATGCAGCCGGAGCTCGTGCGCGTGCCGTTCCCGGCGTCCGTCGGGTTCGGGAACGCGATGCGGGGCGGGCCCGCCTTGCCGACCGCGGCCTGGTGGATGTGCGTCGCCGTCTTCGCGGGGCTCTGGTACTCGCCCGTCACGCCCGTGAGCGTGATGTCGTAGCAGATGGTGTTCGACGCGGAGTCGAGGCGGAGGTCGAAGCGGCCCGTCGCGCCGGACTCGCCGGGAGTCGCGACGCCGTCGGCGTTGAGCACCTGGTCGGGCGTCGCCATCACGGTGAACGCGCTCGTGAAGCGGTCCGGCGTCGGCACGGTCGTCTCGGCGGACGCCGGCGTGGCGACGAGCAGGGTGAGGGCAGCCGCGGCGGCGCCTCCGATGGTCATGGTGCGGATCAGGTTCGTGTGCGTCATCGCGTGCGCCCTTCGTGGACCGCGGCACCCCGGACGGACGCCGCTCCTGACAGGGCATACGCACGGCGGGCGGTCCGCGTTCATCGGCGGAGCGGATCCGTCCCGCCGCACGTGATGCGACCCGCCGGTGAACGCCCGGCCCTCGGCGCGCGTATCCCCCCTCGAGGGCGCGCATCCCGCGCGCCTAGGCTGAGGGGGATCACGATGGCGCTCGTCCTGACGCCCCCGGCACCTTCCCCCGAGCGGAGCACGATGAGCGCAGGCACGCCGGGGCTCGACGTGCGCCAGGCGTTCGCGGAGCACGGGAGCGCGCTCCTCGGCTTCGCGGTGAACGCGCTGCAGGACCGCGGCCTCGCCGAGGACTGCGTGCAGGAGACGTTCCTCCGCGCGTGGCGGGCCCGCGACTCCTTCGACGGCGGACGCGGCAGCGCCCGCACCTGGCTCTTCGCGATCGAGCGGCGCGTGATCCTCGACGTGCACCGCGCCCGGGCCCGCACCCCGCGGATCGTGGCCGAGGAGGAGGCGCCCGAGGCGGCGACGCAGGAGGCGGATCCGCTCGACCGGCTCGGCATCGTGGAGGGCCTCGCCCGGCTCAGCGAGGCGCACCGCGAGGCCGTCGTCGCCGTGCACCTCACCGGCCTCAGCTACCAGGAGCTCTCCACGGCCACGGGCGTGCCCGTCGCCACCCTGCGGACCCGCGTCTTCCACGCGCTCCGCGCACTCCGCACGCATCTCGACGAAGTGGACCCCCGCCCATGACCGACGACCGCACCCCCGACCCGGGCGCCGACGACACCGACGACCGGCGCGCCGAGCTCATCGCCGCGGCCCTCGCCGACGACCTCTCGCCCGCCGAGATCGCCGAGCTCGACGCGCTGCGCGCGGCCGACCCGACGATCGACGCGGAGATCGCGCTGCTGGGCGGCCTGCCGTCGGCGATCCGCGGCATCGGCGCGTGGCAGGACGCGCGACCGAGTGCCGAGCTCGCCCGGCGGGTGGAGCGCGTCGCGGCGGGCGACGGCGAGGCTGCTGACCCGGCCGGCACCCCCGATCGCGGCCCCGACCACGACGGTCCCGCCGACGACGGCCCCGCCGCCGACGACCTCGCCGCGCGCCGCACCGCCCGCTCCCGACGCCGCCCGCTGCTCCTCGTCGCCGGCGCCGCCGCGTGCCTCGTGGTCGGTGCCGTGGGCGGCGCGTCCCTCGCGACGCCGCGCGCCGACGTGGCCACGGGACCGGCGGGGACGCTGGGCGCCGTCGAGGACGTGACGTTCGCGGGCGCGCCCGCGGGGGTGGACGTCGAGGGCGACGTCGTCGCGCACACGTGGGGCACCGAGACCGTCCTGTCGATCGACGGGCTGCCCGCGGGCGACGCCTTCACGGTCGTGGTGGTCGACGCCCGCGGGGGCGAGCACGCGTCCGGGTCCATGCTCGGATCCGCCGTGCGCATCGACTGCCGCATGAACGCCGACGTGCTCCGCGCCGACGCGGCGTCCGTCGAGATCCGCGACGCCGCCGGCGACCGGGTCGCGGTCGCCGAGCTGCCGCCCGTGGACGCCTGACCCCTGCCGGACACGCTCGGCATCGAGTCCCGCCGCCGCGGGGACCCGGTCGGCAGCCGCCCGGTGCGCCCTCAGCCGATGCGCGCCAGCAGCTCCAGGGAGCGCTCGAGCACGAGCGCGGTGGCCACGGGATCCGACGACGGCAGCGACGCGTCCGTGAACAGGTGGGCATCCCCGTCGTAGACGAACACCTCCGCGAGCTCGGGGCCGACCGCGTCCACCAGCTCGCGCGCGGCCTCGAGGTCGCCCTCGCCCGCGAAGAACGGATCCCGCGCCATGCCGTGCACCTGCACCGGCACCCCCGCGGGCCACGGCCCGAACGCCCACTCGGCCGTGAGCGACACGAACGACTCGTAGAGGAGCGCGCCGCGCGCGCCGGGGCGGGTCTGCGCGAGGCGCTGGGCGATGGATCCGCCCCAGGAGACGCCCGCGTAGACGAGCCCCGCGGGCAGCCCGTCGAGGGCGCGCGCGGTGCGATCGGCCATGACGTCGTCGTGGAGTCCCGCCATGAGCGCGAGGCCCGCCTCGACGCTCTCCGGCAGGGCGCCGGCGAGGAGGTCGGGCACGTGCACGGCGTGCCCGCCGTCCCGGAGCGCATCCGCGAGCGCATGGACGCCGGGCGTCGCGCCCTGCACGTGGTGGAACAGCACGATCTCGGCCACGGGTGCGCCTCCGTCCGCCGCGCGGACGCGGGTCCTCGCGGCCCTGCGCCGCGCGGGGCCGTCGCTGCCCACGATAGGGAGCGCGGTCAGCCGGCGGAAGGGCCGTCGGCGGAGGCATCGGCGGCGGCGCTGCCCGCGGCGTCCGTGCCCGCGGGGCCCGTGCCACGGGGACCCCTGTCCGCCGACGCATCGCCCACCGGCTGCCCGCCAGCCGGAGGGCGCACCAGGTGCGCGCCGAACGAGGAGCGCCGCGCCGCGTCCACCGCGTCGTCGAAGCGCAGCTCCGGGTCGCGGAGCATGGCGAGGGTGGCGAGCGCGTGGATCCGCACCCGCGCGTCCGCCGCCTGCCGCGACCGCTCGACGACGGGCTGCGACGCCCGGCCGACCGCGACGAACGCGCGCGTCAGGCTGTGCTGCATCTCGGCGGATCCGCGGCCGAGCTGCGACGCCAGCTCGCGGAGCAGCAGGCGCGCACCGGCCGGGTCGCGGTCGGCGTCGAGCAGCCCGGAGGCCGTCCGCCAGGCCGTCCGCGCCACGTGCTCGTCCGGGTCCCGCAGGAGCGCGGGGGTGATCGCCGGCAGCGCCCGCCGGTCCCCGATCTTGGAGAGCGTGTGCAGCGACTGGCTGCGCGCCTGCGGGATGGGCGAGGCGAGCTCGGCGACCAGCGCCGGGATCGTGGCCTCGCGGTCGTGGCGGAGGAGCGCCCACGTGAGCATCTCGCGCACGTTGAGGTCGGGCTCCACTCGGCAGCGGTGCACGAGGCCCTCGACGAGCGCCGGGTCCGGCCGGGTGCCCGCGGTGAGCGCGGCCTGGAGGCGCGCGGACGGGTCGGGCGCGCGCAGGGCGGCGGCCAGCCGGGCGGCGATCTCCGCGTCGGCCGGGCGGTCGGGCCGTTCCGCGGCCTCGGGGCCGTCGGTCACAGCACGTCCCCGACCTCGGCGAGCACCCGGTCCGGGTCCTCGAGCTGCATGTCGTGGTGGATGCCCGGGAGGCGGCGCACATCCCATCCCGCGGCGGTCAGCTCGGCGGCGTACGCGTCGGGCAGCACGGCGGGGGCGTCGTCGGAGAGCACGATCGTCGACGGCACGGCCGGCGCGCTCACGGCGACCGGGTGGAAGGCGACGTCGCGGAACACGCCCACGGCCATGCGCCGGTCGAAGCGCCCCTGCGCGGCGTCGAGGGAGGCGCGGACCGCGGCCGGGTACGCGGCGCGCACGCGGGCGGCCGCACGCGCGCGCGGGATCTGCGCGGCGGCCAGGCCCACGAGCGGCGCGGCCCAGAACAGGCGGCCGCGGATCCCGGCGGTCGGCAGCGCGAGCCGGAACCCGGGATCGAGGTACACGGCGTGCGCGGGCTCGAGGCGGGCGACGGCGCGCACCAGCACGGATCCGCCCAGCGAGTGCCCGACGACCGCGTCGAGCCCGCGCGGCAGGGACTCCGCGAGGTCGTCGGCCATCTCCTCGACGCCGTAGGACCCGGCGCGGTCGCTCCGGCCGTGCCCGCGGAGGTCGATCGCGGTGACGGTGAACCGGCCGGTCGCCACGAGCCGGTCGACGACGGGGGCCCAGGTGGCGCCGTCCGCGCCGAGCCCGTGCACCAGGCCGACATGGCGGGGACCGGACCCGGTGGTGACGCGGTGCAGCTGCATGGGTCCAGTGTCCTCCCGGCGCGGGGCCCGCGGGGCCGCATGACGACGGCCCCGCATCCAGGGGAGGATGCGGGGCCGTCAGGTCGAGCGGGTCGTGCGGGTCGTGCGGGTGCGGCGCTACAGCGTCGCGGCCGCCGGGTCCCAGTCCTCGGCGAGCGGCGTCGGCTTCTCGACCGTGGACGCGACCTGCACGACCTCGCGGCTCTCGGCCGCGTCGCGGATCGCGAGCAGCACGTCGAGGACGTGCGCCGCGACCTCGCCGGACGCGCGCACCGGGTCGCCGCCGCGGATGCTGCGCGCCAGGTCCAGCACGCCGGAGCCCCGGCCGTACGTGGATCCGGCCGCCGCCAGCGTCTCGGGCTCCTCCTGGCCGAAGCGCCACAGCTGGCTCTCGCCGTCGAACATGTTCGGGTCGGGGAGCACGATGGTGCCCTCGCTGCCCGAGATCTCGACGAAGCCGGCCCGCGGCAGCGCGTTCTGGAAGCTGAACGTGGACTGCGCCGACTGGCCGCCCGCGAACGAGATGAGCGCCGCGTGGTGCGTGGGCACCTCCACCGGGAAGTCGGTGCCCGCGCGCGGGCCGCTGCCGATGGTGCGGGTGGTGCGCGACGTCGAGGACACCGCGCTCACCTTCTCGGCCGCGCCGAACGCGTGCACCAGCGTCGTCACGTAGTACGGGCCCATGTCGAAGAGGGGTCCGGCGCCGTGCGCGAACAGGAACTCGGGGTTCGGGTGCCAGGCGTCGGGGCCGGGCACGTGGAAGATCGTCGTCGCCGTGAGCGGCTCGCCGATGTCGCCGCGGGCGATGGACCGCATGGCGCTCTGGATCCCCGCGCCGAGCACGGTGTCCGGGGCGCACGCGACCTGCACGCCGGCCGCGCGGGCCGCCTCGAGCAGATCCGCGCCCGAGGCGTGGTCGAGGGCCAGCGGCTTCTCGCTCCAGACGTTCTTGCCGGCGGCGACGATGCGGCGGCCGACCTCGGCGTGGGTGGCGGGCAGCGTGAGGTTGACGACGATCTCGATCTCGTCGATCGCGAGCAGCTCCTCGACGGTGCCGTGTCCCGGCACGCCGTGCTCCTCGGCGCGCGAGCGCGCCCGGTCGAGGTCGATGTCGGCGACGAACAGGACCTCGAGGTCCGGGAACGCCGTCATGTTCTCCAGGTAGGTGCCCGAGATGACGCCCGCTCCGATGACGCCGACGCCGACGCGGCCGGTGCCGCGGCTCACTTGTCGTTCTCCTGCAGCCAGGCGTACGACGCCGCGATGCCGTCGAACACGTCGTGCTCGTAGTCGTCGAACTCCACGACGCGCAGCGCGTGCGGCGCGGCGGCCAGCACGGCGGCGACGTCGACGTCGCCCTGGCCGGCGGGGAGCTGCAGCTTGAACGCCTGCGCGAGCTCCGCCGGGACCTCGAGCGCGGACTCGGCGCTCGGGAGCACCTTCGCGATCGCCTCGGAGATCCTGCCGTCCTTCACGTGCAGGAACTGCACGCGGTCGCCGAGCGAGCGGAGGAGCGCGGGCGTGTCCATGCCGCCGACGGTCGACCAGAACGTGTCGAGCTCGAGCACGACCTCGGCGTTCAGGCGCTCGACGAACAGCTCGTAGACGGGGCGCCCGTCGACCTTGTTCGCGAACTCCCACTGGTGGTTGTGGTACCCGAAGGCGAGCCCGCGCGCGGCGGCCTGCGCCTGCAGGTCGTTGACCCGGTCGGCGATGCGGTGCGCGTCGTCGGCGGTCTGCCAGCGCTCCGAGGGGATGAACGGGTCGATGACGGTGCGGATCCCGAGCTTCGCGGCGGCGTCGAAGGTGCGGGCGGCCTGGTCGTCGTCGCCGTCGATGACGGGCGCGTGGCCGGACGGCGCGGTGACGCCGGACGCGGCGAAGGCCGCGGCGAACTCGTCGGCGCGCTCGACGAACGCGTACGGCTCGACCTGCGTGTAGCCGATCTCGGCCACGCGGGCGACGGCGCCCTGGAGGTCCGCGGAGACAGCGTCGCGGACCGTGTAGAGCTGGACGGAGGGGGCGGTCATGGTCGCTCCTTTCAGGAGGGGACTGGTGGCCCGACGGCCGTCGTCCGCTCCCGCCGTCCGTGGACGACCTGAGCGACGATGCCCGCAGGGTGGTCGGCGCGAGAGGCGCCGTCGTCAAACCTACCGCCGGTCGGGCGTCGGATCCCAGTGCCGCGGCGACGCATCCGGTCATGGATCCCGCCGGGCCCCCGATGCGACGGGAGCCGCCCCTCCCCCGCCCGGCGTGGCGGACCCCCGGGGGCGGCGGTATCCTCCCTCTCACAGCACGGAGCACGTCAGCGGGCGGCCAGGTGCGCGGCCGTCGTCGGGGCGGCCCCCGACGTCGAACGGAGGTCCCGTGACCGAGCTGGTGCGCCACCGCGTCCGGACCCGCCGGGCGGACGAGGCCGAGCGGACCCTCCGCGAGCTGTACGGCCACGTCGAGCTGGCGGGGGACGACTTCGGCTACGCCGAGGACATGGTGGCCGAGCCCCGGTTCGCGCTCGGCTCCGTGGTGTTCGACGGCACGTTCCAGTGCGTGGCGGAGAGCCGCGCCATCACCGTCACGTGCGCCCCCGCGGCCGGCTACGCCTGGGAGTCCGGGCGCGAGTCCGGCGAGCTCTCCCGCGCCCCCGCGCTCTTCCAGCCGGGCACGCGCCTGACCGCCCGCGTCGACCACGTGCGCGCCCGCACCCTGGTCCTCGATCCCGTCGAGCTCGAGCGCCTCGCCCGGGTCACGTACGCGGACGACCGGCTGCGTCTGCGCTTCGACGACCCGCACCCGGTCAGCGACGAGACGGCGCGCCTGTGGCTGCGCACGTACGACGCCGCCGCGTCCCTCTCGGCGTCGTTCGACACCGCGATGCTGCGCGCCGAGGCGCTGCGGCTCGTCTCCGTCGCGACGCTCGAGGCGTTCCGGCTCACGGGCGACCGCGTGCGGCGGCACGAGACCGTGGCGGCCCTGCGCACCGCGTACCACCGCGCGACGGGGTTCCTCGACGACCACGCCTCCCTGCCGGTGACCCCGGCGGACGCCGCCGAGGCCGCCGGGGTCAGCGTGCGGGACCTCGAGCGCGCCTTCGCCGCGCACGGGGTCGACGGCGTGACCCCCGGCCGGTACCTCCGCCGGACGCGGCTGGCCGCGGCGCACATGGACCTCGTCGACGCGGACCCCACGCGGGGGCCGAGCGTCGCGGACATTGCGTTGCGGTGGGGCTTCCCCCACGTCGGGCGCTTCGCCCGGCACTACCGGGACGCGTACGGCGTCGATCCCGCGGTCACGCTGCACCGCTAGCCGTCGGCTCCCGGTGCGCGCTCCGAGCGACCGCCCGTCCCGGACCGCCCTTCCCGGACCGTCGACCGGGTGCCAGGCTGGCAGCACCGCTCGACGACGAGGAGGAGCAGCCGTGAGGATCCACCGCACCATCACCGTGTTCGACGCCTCCGACCTGGCCGCGGAGAGCGCCTTCTGGGCCGGCCTCCTCGGCGGGGAGGTCGACGCGGAGGACGACTGGCACAGCGTCCGCGTCGACGGCGAGTGGCGCCTCGGGTTCCAGCTCGCGCCCGACTTCGTCCCGCCGACGTGGCCGGGCGAGGGCCCCCGCCAGCAGATGCAGATGCACCTCGACCTCTACGTGGACGACCTCGACGCGGGCCGCGAGCGCGTGCTCGCCCTGGGCGGGCGCCTGCTGCAGCCCGCCGAGGACCCGACGGCCGCCGACCGCTTCGACGTGTACGCGGATCCCGCGGGCCACCCGTTCTGCCTCTGCGTCTCGGGCGGGGACGCCACCGCCTGAGCAGCTGGCCTAGGGACGGCAGCCGACCCGGGCCGGCTGCCGTCCCTAGGCCGGCTGCTGCCGCGGACGCGCGCGGGTGGACCGACGTCCGACGCGCACCGCGACGACGATGCCGAGGACCGGCGCCACGAACGCGGCGACCAGGGCGACCGTCATGCCGGCGACCGCCGCGATCCCGAGCGCCGCGCCCATCAGGAGGAGGCCGCGCAGGGCCGGACCGCCGGGCAGCACGGGGAGCAGCAGCAGGGCGCCGGCCAGCCCGACGAGCGCCGCCGCGAGCGGGAGCAGCTCTCCCGCGGCGGCGTCGATGCCGGGGACCGCGTAGCTCGCCGCGACCGTGACGAGCGCCGCGCCCATCGCCAGGGCCGCGGGCACCGCCACCCGGCCGAGACGCGGGCGGACCGCCGCGGCGCCCGCCGCGAGCGGGAGGAGCGCGACGAGGGAGCCCGCGAGGATCCCGGCGCGCATGGCATCCGTCGCGTCGCCGACCGCGGGCAGCCACGCGCTGCCCGCGAGCGCGAAGGCGGCGCATGCGAGGCCCAGGGCGGATCCGGCGAGCGCCGCGACCACGACGGCCCGGCGGGCGCGCGCGGTCAGCGGCGCCGGGTGGACGGGCACGCGACCGGGACCCCGGACGGACGCCCCGCCGGAGGACTCGGCGGTCGCGACGGCACCCGGGGCGACGGGGACCGCGACCGCCCCGCCGTCCGCCTCGCGCATCCGCCGCCGCGCGGCGACGAGCAGCGCCGCCATCGCCAGCGCGACGGCGCCGTACGACAGGGCGAGCAGCCCGAGGAGGAGCGCGCCCGGGAGCGCGACGCCGACCGCGACGATCCTCCGGGCCGGGCGCGACGGGATGGCGAGGAGCCCGTCGAGCACGACCGCCAGCGCCGCCGCCCCGAGGATCCACGCGCCGGGCGCGAGCACCACGGCGGCGCGACCGAGGAGGCCGACCGGCACCCCCGCGTCGGCGTCGGCGAAGCCCATCGCCCAGGACGCGGCCGCCAGCCCGCCGAGGATCCACGCCGGCCCGGCGAGCGCCGCCCCCAGCAGGGCGTGCTCGGCGCGGAGGGCGCCGGCCCGCGCCACCAGGCCGACGAGCGCGAGGCTCGCGAGGAGGGCTCCCGCCCACGGCAGGGCCAGCGGGAGGGGCGAGTCGAGGAGGGCGCCGGCTCCCGTGAGGAGCGAGACCGGCCCGACCAGGGCGAGCACGAGCGCGAGGGCGGCGAGCGCGAGCACCGCCCGCGGGGTCGTGCGCTCCACCAGCCCGTGCGCCCGGATGGACCACGCCTCGGCGCGGTCGGGTCGGGCGCGGCCCTCCGCGTCGGCGTGCTCCTCGAGGGTGTCGAGCATCACGCCGCCGTCGGCGCGACGCCAGGCAGCGGGGTACCAGCGGAGCAGCCGCGCGTAGGCCGCGCGGCGGGAGGCGCTCACGCGGTCGCCGCCGTCGAGGTGGCGCGGGGGGTGGCGACGGGACGCGGCCGGGGCGCCGAACGGGCGATGCTCGCGCGCGCCGCCCGGGCGCGCGCGTCGAGGCGGTCGGCCTCGGCCTCGAGCTCGCCGCGGCCGGCGTCGGTGATCTCGTAGTACCGGCGCGCGCGGCCGTCGACGACCTCCTCGCCGGACGCGCGGATCCGGCCCTCGCGCACCAGCCGGTCGAGCGATGCGTAGAGCGTCGTCACGCGCAGCGTCACGGCGCCGTCGCTCAGCCGGGCGACGTCGGCGAGGACGGCGTAGCCGTGGCGACGGCCCGCGGCGAGCGCGGTGAGGATCCAGAAGGCGGTCTCGGTCATGGTCGGAGCATACCCACAGTGGGAATATGTCGGCAATGGTGATGCAGGCGCCCCGCGGCCGGCCTGTCCGCCCGGCCCCCGCACGGCGTCCCCCGAGGCGCGGTGCCCTAGCGTGGACGCCTCGCGGATCCGCGCGCCGTCCACCCCGAGGAGCCCGCATGGCCCACCGCCCGCACGCCGCCCGACCGGCGGGCCGCCGTCCCGCTCCCCGACCGCGCGACCGCTCCGACACGCGCGTCACCGTCACGCGCGTCGTCCGCGACGGCCTCGCGGTGCGGATCAGCACCATCGGCACCGACGGCGACCGCCCCTTCGTGCTCGTCCCCGGCATCGGCGTCTCGTCGGACTACTTCGAGCGCCTCGC
Source organism: Clavibacter sp. GW821-FHT01D01 (assembly GCF_059422605.1). Taxonomy (NCBI): domain Bacteria; kingdom Bacillati; phylum Actinomycetota; class Actinomycetes; order Micrococcales; family Microbacteriaceae; genus Clavibacter; species Clavibacter sp. GW821-FHT01D01. The sequence goes on from NZ_JBWKXC010000001.1 coordinate 272,967, forward strand.
CCCCGTGCTCAACGACCACGGCCCGGTGCACGCCCTCGACCTGCCGGGCTTCGCGGGCGTCGCGCACCCGGGTCGCGCCCTCGAGATCAGCGAGTACGCCGACCTGGTGGGCGCCGCGATCGACGGGCTCGGCCTCGACGACCCGGTGCTCGTCGGCCACTCGATGGGCACGCAGGTGGTGGCGGACCTCGCCTCCCGGCGGCCCGGGCTCAGCACGCTGGTGCTCATCGGCCCGGTCGTGTACCCGCGGGAGCGCACCATCCCGCGGGCCGCGGTGCGGTTCCTGCAGTCGACGCTGCACGAGCCGTCGCGCATCAAGGTGCTCGCGATCCGCGCCTACCTGGTCTGCGGGGTGCGCTGGTTCCTCCGGGTGCTGCCGAAGATGATGCGGTACCGGATCGAGGACCGCCTCCCCCGCATCCGAGCCAGCACGCTCGTCATCCGCGGGGAGCACGACGCCGTCGCCCCGCGCGCCTGGGTGGAGGAGATGGGACGGCTGCTGCCGCGGGCCCGGCTGTGGGAGATCCCCGGGGCGGCGCACTCGGTGATGCACGCGCACGCCGACGAGGTCGCCCGCCTCTGCGTCGAGCACGCCGCGCGGCGCGCCGAGGACGCGGGATCGGCCGAGCTGCGGCGCCTCCCCGAGGAGCTGGCGGGCGACGGTGACGAGCACGAGGACTTCGCGCCCACCCCCGCCGACTCGCTGCGCGCGTTCACGGCCCAGGTCGCGGAGGGCGTCGCCATCCTCCGGGACGACGACCAGGCCCTCGGGGCCGCGAAGACCGCGCACGCGGAGGCCATGGCCGATGCGGCCGAGCGTGCCCGCGAGCGCCGCGAGGGCGCCGGGTAGGCGGAGCCGGCACGCACGAGGGGCCGTCGGCGGACAGGTGCCGCCAGAGGTCAGGGGCGCTCGGCGGTCAGGGAGCCGGCGGGTGGGACGCGGCCCGTGCGGCGGCGTGGCGGCGGAGGGCCGCCGCGACGACGCGCGCCGCCTCGAGCTCCTCGGGGTCGAGCGCGTCGATGAACACCTCCCGGACGAGGCGCAGGTGCGAGGAGGAGGAGCTGCGGAACACGGTGGCGCCCTCGGCGGTCAGGGTGATCCACGCGCCGCGGCTGTCGGAGGCGTCCCGGTCGCGGCGGATGAGGCCCCGCTCCTCCATGCGGCGGAGGTGGTGCGACAGCCTGCTGCGCTCCCAGCCGACGACGTCGGCGAGGTCGGACGAGCGGAGCCGGTGCTCCGGCGCCTCGCTGAGCGCCAGCATCACGCCGTAGTCGCCCGTGGAGATGCCGGAGGTCGACTGGAAGTCCGACGCCAGGGTGCGGCGCACGGCCTCGGCCGTCTCGAGGTACTCGCGCCACACGTGCAGCTCCGCCGGGGTCGGCGAGCGCCGGCGGCGCGGGGCTGCGGGCGTCTCGTGCACGGTCGTCCTCCTCGGTGGATCCAGGTTACCGGGGCGTCGCCGGCCCCGGTCGGGCTCAGGCGTGCACGGGTCCGCCGTCCGCGGTGATGCGCGCCGGCGGGCGGCCCGCGAGCCGCGCGCCCCCGGTGTCGGCGGCGAGCAGCTCGCGCACGCGCGGCGCGACCTCCTCGCCGAGCAGGCGGATGCTGCGCTCGCGCGCCTGCCGCGGCATGTGCAGGAGGTCGTACTTGAGGTCGAACCGGGAGAGGTGGTTCTCGCGCGCGATCCACGCGATGCGGCGGGCGACGGTGTCGGGCGAGCCGACGAAGAGGGATCCGGTGACCGTCTCCTCCGTGTACCGCTCGCGGGTGGGCGCGTAGAAGCCGCGCTCCTCGCTCATCCGCGTGACGACCGGCTCCCAGTGGCGCCAGTACAGCTCGCGGGCCTCCTCGTCGGTGTCGGCGACGAGGCCGAGGGAGTGCTGGCCGATGGGCAGCTCGGCGTGGCCGGCCTGCGCGAGGGCGCGGAGGTACAGCGCCGCGTGGCCGGCGAAGCGCTCGGGGCGCCCGCCGATGATCGCCATCATGAGCGGCAGGCCGTACCGGGCCGCGCGCACCACGGAGTCGGGGCTGCCGCCGATGCCGATCCAGGCGGGGATGCCGCCCTCGGGCATGCGCGGCTGCAGGCGCACGTCGTCCAGCGGCGGGCGGTGCCGGCCGGACCAGGTGACGCGCTCCTCGCGCATGAGCCGCACGAAGAGCTCCAGCTTCTCCTCGAACAGCTCCTCGTACTGCGCGATGTCGTAGCCGAACAGCGGGAAGGACTCGGTGGCGGATGCGCGGCCGAGCACGACCTGGGTGCGTCCGCCGGAGATCGCGTCGACCGTCGCGAACTCCTGGTAGAGCCGGACGGGGTCCTGCGTCGACAGCACCGTGACGGACGTGCCGAGCCGGATGGTCGAGGTGGCCTGCGCGGCCGCGGCGAGGAGGACCGGCGTGGCCGAGTCGACGTTGCCCGCCCGGTAGTGCTCGCCGACGCTGAAGACGTCGAGGCCCACGGCCTCCGCGAGCTGCGCCTCCTCCACGAGCAGGCGCACGGTCTCGGCGTCGCCGAGGACCCGGTCGCCGTCGGTCGCGAGCTCGCCGAACGAGTCCAGGCCGATCTCGAACCGCGTCGGGTCGATGATCGCGGGTCGCCCGGGAGCGGCCCCGGCGGTGGCCTCGGCGGCGGTCATGGCGGATCCTCCCGGTCGGTCGCGCGCCGGGAGCCCGACGCGGTGGTTGACGTGTCCACCATCTCGCAGAGTGGTTGACGTGTCAACCCTCGGGGCGGACCGCGCCGAACGCATGCAGGCCCAGGGCGTCCGCGAGGCCCTGCGCGAGCCGCGCGCCGCGCACGCTGGTGCCCTGGTCGTCGAGGGGCGGGCTGAAGACCGCGGCCCCCAGCCGACCCGGCGCCGCGAGCACGAGGGCGCCGGACACGCTCGACTTGGCGGGCACGCCCACCCGTCGCATCCACCGGCCGGACCCGTCGTAGACGCCGCAGGTCGCCATCACGGAGACCACGTCGCGCGCGACGCGCTCGGAGACCACGCGCGAGCCCGTCAGCGGGTTCCGGCCGCCGCACGCGAGCGTCGCGCCCATCGCCGCCAGCGTCTCGGCCGAGACGAGCACGGCGCACGCGCGGGCGTACGCGGCGACGCCCTCGTCGGCCGTCACGTGCAGCGTGCCCTCCGAGCGCATCAGGTGCGCGAGCGCGTGGTTGCGGTCGCCGAGGAGGCGCTCGGACTCCGCGACCTCCTCGTCGACCTCGAGGCGGCGGCCCGCGAACGCGCCGAGGCCCGCGAGGATCCGCTCCGAGCGCTCCGCCAGGGACGACCCGCGGACGAGGCTCGCCGTGAGGATCGCGCCCGCGTTGACCATCGGGTTCGGCGGACGGCCGGTGCCGCTCTCCAGCTTGATCGCGTCGAACGCCTCGCCCGTCGGCTCGATGCCGACCGCGTCGAGCGCGTCCCCGTCGGTGTCGGCGAGCGCCAGGGCGAACAGGAACGGCTTCACCGCCGACTGGACGGAGAACGGGTGCGCGCTGTCCCCGGCGCGGTGCGTGCGGCCGTCGGGCGTGACGAGCGCGATGCCCGCGAGCCCGGGATCCGCGTCGGCCAGCTGCGGGATGCTGTCGTCGACCGCGCCGCCGTCCTCCTCCGCGACGCCCGCGAGCATCCGCTCGAGGTCGAGCGCGTGGGCGGGGTCGTGGGCGGGGTCGCGTGCAGGGTCGTGCGGGGCGGATCCGGGTGCGGGCATGCTCCCACCCTCGCAGGGTGCGGCCGCGGGCGACGGCCCGGCCCGGCGCTCCGGCCCGCCGGCTGGGGACATCGTGCCGGACGTGCCGTCGTGTCGGCGCAGACTCCTGTGCCGCGCGATCCCCCGCGATCGGCTCGCGCGAGCACCGTCCCTCCCCGCGCCACCCCCCCCTTCCGACAGGAGAGAGCCATGCCCAGGATCCATCCCCGCAGGACCAGCCGCGGCGCCGTCGTCGCCACGCTCCTCATCAGCGGAGCCCTCCTCGCCGCCGGCACCGCCCCCGCCGACGCCAGCGGCGCGCTGAGGTCCATCGACATCCAGACCCGCCACACCGGGGCGTCCAGCGACGTCCTCTCCGTCCTGGTCACGGATGGCGGGAGCAACAGCGTCTGCGTGCCCCTGATCGTCGGCGCGGGCCCCAACGCCACGCGGCTCACGAACGGCTACGTGGTCAACAGGATCCTGCTGCGGCAGGGCCAGTCGTACGAGGCGTTCAGCTACGGCGACGGCGAGTGCACGGACGAGCTCCACTTCATCGGCTCGAAGGGAGCGATCGACCCGGCGAGGTCCGTCCGGTGGTCCGTGCACGACGCGCGGCCGCCCCGGGCCGCCTACTGACCTCGCCCGCGGGGACCTCGCGGTCCCGCGTCCGACAGGGACATCACGGCATGACGCGGCCGGCACCTCCACGGTGCCGGCCGCATCGTCGTCCGCGCGGCGGCGACTGCGCGGCGGCGGCGCGGCGCCGTGCGGGGCGGACCCGCGAGCCGGCTCAGCCGACGGCGTCGCGCGGATCCCCGGCGACGGTCGACGGGACGAGGCGCGGCATCACCCGGACGAGGACCACCATGCCGACGAGCTCGACGAGGGTCTGGGTGACGACGACCACCGGGGCCAGCGCGAGAGACGCCGGCAGCGCCAGGGCGAGCGGCAGCACGACGAGGGAGTTGCGGGTCGCTCCGCTGAACACGAGCGCCCGCGTCGCCGGCACGTCGAGCCGGAACAGCCGCCCCAGGCCGATGCCGGCGAGGGTCGCGAGGAGGAGGAACCCGACGTAGATCGGGACCAGGATCAGCAGCCGGCCGGCCGCGGCGCCGACGGCGGCCGCCTGGGACGCGACGACGGTGAGGAGCGTGGCCATCATGAGCGGGACCATCGCCGCGAGCATCGACCGTTCGATGACACGTCCCGTCGGGTGGCCACGGCGGGCGATGCCCTGCACGATCGCCGCCGCGGTCAGCGGGAGGACGATGAGCACCACGAACGCGCGGGCGAACGGCCCGACCTCCACCACGGCGACGCCCTCCGGTCCGATGAACAGGAGCAGGTACGCCGGCAGGAGGAGGATCTGGGCGAGCATCAGCAGCGGCGCCGCGGCGAGGAGCCGGTCGGCGGCGCCGCCGGCGAGCCCGGCGAAGACGATGACGTAGTCGATGCACGGGGTCAGCAGCACCAGGAGCACCCCGAACAGCAGCGCGGGGTCGTCGGCCACGAATCGGGACAGGCCGTACGCGATCAGCGGCACGACGACGAAGTCCGCCACCACGACCGCGGCCAGGAACCGGACGTCGCGGAGCGCGCGTCCCATGGCGGCGAACGGGACGCCGAGGAAGGTCGCGAACAGCAGCAGCGCGAGCACCGGCTCGATGGCGGCCTCGAGGTGATGGGCGCCGGGGACCGTGAGCCCGATGCCGGCGCCGACGGCGATCGCGGCGAGGTAGAGGGCGACCTGGTGGCGCTCGAGCCACGGCACGACGCCGGTGGCGGCGCCGGTCACAGCGCGCGCGCCGCCCGTACGGCCGCCGCCACGAGGTCCCCGTCCGTCACGTCGTGCGCGGCCTCCCCGCCGCCGGGCCCGACGCGGGACGCGGCCACGCGCCGCCGCGCGGAGAGGTGCACGGAGTCGACGCCCGCGGCCACCAGCGCGGGGATCGCCTCGACCGTGACGCCACCGCCGGCCTGGACCTCGATCCGCCCGTCCGCCCGAGCCACGAGCTCCGCGAGGGCCGGCAGCCCGTCGCCCGCCCGTGCGGCGCCGCCGGACGTGAGCACGCGGCCGACCCCCGCCGCGAGGAGCACGTCGAGCGCGGCCCGCCGGTCCTCGACCGCGTCGATCGCGCGGTGGAAGGTGACGACGGCGCCGCCCGCGGCGTCGACCAGGCGGGCGACCAGGTCCGCGTCGACGCGCCCGTCGTCCGTGAGCCCGCCGGAGACGATGCCCGCCGCCCCCGCGGCGAGCGCCGCCCGGACGTCGCGCAGCATGACCGCGCGCTCGTCGGCGTCGTGCACGAACCCGCCGGGGCGCGGGCGCACGAGGACGTGGACGGGCAGCCCCACGGCCACCGCCGCCTCCACGAGCCCGATGCTCGGGGTCACGCCGCCCGTCGTCGCGAGCGCGGAGCACAGCTCGACCCGGTCGGCGCCGGCGGATGCCGCGGTGCGCGCGGACGCGGCGTCCTGGACCGCGACCTCCACGGCCACGCGTCGACGGGGGGACGGGTCGGAGGGTCGGGGCATGCGCCCATGGAAGCACGGGCGGCCGGGGTCGCGCCCACCCCCGCCGTTCCCCCGTCCGCCGGGAGGTGGTTACGTCTCCGTCGAACCGGTCGCGTCCGAACCGCCCGCGGACGGCGCCCGCCTACCGTGGGTCACGTCGGCCGCTCGGCCGCGGGATCCGGAAGGCCGCACATGCGCATCGGCGTCAGCTCCTACACGTTCGCCCCGGCCCTGGAGGCCGGCACCATGACCGTCCCCGACGTGATCGACCTCGTCGCCGACTCCGACGCCAGCCACCTGGAGATCTCCATCGCGGGGCTCGGCAGCGAGCTCGTCGACGACCCGGGCCTCGTCGCCGCCATCCGGGACCGCGCCGACGCCCGCGGGGTGGAGCTCGCGAACTACGCGGTCGGCGCCGACCTGCTCGACCCCGACCTCGACGCCCAGGTCGCCCGCCTGCACGCACACCTGCGGGTCGCGCACGAGCTGGGGATCCCGCTGCTGCGCCACGACGTGTTCGCCTGGCCGTGGCGGGAGGCCGACGACGACGCCTTCGAGCGCGCGTTCGCGACCATCGTGCCCGTCTGCCGGGCGCTGTCGGACCACGCCGCCACGCTCGGCATCGCCACCACCGTGGAGAACCACGGCATGAGCATGAACGCGAGCGACCGCGTCCTCCGGCTCGTCGAGGCCGTCGACCGGCCGGGCTTCCGCGTCACGCTCGACGTCGGCAACTCCCTGTGCGTCGACGAGGATCCCGAGGCCGCCGTCCCGCGCCTCCTCCCCCACGCCGCCGTGGTGCACCTCAAGGACTTCGACGTGCGCGACGTGCCGCCCGACGACACGTGGATGACGACGCTCGGCGGCCGCGGCATCCGCGGCGCGGTCGTCGGCTCGGGCGACCTGCCCATCGGCCGCCTCCTCGGGCTCGTCGCGGCATCCGGCTTCGACGGGCCGGTGTCGATCGAGTACGAGGGGCTCGAGGACCCGCTCACGGGCTTCGCCGCGGGCCTCGCCGCCGCGCAGCGCCTCGCCGCGGAGGCCGTCCGATGAGGGGTCCCGTGCGCATCGGCGTCATCGGCGCCGGCACCATCGCGGGCCTGCACCTCGCGGCCTACGCGCAGAACCCGGACGTCGTGGTCGCGGGCATCTGCGACGTCGACGCCGACCGGGCGGCCGCACGCGCCGCCGAGGCCGGCGCGACCCTCGTCGCGACCGACCACCGGGAGCTCCTCGCCTCCCCCGGCATCGACGCCGTCAGCGTCTGCACGCGCAACGACACGCACGCGGAGATCGCCGTCGCCGCGCTCGAGGCCGGCAAGAGCGTGCTCCTCGAGAAGCCGATGGCCCTGACCGTCGCGCAGGCGGAGGCGATCGTCCGCGCGGAGGCGGCGAGCAGCGGATCCGTGCAGGTCGGCTACGTGCGCCGCCACTCCTCCAACGCGGTCACCCTCAAGCGCTTCGTCGACGCGGGCGACCTCGGGCCGATCTACTACGCGAAGGCGGTCTTCCTCCGGCAGGCGGGCGATCCGGGCGGCTGGTTCTCCGACCGGTCGATCTCCGGCGGAGGTCCGCTCGTCGACCTCGGCGTGCACCTCATCGACATGGCCCTGTATCTCATGGACTTCCCCGAGCCCGTCGCGGTGACCGGGTACACGTTCCGGAAGCTCGGCGGCCGGACGAACATCCGCGGACTGACGCGCTACCTCAGCGCCGACCAGGTGCCGTCGACCGACCCCGTCGAGGACCTGGCGGGCGCGCTCGTGCGCTTCGCGGACGGCGCGGTGCTCTCGATCGAGACCTCCTACTCCGTGCACGGGCGCGACGACCTGTCGTTCGAGGTATTCGGCGAGCGCGGCGGGGCGACGCTCGAGCCCGAGCTCCGGATCACGACGGAGCTGCACGACACGGTGGTGGAGCTGCGACCCAACATCGACGCGCTGTCGTTCGACCTCGAGGAGGGCTTCCAGGCGGAGATCGACGCGTTCGTGCGCATGGTGCGCGGAGAGGGCGCGTCCACGGCGCCGGCGACGCACGGCCTGCACCTCACGCGCATCCTCGAGGCCGTCTACGAGTCGGCCGCGACCGGTCGCGAGGTGCGGCTCGACCACGACGCGGCCGAGCGGGCCGCCGCCGGGGCGGGCGCGGCCGTCGGCGCGGCCGAGCGGTCGCGCGTCACGCCGGCTGCAGGAGATCCCCGTCCCGCACGAGCCTGAGCGACAGCACGCGGTAGCCCTCCTTCTCGAAGAACACGGTGATCCGGTCGTCCTCGGTGCTCATGACGGTGCCGGGGCCCCACTCCGCGTGGGTCACGGCCGACTGCGCGGGGAACGGGTCGTCGGACGGTCCGTCCCCGGCGGGATCCGCGGCGTCGGCGCCGGGAGCGGCGCCCTCGGCCGCCTCCATCGCCGCGTCGTGCGCGTCGTCGTCCGCGAGCCGGTCGCACGCGTCGCAGTTGCCGCAGCGCTCCGGGGACTCCTCGCCGAAGTAGCCGAGCAGGTACTGGCGGCGGCACTGCTGCGTCTCCGCGTAGCCGCGCATCATCTCCAGGCGCGAGACCTCGATGCGCTCGCGCTCCTCCGCGACCTCCTTCGCACGCGCGGCGGCCTCGCGGGGGTCGAGCTCCTCCGTCACGACCGCGCCCTCCCGGTCGGATCCGAGGACCCCCGCGTCCACGAGCAGGTTGAGCACGCCGCCGACCGTCCGCGGTGACATGCCGGCGCGCTCCGCGACCGCGGCCGGGCGCACCGGACCGTCGGCGCCGGCCACCGCGACCGCCGCGTAGACGTCGCGGAGGCTCGCGGGCCGGGGCGTGCGTGCCGCGAAGAAGCGGCGGAGGCCGAGGTCCTCGGCGCGGTAGTGGAGGATCCCCACGGCGGGCTCCCCGTCGCGCCCCGCGCGTCCGACCTCCTGGTAGTACGCGTCCACCGACTCGGGCGGCGCCGCGTGCACCACGTACCGGACGGTCGGCTTGTCGATGCCCATGCCGAACGCGCTCGTGGCCACCACGACGTCGACGTCGTCCTCGTGGAAGGCGGTCTGCACCCGCTCGCGCTCGGCGGCCGGCAGGCCCGCGTGGTACGCGTCGGTGCGCAGGCCCTTCGCCCGGATCTCCTCGGCGTACTGCTCCGCGTCCTTGCGCGTGGCCACGTAGACGAGGCCCGGCTGGGTCTGCTCCCGCACGTGCTCGACGATCGCGCGGCGCTTCTCGGACTCCTCCGTGTGCCGCCGGACCTCGAGCCGGATGTTCGGGCGGTCGAAGCCCGACGACAGCACGAACGGGTCCCGGAGGCCCAGGCGCTCCTCGATCTCGGTGCGCACGGGCGTCGACCCGGTCGCGGTCATCGCGACGGTCGGCGGGTGCCCGAGCGCGTCGATCACGCCGCCGAGCCCCAGGTAGTCGGGACGGAAGTCGTGGCCCCAGGACGCCACGCAGTGCGCCTCGTCGATGACCACGAGCGACACCCCGCGCCGCACCAGCCGCTCCACGACCTCGTCGCGGGCCAGCTGCTCGGGGGTGAGGAACACGATCCGGGCGCCGGGCTCCTCCACGGTCGCCCACGCCTCGTCGAGGGCCTTCCCGCGGACGGTGCCGTTGATCACGCGCGCGGGCGGCGCGGCGGGCGCCTCCTCGAGGTTCTGCACCTGGTCGGCCTGCAGCGCGATGAGGGGCGAGACGACGACCGTGAGGCCGTCCATGAGCACGGTGGCGACCTGGTAGATGGCGGACTTGCCGTAGCCCGTGGGCATCACGACGAGCGCGTCGCGGCCGCGCACGAGCGGTCCGATGGTGCGCACCTGTCCGTCGTGCAGCGCGTCCCAGCCGAAGGCATCGCGGGCGACGCGGAGCGCGTCCTCGGGGTAGGGACCGGGCTCCGGCGGCGGGACGATGGCGGGATCCTCGGCGACCGCCGCCTCGTCGTCCGGGGCCTCGGCGGTGGTCGTGGCGGTCGTGCGGGTGGTGCCCTCTGCGGTGCGGTTCTGCTTCACCTCCCCACTGAACGCCGGGTGCCGAGCAGTGCCCAGGGCCTCGACGCCCCTCTCGGCGGACCGTCACGCTCCCCGGCGTCCGGGCGCGCCGCGCTCAGTCCGCGTCCACCCGGGGGAACGGATCCGCGTACCCGGACCACTCCGCCGGCCCCGCCGCCAGCTCCTCCCCCGTGAGCACCGCCCGCCCGATCGCCCGCCGCAGGACGTCGGGTCGGAGCCCCACCCCGAAGAACGCGATCCCGGTGCCGCGCGGCGCGTGCTCCTGCCACGGGTCGATCCCGGTCGGCTGGAGCGTCAGCATCGACCCCACGCTCGACCAGCCCCCCACCTCGCCCGGCCGTGACGCCAGCGCCACGAACCCCTTCGAGCGGAGCACCAGCCCCGCGCGGTCGGGCCGCAGCTCCTCCTCCACCGCCCGGGCGAGCCGCCCGGGGTGCAGCGGCCGCGGATCGCCGACGACGACGGATCCGACGGGCCCGTCCCGCCGATCGACGTCGGCGGGGCGGAGGGCACGGTCCGCGGCCGTGAGCTCGCGCATCCACCCGGCCGACGCCGCGAGCCCCGCGACGTCGCCCCAGCGCGGCAGCCGCCCGAGCGCGAGGGGCCGGCGCGCATCCAGCACGGCGGCGCGGGGGGCGAGCCGGCGGACGAGCGCGAGCAGGGTCCCGCGGGCCTCGACGGGCACCCGCGCCATCCCGGTCAGCACCACGACGGTGGCGTACTCCACGAGGTCCACGAGCGTCTCCGCCTCCTCGAACGCGTCGTCGACGCGGCCGGACGCCGTCGCGTGCAGCCGGTCGGCGGGCACGACCGAGACGATGTGACGGAGCCCGAAGCCGGATCCCGGCCCGCCGAGGGCGCGTCGCAGCCCGTGCTCGCGGCGGAGCAGCTGGTCGAGCCCCATGCCGGTCGCGCGCGCGTCGGCGGTCGCGGGGATCCCGACCACGGCCTCGGCGCCCGGGCCGCGCTCGGCGAGGCCGTCGAGGAAGCGCGCGATCGGCTCGACCGGATCCGCCTCCTCGGGCGGCAGCACGAGCAGCGACGCCGACGCGTCGTCGACCGCGTCCCGCAGCACGGAGCGGAGGCCGGATCCCTCCCCCACCACCAGCACGACGCCCGACGGCGGCGGTGCGTGCACGGGCAGGGGTCGGCGAGGAGCGGGCATGGCGCTATTCTATTGAGAACTGTTCTCAGGAAAGGACCACCATGAAGGTGCGCAACTCGCTCAAGGCCCTCAAGAAGCTCCCCGGCGCGCAGGTCGTGCGCCGCCGCGGCCGCGTCTTCGTCATCAACAAGCTGACCCCGCGCAACAAGGCCCGGCAGGGCTGAGCCGCGCCACCCGCCACCACGACCTCGGGCGTCAGAGCGGGAAGCGCAGCCGCAGCAGGTGCGATCCGTCGGGGCGCAGCTCGGCCGTGAGCCCCCCGCCGAGCAGCTGCGCGCGCTCGCGCAGGCCGGTCAGTCCGTGGCGCCCGCTGGGCAGGTCGAGGAGCGGCATCGTCGCGCGCCCGGCCTCCACCTCCACCACCACGGATCCGGCCTCGAGCCGTCCCGTGACGCGCACCGCCGCGCCGGTCGCGTGCTTCCGCGCGTTCGTCAGGCCCTCCTGCACCGTGCGGTAGACCGCGCGCTGGCCGGCGGCGGGCAGGTCGGCGGGGAGGTCGAGGTCGACGTCCACCCGCATGCCGCTCGCCGCCACGAGCGCCGGGACGTCGTCGAGCGTCGGCTGCGGCGCGAGCTCGCGCCGGTCCCCGCCCGCGGCCCGGAGCAGCTCCACCATGCCGCGCAGCTCCTCCAGCGTGACAGCACTGAGGGCGCGGATGGTGCGCGCGACCCCGCGGGAGCGCTCGTCGGCGGCGCCCACCTGCAGCGCTCCGGCCTGCACGGCGATGAGGCTCACCTGGTGCGACACGACGTCGTGCATCTCCCGCGCCAGCACCGCGCGCTCCCGGGCCAGCGCGACCTGCGCGGCCTGACGCTGGCCGAGGGTGTGGGCCTCCCGCAGCTCCGCGAGCTGCGCCGCCGCATCCCGCCGCTGCCGCAGGAACGCGCCGAGGAGCAGCGGTCCGATCGTGTAGATGGTCGCGTCGACCAGCGGCTCCACCACCGCCTGCAGGTCCGCCGGCGTCCCGAAGGGCAGCAGGTCCGCGGCGATGACGAGCGCGGTCAGGGCGACGACGCGCCAGCGCGGCGTCCGCGCGAGGCCCAGGTCGAAGAGGCCGACCAGCACGGGCACGTAGGCGATGCCGATGTAGACGGCCGGGACCGCGAGCAGGACGCTGAGCCACGGCCATCGGCGGCGCAGGAGCAGGCCGAAGCAGGCGACCGCACCGGCGACGGCGTCCCACGGCGTCTCGGGATCGGCGAGGAACGTCAGCGAGGCGCCGGCGGCGATGCCCGCGAGCAGCAGGTCGACGAGGAACGCCCGGAGGCGCTCGGTCGCCGTGGCGCGACGAGCCGTCCCGTCGTCGTCCGCGGAGGCGTCGGGGCCGGCGTCGGCGTCGGCACCGTCCGCGCCCGCCCTCACGCGCATCGGGTGGTCACCGCCGGGGCACGAGGCCGGCGCGGTCGGCGACCACGGCCGCCTCGACGCGCGATCCGACGCCGAGCGCCTGGACGATCGAGCTGACCGTCTCCTTCACCGTGCCGAGCGTGAGCCCGCACTCGGCGCCGATCTCGGCGTTGGACAGGCCGCGGGCGAGCGCCCGCAGGACCGTCACCTCGCGGTCGCCGAGCCGGGCGACGCGCGCCCGCTCGGCCTCGTCCTCGACGGAGCGGAAGAGGCGGCCGGGCCGGAGGCCGGGCGCGAGCACGATGCCGCCGGCCGCGAGCGTGAGCACGTGCCGGGCGAGCTGCTCCGGATCCGTGTCCTTCAGCAGGAAGCCGGACGCCCCCCGGTGCAGCGCCTCCAGCACCTGGTCGTCGGTGTCGAACGTGGTGAGCATGGCCACGACGGGCGGGCGGGGCTCGGCCATGAGCTCCGCGAGGATCGTGAGGCCGTCGGGAGCGGGCATGCGGATGTCGAGGAGGACGACGTCCGGCGCGTGCTCCCGCACGGTCGCGACCGCGGTGCCGCTCGAGACGGCCGCGCGCACCGCGATGCGGGGGGACGCTCCCAGGACCATCGCGATGCCGGAGCGGACGAGCGACTCGTCGTCGACCACGACGACGCTCACGACGGATCCCGTCGCGGCGGCGGGGTCGAGCCCCGCTCCCGATCCCGTGCTCACGCGTCGCGCCTCCCGCCGGCGGATCCGGCAGCGGCGCCGGTCGCGACGCCGCGGTCGCCCGCGAGGCCGAGGCTAGCGCGCCGGGCCCCGCGGGCCGCCGACCGCGTCGCCCGGCGGACGGCGCGTCCCTCGGCCAGCGCGGCCCGGACCGCGCCCGCGAGGTGGCGGATCCGGAGGGTCGGGACGTAGGCGGCCGTGAGCGCGCGCCCGATCGGCGCGAGGTCCGCCGCCGTGGGGCAGGCGAGCCAGAGCGTCTCGTAGCGCGGGTCGAACTTGGCCTTGAAGCGGAGCAGCGAGGTGAAGCCGTAGGAGGGCTCGAGGACCCGGCCGGTCGCCGTCAGCAGGCGGGCGACGAGGCGGTCCGCGGGGCCGCGCCCGCACGTCGTCCCCACGCCCGCGAGCGGCGTGCCGGACAGGCTCAGCGTCGCGAGCCCCTCCTCCTGGAAGGCGCGCGCGGCGGTGGTGATGAGGAACTCCATCACGCCCGGCATCGGGTCGGCGCCGCGGCGCATCACGTCGAGGGTGCGGCCGACGAGGACCCCGTCCCGGTGCTCGGGCAGCCAGCTGGTGACGCCGTGCACGCGGCCGGACGCGTCGACCGCGAGCAGGACCCGGACCTCCGGGTCGTCGAGCTCGCGGAGCCCGCCGAGCGTGAACCCCATCTCCGGCAGCGCCTTCGCGTCGGCCCAGTGGCCGCTCAGGGCGTCGACCGCGCGGCGGAGGGCCTCGGGGAGCGTCCGGTAGCTGCCCCACACGGCCTCGACGCCGTCCCGCGCGGCCCGGTTCACGGCCGTGCGCAGGTCCTGCCGCCGCTTGCCGGAGGTCGAGAAGCCGGCGAGGTCGATGACGGCCTCCTCGGCGACCGGCGTGACGCTCCAGCCGAGCTCGGCGAAGACCGGCAGGTGGTCCGAGTGGATGCTGTAGAAGGCCGGGACGAGCCCGCGCGCGGAGCAGTGGCGGGCGAAGGCGCGGATGGTGGCGGGCGCGTCCGCCGCGGTGGCCAGGGGGTCCGACACCGTGATGGCCACGCCGTGCGCGGCGCGGTACGCGACCGCGCCCCGGGCGTCCGACCCGGGCTCGTCCGCCGCGAACCAGTGGCTGCTGCCGGACCAGGTGCCCATGAAGCCGAGGGATCCGGCGTCCGAGGCCACCAGCTGGGCGAGCACCCGCTCGCGGTCGGCGGCCCGGTCGGCGACGTCGGCGCGCGCGCGGAACGACCGGCGCCGGGCGACGAGCACGACCAGCGCGGCCGCGGGGGCGAGCCAGGTGGTCAGCACCAGGAGCGGGATCTCCATGTCGGACCAGGAGGCGGCCGGGAGGTCGAACCAGCCCTCGGCGATCGGGATGACCGTGTAGTACCAGGCGAGGAGGCCCGTGATGAGGAGCAGCGCCGCGATCCCGAGCACCAGCCCCAGGCGCCTCCCGCGGAGGAGGAGCGCGACGGCGACGATGAGGACGGAGAGCACCGCGACCGTGCTGCCGGGGTCGAGCAGCGCCCCCATGGACGACAGCACCCCGATCCCGTCGCCCGACACCGCGGCGATCCACCAGCTGAGCGTGACCGTGCCGAGCACGGTCGCGGCGACCACGCGGGCGCTCGACGCCGCGGGATCGTGCCAGGCGGGGCGGTCCGAAAGGGGCACCAGGATCCGCCCGAGCCCGAGGCCGATGAGCAGCGCGACGCCGCGCGTGAGGTCGATCCCGTGGCCGCCCGCGAGGAGCCCCGCGAGCACGGCCGCGAGGACGGCGGCGCGGAGGCCCTCCCGGTGGGCGGGCGCGAGCCCGCGGCTGGCGGTGGCGACGACCGCGACGAGCACCACGGACGGCGCCCACAGCCGGTCGGCCGCGTCCAGCTGGGAGTACCAGTCGCCGAGCGCGACGCCGACGGCGAGGAGGAGGGACGCCACGGCGACGGGCGCCAGCGATCCGAGGCCCGCCGCGAGCGCGGTGCGGAGGACGCCGATGCGGCTCTCCGACCAGGCGAGCACCATCACCGTGACGGCCACCGCCACGGCCGTGGCCACCGGGTGCGCCAGCTCGCCGAGGCCGGCCGTGACGCCCATCCACAGGCTGCCGGCCGGCACCGCGAGCACCGTCAGCGGGTGTCGGGCGAGGGCTCGGCGGATGACGCGCGTCGCGCTCGGTGCCGCCGCCGCGGGGTCGACGGACGGCCGCGACGGCGGAGCGGGAGGAGTCGGGGGTCGCGTCGCGGGGTCGACGGCGGACGGGCGGAGGGCAGGGGGGAGCGTCGGGTGCGGCACCGATCCAGTGTGCGGAGCGGGTGCCCTCCCGGTCATCGGCCGCCGGACCGAACCCGCCAGCCCATCGGCGGGGCACGACCGCCGATCGGCTGCGTGCTCCCGCCGCGCGTCCCCGCGGGCGCTCCGGGGCGACCGCCCGCGGTCGCGGATCCCCGCGGGGCGCGGTCAGGCCGTCGCCGCGGCCGCCCCGCAGGTGCCCACGGCGGCGCCGCCGCCTGCGGCCGTGAAGCGCGTCGACGCGTCCTCCCCTCGGCGGAGCAGCGGCAGGTGCTCGACCCGGTGCGCAGCCCGTCGGAGAGCGTCGCCCGCAGTGCCCAGGGCCGGCCGCCAGGCGACCGGCCCGCGGAGCCGCAGGAGGTCGACGGCGTCGCGCGTCCGGTCGATCACCGAGAGCGGCACCGCGGCGAGCGCGTTGCCCGGCGGACGCCGCGACACGACGGGATGCGCGCGCGTCGGCGCGGTCCGGCGCACCACCTCCCACGCGATGCCGAGCAGGCGGAGGTCGCGCACCCGCACCCGCTCCTGCAGGCGCGGGAACAGCTCGTCCTCCTCGTCGCGCACGTCCTCCTGCAGCACCTCGACGAGCCGGTCGAGCAGCGGTGCGCGTCCGGGATCTCCGGACGGCAGGGTCTCCAGCGTCGTGACGATCTCGTTCACCTCCTGGTGCTCGCGCTCGACCTCGAGGGTCAGCTCCTGCCCGTCGTCGAGGACCCGGCGCATGAGCGGCCACAGGACGGACTCCTCGGCGAAGGCGTGCGGGAAGACGAGGCGGTGGATGCGCATCAGCACGAGCGCCTCGTGGTCGCCCTCCGCGCCGCGCAGCTCCCGGAGCAGCGCGTCGAGCTCCACGTGGTCGCTCCTCTGGCGGGCGAGGACGCTGAGAGCGCCCCCCAGCTCGCGGGTGGTCTGGTCGGCGACGGACCTCATGCTCATCTCCTCGGGGTCGTGGTGCGGGCGGCGACCCGCGCGGATCGCGCGGGCAGGGTGCGGGATGCGGCGACCGCGGCCGCGAGGGCGGCGACGCCCAGGGCGATCCCGCGCCGGTGCTCCTGCACCGGCAGGTAGTAGGAGCGGCGCCGCACCCAGCCCTCGTGCGGGCCGCGCTCCCCCGGCCGCGGTGCCGGCTGGTGCAGGCCGCTGTCACCGGGCGGGCGGGCGGGCCGTCGGGACCGCTGCGACCACAGCATCCAGCGCTCCATGACGAGGTCCGTGAGCCGCGGGGCCACGCCTCCCGCGACGGCCCCGAGCCGGGCCTGCAGGCCGATGTGCAGGTCGCGCGTGGGGTGCTCCGCTGCCCACAGGGCGGCCTCCGCGACGGCCTCGGGCGGGTAGATCATGCCGCGGTGCGCAGGTCGGCGCTCCGCGTGGCTCTGCGCGTGGAGGTCGTAGGGCGTGTCGATGCGGCCTGGGTGCAGGAGCGTCACGGAGATGGGCAGGCCCTGCGCCTCCAGGTCCATGCGGAGCCCGTCGGTCCAGCCGTGCACGGCGTGCTTGACGCTGGAGTACGTGGACTGGAGCGGTGCGGCCCGGTCGCCGAACACGCTCCCCACGGTGATGATCGCGCCGCCGTAGCCCCTGCGCGACCGCAGGTGCGCGACGGCCGCCAGCGAGCCGTGGACGACGCCCCAGTAGTCGGTGTCCATCTGCCGGCGCATGTCCTCGAGCGGCACCCGGTCGGCGAGCCCGAACACGGAGACGCCCGCGTCGTTGATCCACGTGTCGAAGCGATGGTGCTCGGCGAGCGCCGTCGCGGCGATGCGCTCGACGTCCGCCGGGTCGCCCACGTCGGCCACGACCGCGGTCGCGCGGCCGCCGTCGGCGACGATGCCCGCCACCGCCTCGTCCAGCGCCGCGCCGTCCCGCGCCGCCAGCACGACCGCGGCTCCGCGGGCCGCCGCCATGCGCGCGGTCACGAGACCGATCCCGCTCGAGGCGCCCGTGATCACCACGACCTGGTCCTCGAGCGGCAGCAGCGGCGGGCGCCTCCCCCGCGTCCAGAGCGACGCGAGCGGCGCGCCCACGGGCGACGACGACCCGCGGTCCGCGGTCGTCCCGGTCTCGTGGCTGTCCGTCATGGCGCCATCCAACGCGCGGGCTCCCCGCGCGTCCCGGGGCTTGCACTCCGGCCGCGATCCGTGGCAGCGGATCCGCGCACGCCTGTCAATCCCCCAGGCGATGCCGCGGTCCCCGGGTCGGATGGGACGCGAAGGCACCGAGACCAGAGGAGCAGGAATGACACAGCCCGAGCAGCAGCAGGACGTCCCCGGCACCGAGGGCGACCTCACCCCGCAGGCCGACCACGGCGAGGGGACCTACCGCGGTTCCGGCCGACTGGCGGGCAAGGCCGCCGTCATCACCGGGGCCGACAGCGGCATCGGCAAGGCCGTCGCGCTGGCGTACGCCCGCGAGGGCGCCGACGTCCTCATCCACCACCTGTCCGCACAGGAGGACGAGGACGCGGCCGACACCCGGCGCCTGGTCGAGGAGGCGGGCCGCACCGCGGTCGTCGTGCGCGGCGACCTGCAGGACCCGGCGCACTGCCGCGCCGTCATCGCGCAGGCGGTGGAGGCGTTCGGCCGCGTGGACGTCCTCGTCAGCAACGCCGCGTTCCAGATGTCGCGCGACTCGATCGTCGACACCCCCGACGAGGAGTGGGACCGCACGGTCGCGACGAACCTCAGCGCCTTCTTCCACCTGACGAAGGCCGCCGTGCCCCACATGCGGCCCGGCTCCTCCATCATCGGCACCACGTCCGTGAACTCCGACTCCCCGCCGCCGTCGCTCCTCGCGTACAGCGCGACCAAGGCCGGCATCGCGAACATGGTGGGCGCCCTGTCGCAGATGCTCGCGGGTCAGGGGATCCGCGCGAACAGCGTCGCGCCCGGGCCCATCTGGACGCCGCTGATCCCCTCCACCATGCCGGCGGAGGACGTCGCGTCCTTCGGCCAGCAGGTGCCGATCGGGCGCCCCGGTCAGCCGGCCGAGGTCGCGCCCGTGTTCGTGATGCTGGCGAGCGACGAGGCGAGCTACGTCTCCGGAGCACGCGTGCCCGTGACGGGAGGGGTGCCGATCCTCTGACGGGAGCGGTCCGGACCCGCGAGGGGACCCCGGACATGCGAGAAGGCCCCCGGGGGAACCGGGGGCCTTCTGCTCTGCTGGTGCGCGAGGGGGGACTTGAACCCCCACGTCCTCACGGACACACGGACCTGAACCGTGCGCGTCTACCAATTCCGCCACTCGCGCCAACCGGACGACATTATCACGACCGGGGCCCGTCCTCGCGACGCCCCGCGGTCGCGACGGGCGGCGCGGTGCCCGCCGGGGCGCGTCCGGGGCGGGCGATCCGCACCCGTCCTCGGGCCGGTGTCCAGGGCCCGGTCGCCCGAGTTGGCTACGATCTGTCTATTCATCCGCGGAAGGACCGCGCGAGGACGGATCACACGTGGGAATCCTGGACAACTTCGAGAAGGGCCTCGAGCGCGCCGTCAACGGCGCCTTCGTGAAGACCTTCAAGTCCGGCCTGCAGCCCGTGGAGATCGTCGCGCAGCTGCGGCGCGAGCTCGACACGCACGCCGCCATCGTCGACCGCGACCTCATCCTCGTCCCGAACTCGTTCACCCTCCGCGTCTCCCGCGCCGACCACGAGCGCATGGAGTCCATCGGCTCGACGCTCACCGACGAGCTGCGCCAGGCCGTCGAGCGCCACGCCTCCACCCAGGGCTACCAGTTCGCGGGCGTCGTGCAGGTCGCCTTCCGCCGGGACGACCAGCTCTCGGAGGGCGTGCTCGAGATCGACACCCGCACCGTCGAGGGCAACGTCACGTGGACGCCCGTCGTCGACGTCGCCGGCGTCCGCCACCCCCTCGCGGTCGGCCGGACGGTCATCGGGCGCGGCAGCGACGCGGACATCACGGTCGACGACCCGGGCACCTCGCGCCGCCACGTCGAGATCGCGTGGGACGGGAGCCGTGCCCAGGTGCGCGACCTCGGCTCCACGAACGGCTCCGAGCTGAACGGCGCGCCGGTCACGAAGGCGCCCCTCCCGCCGGAGTCCGTCATCCGCATCGGCCGCACCGCCATCACCTTCCGCGTCGTGCCCCAGGCGGCCGAGGAGCGCGGGCGCGACGCCGGCCGTCCCCGCCGGGACGACGGGTTCTGGGGAGCGTCATGACCGAGCTGACCCTCCTCGTCCTCCGCCTCGCGTTCCTCGCGGTGCTGTGGCTCTTCGTCTTCGGGATCGTGTACGCCCTCCGCTCCGACCTGTTCGGCCAACGCGTGCGGAAGCTCCGCGAGGAGTCGGGCCCGGCGGGCGGATCCCCGTTCCCGCAATCCCCGTACGCGGCGTCCGCGTCCGCCGCGCCTCCCCGCGCGGCGCAGCCCGCGCAGCAGCCCCCGCCCATCTCGACCATGCCGTCCGGCGCCAACTCGGGTGCCGTCCCGTCGCGGGCGAAGGCCACCACGTCCACCGCGCGGCACCTGGTCATCACCTCGGGCGCGAAGGCGGGCACCGAGATCCCCCTCGGCACGGAGCCGCTCACCATCGGGCGCTCGAGCGAGTCGGGGCTCATGATCCGGGACGACTACACGTCCACCCACCACGCGCGCCTGCTGCTCTGGAACGACGAGTGGATGATCCAGGACCTCGACTCGACCAACGGCACCTTCCTGGACGGCAAGCGCGTGAGCGTGCCGACGCAGGTGCCGCTCGACACGCCGATCCGCATCGGCGCGACCAGCTTCGAGCTCAGGCGGTAGCGGCGTGGCGACAGTGACGCAGGCCGCTGCCGTCTCCCACGTGGGCAAGGTCCGGTCGAACAACCAGGACTCGGGCTACGCGGGGCGGAACCTCTTCGTCGTCGCCGACGGGATGGGCGGGCACGCGGGCGGCGACGTCGCCTCCGCGGTGGCCCTCACCCGCATCGTCGAGGCCGACAAGGCCTACGCCTCCGCGCACGACGCGGAGTTCGCCCTCCAGGCGGGCCTCGTCGCGGCCAACCAGCTCCTCGCCGAGACCGTGTTCGAGCACTCCGAGCTCACGGGCATGGGCACCACCGTCAGCGCGCTCGCGCGCGTCGACCGCCATGTCGCGATCGCCCACATCGGCGACTCGCGCATCTACCTCTTCCGCCGCGGCGAGCTCAGCCAGGTGTCCGCCGACCACACCTTCGTGCAGCGCCTCGTCGACAGCGGGCGCATCACCCCCGAGGAGGCGCTGGTCCACCCGCGCCGCTCGGTCCTCATGCGCGTGCTCGGCGACGTCGACGCGGCTCCGGAGGTCGACACCCAGGTCCTCGACACGCACACGGGCGACCGGTGGCTCCTCTGCTCCGACGGCCTCAGCAGCTACGTCACCGAGGAGCGGATCACCG
This sequence comes from Clavibacter sp. GW821-FHT01D01, assembly GCF_059422605.1. Lineage (NCBI taxonomy): Bacteria > Bacillati > Actinomycetota > Actinomycetes > Micrococcales > Microbacteriaceae > Clavibacter > Clavibacter sp. GW821-FHT01D01. The sequence continues at coordinate 294,013 of NZ_JBWKXC010000001.1, forward strand.
AGATCCTCGCGGCCGCGGGCACGCCCGAGACCGTCGCCGACGCTCTGGTGAAGGAGTCGCTCGACCACGGCGCCCCCGACAACGTCACCGTCGTGGTGGTCGACGTCCTCGACGAGGACGACGCCGCCGCCGCGTCCCGCCCCGATCCCGTGCCCGTGCTCGTCGGATCCGCGTCGCAGCCCATCGCGTTCGGCGACGAGCCGTCGAAGCGCGCCGTGCGCATCCCCTCGCTCCTCCTGCACCCGCTGCGCGCCACCACGGCCGCTCGCGACGCGCAGTTCGAGCCCGAGTCGGACCAGTACCTCGAGGCCCTCATCGCCGAGGACCGGCGCCGGGCGCTCCGGCGCCGGGTCACGTGGCTCGTCGGCGTCGCGCTGATCCTCGCGGGCCTCGTGCTGGCCTGCGTCCTCGGCTACCGCTGGACCCAGTCGCGCTACTACGTGGGCGAGGCCGACGGCACGGTCGCGGTCTACAACGGCGTGCAGCAGACCATCGGCCCGATCGAGCTCTCCCACGTCTACGCCCGCACCGAGGTGCGGGTCGACGACCTCCAGCCGTTCTACCGCCAGCAGGTCGAGCAGACCATCAACGCCGACTCGCTCGCGGGCGCGCAGGAGATCGTCAACCGGCTGCAGGAGGCCGCGGGTGGCTAGGGCCGGCGTGGCGGACGCGCCCGCACGCGGCCGCGAGCGCGCCGCCAAGGTCCCGCGCATCCGGGTGCCGCGCCGCCTCCGCAACCTCGAGCTCGCGCTGGTCGTGCTGGCGTCCGTCATCAACGGCGGCGCCCTCTACCTCGTGCAGCTCGGCGCGCTCGGCGCCTTCGACCAGAGCTTCTTCCTGCCCGCCACGGGCCTCGCGGTGCTCGTCCTCGGCATGCACATGGCCCTGCGCTGGCTCGCGCCGGACGCGGATCCCTTCATCCTGCCCATCGCGACGGTGCTCAACGGCCTCGGCCTCGCGGCCATCTACCGCCTCGACCTCGCGGGCGGCTACTCCGGCTGGGACAGCGTGGCCGTGCGCCAGATCGTCTGGTCCGGCCTCGCGATCGTGTGCGCGCTCGCGGTCATCGTGCTGCTGAAGAACCACCGCGTCCTGCAGCGCTACCGCTACATCGCCATGTTCACGGGCCTCGTGCTGCTGCTCCTGCCGATGCTCCCGGTCATCGGCCAGAACATCAACGGCGCCCGCGTGTGGATCCACATCGGCGGGTTCTCGTTCCAGCCCGGAGAGATCGCGAAGATCTGCCTCGCCGTCTTCTTCGCCGGCTACCTCGTCACCGCGCGCGACAGCCTCTCGATGGTGGGCGTCAAGGTGCTCGGGATGCGGTTCCCGCGCATCCGCGACCTCGGTCCGATCCTCCTGGTGTGGGCGGTCTCGATGAGCGTCCTCGTCTTCCAGCGCGACCTCGGCACGTCGCTGCTCTACTTCGGCCTCTTCATCGTCATGACGTACGTCAGCACCGGACGCATCGGCTGGGTCGTGCTCGGCGCCGTGCTCTTCCTCGGCGGCGCGTACGGCGCGAGCACGCTCGGCTACGTCGGGGGCCGCGTCGACGCGTGGCTGAACCCGTTCGACCCGGCCGTCTACGACGCGCAGGGCGGCAGCTACCAGCTGGTCACGGGCCTGTTCGGCATGGCCGACGGCGGGCTGTTCGGGCAGGGGCTCGGCAGCGGCAGCCCCCAGCTCACGCCGCTCGCCAACAGCGACTTCATCCTCGCGAGCCTCGGCGAGGAGCTGGGCCTCACGGGCGTCTTCGCGATCCTCGCCCTCTACCTCCTGCTCGTCTCGCGCGGCTTCCGCATCGGGTTCGCCGGCCAGGACGACTTCGGCAAGCTGCTCGGCATCGGCCTGTCGTTCGTCATCGCGCTGCAGGTCTTCATCGTCATCGGCGGCGTCACGCGGGTCATCCCGCTCACGGGCCTCACCACGCCGTTCATGGCGGCGGGCGGGTCGTCGCTGCTCGCCAACTGGATCATCGCGGCGCTGCTGCTGCGCCTGTCCGACACCGTCCGCAACCAGCCCCGATTGGTGGTCGAGTCGTGAACCGCGAGCTGAAGCGCGTCTCCGTGTTCGTCCTGGCCATGTTCGTGGCCCTCTTCGTCGCGGCGTCGATCATCCAGGTGGTCTCGGCGCCCGCCCTGCAGGCGGATCCCCGGAACTCCCGCACCATCCTCGCCAGCTACTCCGCGGAGCGCGGCGCCATCCTCGTCGACGGCACCCCCATCGCCTCCTCGGTCCCGGTGGACGACCAGTACGAGTTCCTCCGCACGTACGCGCAGCCCGACCTCTACAGCGCGGTCACCGGGTACTACACGCTCGGCCAGGGCTCCACGGGCATCGAGGCCTCGATGAACGACGTCCTGAGCGGCACGAGCGGCACGCAGTTCTTCGACAGCCTCACCCGCACGTTCACGGGCCAGTCCCCGAAGGGCGCGTCGGTCGAGCTCACCCTCGACCCGGTGGTGCAGCAGGCGGCCTACGACGCGCTCGGCGGGTTGCAGGGATCCGTCGTCGCCATCGAGCCCTCCACCGGCCGCATCCTCGCGATGGTCTCCACCCCCGGGTACGACCCGAACGCGCTCGCGTCGCACGACCGGGACGCCGTGAAGCAGAGCTACGCGTCGCTGCTGGCCGACCCCGCGGATCCCCTCATCGACCGGGCGGTCGACAGCCTCAACCCGCCCGGGTCGACGTTCAAGCTGGTCGTGACCGCGGCCGCGATCGAGTCCGGCGATTACACGCCCGACTCCCTGCTCCCCAACCCGGCCACGTTCACGCTGCCGGGCACCGGCACGGTCATCACCAACGCGGGCGAGGGCGCCTGCGGCAGCGAGCCGGAGGTGAGCCTCGCGACCGCGCTGCGCCTCAGCTGCAACATCCCGTTTGCGCAGCTCGGCATCGCGCTCGGATCGGAGCGGATCGCCGACATGGCCGACGCGTTCGGCTACGGGCGGTCGATCGAGGTCCCCATGGCCAGCGCGAAGAGCGTCTTCTCCCCCGACCTCGACGACGCGCAGACCGCGCAGTCGGCCTTCGGCCAGCTCGACGTCCGCGCCACGCCGCTCCAGACCGCCATGGTCACCGCGGGCATCGCGAACGGCGGCGACGTCATGCAGCCGAGCGTCGTCGACAGCGTCCTCAACCCCGACCTCAGCGAGCTCTCCGGCTTCACCCCCCGCCGCTTCGCCGATCCGATCTCGAAGGAGACCGCCGACACGATGACCCGGATGATGATCGACAACGTCGAGAGCGGCGTCGCCACGAATGCGAGAATCGGGGGCGTCGACGTGGCCGGCAAGACGGGCACCGCCCAGAACGGCGCGGACGACCCCTACACGCTGTGGTTCACCGGCTTCGCGCCGGCGGAGTCGCCGCAGGTGGCGGTCGCGGTCCTGGTGGAGGACGGCGGCGGACGAGGACGATCGGGCTCGGGGAACACCCTCGCCGCGCCGGTGGCGAAGAGAGTGATTGAGGCGGTGCTGGACAGATGAGACCCACGAGCGGACTGACCTTCGGAGGGCGTTACCAGCTGGGCGATCGCATCGCCATCGGCGGCATGGGCGAGGTGTGGGAGGCCACCGACCTCGTCATCGGGCGCAAGGTCGCCATCAAGATCCTCAAGGACGAGTACCTCGGCGACCCCGGCTTCCTCGAGCGCTTCCGCGCCGAGGCCCGGCACGCCGCGCTCGTGAACCACGAGGGCATCGCGAACGTCTTCGACTACGGCGAGGAGGACGGCAGCGCGTTCCTCGTGATGGAGCTGGTCCCCGGGGAGGCCCTCTCGACCATCCTCGAGCGGGAGCGCGTGCTCTCGACCGACAAGGTCCTCGACATCATCGCCCAGACCGCGCTGGCGCTCCACGCGGCCCATCAGGCCGGTCTCGTGCACCGCGACATCAAGCCGGGGAACCTGCTCATCACGCCCGACGGCCGGGTGAAGATCACCGACTTCGGCATCGCGCGCATCGCCGACCAGGTGCCGCTCACCGCCACGGGCCAGGTCATGGGCACCGTGCAGTACCTGTCCCCCGAGCAGGCGAGCGGGCACCCCGCCTCGCCGTCGACGGACGTCTACTCGATGGGCATCGTCACGTACGAGTGCCTGGCCGGGCGCCGTCCCTTCACGGGCGAGTCGCAGGTCGCCATCGCGATGGCGCAGATCAACGAGCAGCCGCCCGAGCTCCCGGTCACCGTGGCCGAGCCCGTCCGCAACCTCGTCATGTCCTGCATCGCGAAGAAGCCGGCCGACCGTCCGCAGAGCGCCGCGCACCTCGCGCGCGCCGCGCAGGCGCTCCGCCGCGGCGACGTGGCCACCGCCACCATCGCGGTCGCGGCCGTCGCCGGCGCCGCCGCGCTGGCCGACCCGGGCACGCCCACGCAGGCCACCCAGCTCATGCCGTCGGGCCGCCGCGCGGCGGACACGGGCGCGACCACCATCCTGTCCTCCGCGCCGGCCGGCGCCGCGTCCCCCCTCGTCTTCGACGACGAGGACGACGAGGAGCCCGAGCAGCCTCGGGCCCGGAAGCGCGCCATCTGGATCTTCGTCGTCGTCGCCCTCCTCGTCCTCGGCGCCATCGCCGCCGGCGTCGCGGCCTACGTCGCGAGCCAGGACCGCGACGACGCGGCTCCCGCACCCGCCGAGACCAGCGCGAGCCCGAGTCCCACCCCGTCCGAGACGCCGACGCCCACCCCGTCGCCCACCGCGAGCACCGTCCAGGTCAACCGCGACGACTACCTCGGACGCGACCAGGCGGAGGTCTCCGCCGACCTCACCGACCTCGGCCTCAAGGTGACGGTCGTCACCGGCGGCGCCGCGCCGTCCGGCGAGGAGGAGGGCCGCGTCACCGCGATCACCCCCACCGGCAGCGTCGCGAAGGGCGCCACCATCCAGATCACGGCATACGGCGCGCCGACCCTGCCCACGGCCGCGCCCGGGACCCCCACCGTGGAGCCCACGACGGTCCGGGCCGGCCAGGCGGTCGACGTCTCCTGGCCCGCCTACTCGTGCCCCGCGGGCCAGACCCTCAACGGCTACCAGGTGCAGACCGACTCCGTCTCGAACGGTGCCACGGGCACGTGGGGCGGCAGCACCAACCCGACCAACGCCCAGACCACCTCGGGCGAGATCACGGCGGGCTCGACCCCGGGCACCTTCACCGTCAAGTACCTCGCCATCTGCGGCACGAACGAGTCGCCGTACAGCAGCACGGTCACCGTCACGGTCGAGGACGCCCCCGGCGGATCCGGCGGCACGGGAGGCGGGACCGGAGGCGGCACGGGAGGCGGAGACGGCGGCACGACCGGCTCGGCACCGAGCCCGGCCCCCGGCTCCGACGAGCGCTCGCTCGTGTCCAGCTCCCGCCCCCGTCCCTGACGCGCGACGCACCGGGCTGTCGGCCGCGCGCCGGCAGCCCTCCCGCGTGCGCGGGGAGCCGCCGGGATCCCCAGCGGACCCCGGGTAAGCTCATCCCCGTCCTGAACCCGATCCCGACGAGAGGCAGTCCGTGACCGACGCGCGTGTTCTGGGCGGCCGTTACGAGATCGGGGCGCTGCTGGGCCGCGGGGGCATGGCGGACGTCTTCGAGGGCGTCGACTCCCGCCTCGGTCGCCGCGTGGCGGTCAAGGTGCTCCGACGCGGTCTCGCCGAGGACCCCGCCTTCCGCAGCCGCTTCCGCCAGGAGGCGCAGGCGGCGGCGCGCATGTCGCACCCCACCATCGTCCGCGTCTTCGACGCCGGCGAGGACGTCGTGACCGACCAGGACGGCGGCAGCCACACCGTGCCGTTCATCGTCATGGAGCGGGTCGAGGGCCGTCTCCTCAAGGACCTCATCACCGACGGCCCACTCGACCCCGACGAGGCCGTCCGCATCTTGCGCCAGGTCCTCACCGCGCTGGAGTACTCGCACCGCGCCGGCGTCGTGCACCGCGACATCAAGCCGGGGAACATCATGATCACCCCGGCCGGCCAGGCCAAGGTCATGGACTTCGGCATCGCGCGGGCCGTCTCCGACACCTCCGCGACCATCGCGCAGACCACCGCCATCCTCGGCACCGCCCGCTACTTCTCCCCCGAGCAGGCCAAGGGCGAGTCGGTCGACGCGCGCACGGACCTGTACTCGGCGGGCGTCGTCCTCTTCGAGATGCTCACCGGTCAGGCGCCCTTCCGGGCGGACACCGCGGTGGCCGTCGCCTACCAGCACGTCAGCGAGACCCCCGTCGCCCCCGGCACCGTGCAGGAGCACGTGTCCCCGCAGCTCGATCAGGTCGTCCTGCAGGCCATGGCGAAGGACCGGTACGCCCGCTTCCAGACCGCCGGCGAGTTCCGCACCGACCTCGACCGCGCCGCCGAGGGCACGCTCGCACCGCGCGAGGCACCGACCAACGACGTGGGCGCGACGCTCTTCGGGTCCCCCGCCGGCCCGTCGTCCTCGCAGCAGGCACTCCGCCAGCTCGGCGTCGACGACGACCGCACGGTCCGCACGCAGAGCCGTCCGCCGGTGCCGTGGATCTGGGCGGGCGTCACCGTCGTCGTCGTGATCCTCATCGCCGTCGTCATCTGGGTCACGAACCTCAGCGCCATCGGGCCGCCCGACATCAGCCCCACCGTCCCGGACGTCGCCGGATCCACCTACGCCAGCGCCGCCGCGGCCCTCGAGGAGGCCGACCTCGTCCCCCTCCAGCGCGACGAGGCGAGCACCACGGTCGAGGAGGGCCTCGTGCTGCGCACGAACCCCGACCCGGGCGAGAACGTCGCCTCGAAGACCGAGATCGACGTGTTCGTGTCGTCCGGTCCTCCCGAGGTGCAGGTGCCCAACCTCGCGAACATGGACGAGGGCACGGCGACGGCGAACCTCGAGACGGCGGGCCTCACGGTGGGCGAGGTCGTGCGCGAGTCGTCACCCACGGTCCCGGACGGCGTGGTCCTCCGGACGGAGCCGGCGGGCACCGAGCAGGTCGACGAGGGATCGGCGGTCAAGCTGATCCTCTCGAACGGCCGGGTCGCCCTGCCGGACGTGCTCGGCCAGCCGCTGGCGGACGCGCAGAAGCTGCTGGAGTCGTCGGAGCTGGTGGTCACCACGCGCCGGGACCCCTCCTGCGGGCGAGCCGACGGATCCCCGGTGAGCCAGCAGTCCGTGCCCCCGGGTGACGTGGCGCAGCGGTCCACGGTCGCGCTCACCTACTGCACGGGCGCTCCGCGCAGCACCCCGGCGCCCTCGCCGAGCCCGACCCCCACGCCGACGACCGCCCGAGGCTGATCCCCGAGAACCGATCTCCGGGGAGCCGCCCGCGGCCGTCAGGCGACGCGGACGAGCGGCGACAGCCGGGACGACGTGTCCCGGGCGCCCACGAGACCGGCACCCTCGAGCCAGTTGCCGAGCATGCGGTAGCCGCCCTCCGTGAGGACGGACTCCGGGTGGAACTGCACGCCGACGATGGGCGCCGCCTCGTGGCGGAGGCCCATGATGACCCCGCCCTCCGTCCGCGACGTGACCACGAGATCCGACGGGACGGTGCCGTCGACGACGGCCAGCGAGTGGTAGCGGGTGGCCGTGAACGGCTGCGGGACGCCCAGGTAGAAGTCGCCGTCGTCGTGCGTGACCAGCGACGTCTTGCCGTGCATGAGCTCCTCCGCGTTGGTCACCGTCGCCCCGAACGCCTCCGCGATGGCCTGGTGCCCGAGGCAGACCCCGAGCAGCGGGGTGCCGGAGGCGAGGGCGGCGGTGACCGTGGGGATCGAGACGCCGGCCTCGGACGGCTTGCCCGGCCCGGGCGACACCAGCACCGCGTCGTACTCCGAGATCACGCCGGCCATGTCGGCCTCGGCGTGGTCGTCGTTGCGCATGACGACGGTCTCGGCGCCGAGCTGCTGCAGGTACCCGTTGAGGGTGTAGACGAAGCTGTCGTAGTTGTCGATGACGAGGACGCGTATCACTGATGCACCGTGACTTCCTGGGTGTTGACGATGGAGTCGACCCAGGGGAAGACCCAGGTGACGAGCGAGAAGAGGATGGCCGCCAGCAGCACCAGGAGGATGAGGAAGCGCACCCACACCGGCCCGGGCAGGATGCGCCAGAACGCCGCGTACACGGTCAGCCCGCCTTCGCGAACGACGTGCCGGACAGGGCGGCGACGGGGGACGTGTCGGACCGCGGGTGCCACGACTCGAAGACGCTGTACGCGACGACGCGCTCGGCGGCGGAGAACAGCGGGTTGCAGCTCGTCATGGTGAGGATGCGGTCCCCCGGCTGGCTGTCGGGTGCCTGGGGCACCTCCGCGAGCACGTCGACTCCGGTGGGCTTCACGTACTCGAGTGTACGGAAGCGGTAGGTGTACCAGCCGTCCTGCGTCTCGACCACGATGGCGTCGCCGACGCGCAGGTCGGTGATCTGGTTGAAGGGCTTGCCGTAGGTGGTGCGGTGCGCAGCGACGGCGAAGTTGCCGACCTCGCCGGGCATCTGCGTCTCGCGGTAGTGCCCGACCTTGCCGAGGTTCAGCACGTTGCCGAGGCCGACGCCGGTCGCGACCGGCACGACGTAGTCGGGTCCGAAGCGCGGGATGTAGATGTTGCCGAAGTCGGTGGCGTCCGATGCGGGAGCCGCGGTGATGACCGGCTCCCCTGGGCTCGCCGGGGAGGCCGCGGGATCCGGGGAGGCCGCGGCGTCCGGCGTGGCCGACGCCCAGTCGCGGCTGTTCTCCAGCGCCTGGTCGCGCTGCCCGCTGCTCACGACGATGTCGTTGAACCAGAGCTGCCAGCCGAGGAACAGCATGATGAGCACGCCCGCCGTCAGGAGCAGCTCCCCGACGACGCCGACCGTGCCGAGCAGCGCATCGCCCCGCCGGCCGCGGCGCCGCGTGGAGCGGCGGGTGGGCGCGGGATCCTGAGCACTCATGTGCCGATTGTAGGTGGCGCGCATGGACGGGACGCCGCGGCGGGGACGCCGTGGACGCGGGCATCCTCCCGGCTCCGGGGAGGAGGGTACGGCTAGAATCACCGCATGGCCCGCGACAAGACGACGAGACCCTCCCGCCAGGAACGCGTGCGCGACGAGGACGCCCCGAACCCGGTGTGGTTCAAGCCCATCATGTTCGGCTTCATGCTCGTGGGCCTCGCCTGGCTCATCGTCTACTACGTCAGCCTCAACGCGTTCCCCATCCCCGACCTCGGCGTCGGCAACATCCTCATCGGCTTCGGCCTCATCCTGGTCGGCTTCCTCATGACCACCAGGTGGCGCTGACCCGAGCGCACCTCCGAGAGCCCGTCACCTCCACGAGGTGACGGGCTCTCGTGCGTCCGGCGCCGTCGACGGCGGCCCGACGACCCGCGATCCGTTCTCCACAGACTCCCTGTGCACAACGCTCCACACATGTGGAGAACCGGGAGTCGGAGCCGGGGACTCGCAGCCGGCCCGGCGGGTTACCCGCGGAACGCCGCCATGTCGGGCATCCCGCTCCCCGGCCTCCACCACCGTCTCCTCCGGCACCTCGGCCGCCCCGGTCCTAATGACACGCGTGTAACTATCCCCACTGTGGACTGGCTTGTGGATAACTCGGCTCCGCCGCCGATCCGCGGTCTTCGACGGCCCCCGCCGCCCCGCGGGCACGACGAAGCAGCCGCCCACCGGGAGCGGCTGCGGACGTCGACGGCGTCAGATCGCGACGGGGAAGGCGGCGGCCGCCACCACGATCGCCACGGCGAGACCCGCGAGCGAGGCCGCCTGGACGCCGCGCTGACGGTCCGCGCGGGTGCGCAGGAGGACGAGCGCCACCAGGGCCCCCGTCACGAGACCGCCCACGTGCGCCTGCCAGCTGACCCCCTGGACCACGAAGCCCAGGAGGAGGTTCAGCACGATGACCCCCAGCAGCGGCCCGACGTTGCCGCCGAGCTTGCGGGCCAGGACGAAGTAGCCGCCCATGAGCCCGAAGATGGCGCCGGAGGCGCCCACGACCGCGGTGAGCGAGTCGCCCATCGCGGCGCCGATGACCTCGACGCCGAGGGATCCGCCGAGCGCCGAGATCACGAATAGGGCGAGGAAGCGGGCGCGGCCGAGCATGGGCTCGAGGACGCGTCCGAAGACGAAGACCGACAGCATGTTCAGCAGGATGTGGAAGATGCTGTCCGGGGAGTGCGTGAACGCGCTCGTGAGCATGCGCCACGGCTCGTAGTCCCCGGAGGCGAGGCTGCCGTACACGGGCGCGAACCACAGCGACGTGGTGACGTAGCCGCCGGCGACAGGCAGCACCTGGAGGATCCAGACCACGGCGCAGACGGCCATGATCCCGTAGGTCACGACGGGCGCGGAGCTCCGCGTCATCCGCGTGACGAACGACGCCCGGGACCTCGGAGCGGTGCGGCGCTGCTCCTTCATGTCCTCAGGGCAGATCACCCCGACGGCGGCCGGCGTCTGGCACTCGGGGCAGATGGTCCGCCCGCATCGCTGGCACAGCACGAAGCTCTGCCGGTCGGGGTGCCGGTAGCAGCGGTCGGCCGCCGTACGGGGTGAATCGGTCATCAGACCTTCTCGACGGTGACGCTCTCGATCACGACGTCCTCGCGGGGACGGTCGCGGCCGTCGGTCGGGACCGCGTTGAGCGCGTCGACGACCTTCTTGGACGCGTCGTCGGCGACCTCGCCGAAGATCGTGTGCTTGCCCTGGAGCCACGTGGTGGGCGCGGTGGTGATGAAGAACTGCGAGCCGTTCGTGCCGCGGCCGCCCTGGGTGCCGGCGTTCGCCATGGCGAGGATGTAGGGCTTCGAGAAGTCGAGGTCGCGGCTGATCTCGTCGTCGAACTGGTAGCCGGGGCCGCCGGTGCCCTGGCCGAGCGGGTCGCCGCCCTGGAGCATGAAGTCCTTGATGATGCGGTGGAAGACGACGCCGTCGTAGAGCGGGTCGGTCGACTTCCTGCCCGTCTGGGGGTGGGTCCACTCCTTCTCGCCCGTGGCGAGGCCGACGAAGTTCTCGACGGTCTGGGGCGCGTGGGACCCGAAGAGGTTGAGGACGATGGTGCCGTGGTTGGTCGCCATGGTGGCGACGTGAGTGTGCGCAGACATGGAGCAATGGTCTCACGGCGGAGCTGGGACTCGGCGGACGCACAGCGTCCACCGTGTTTGACCCCGGAGGCACCCGTGCCAGACTGGGATTCCTGGCGAAATCACACCGATGGAGGTCCCCTTGGGTCTGTCACGCAAGAACAAGAAGGAGTTGGCGAAGCTCCGCACCCACGCGGCCGCCGTCCTCAAGGAGCAGCGCGAGGTCCTCGACCGGGCCAACGTCGTCGTGGCCGAGGCCGCGCACACGGCCCGCAAGCTCTCCGACCAGCACGTCGTCCCGGCCGTCAAGCGCGGCGTCGACGACCACATCCGTCCGGGCTACGAGGCCGGCGCCGAGCGCGTCCGCACGGCGGCCGACTCGGCCTACAAGGGCTTCACCCACACGGTGCTCCCCGCCGTCGCCGGTGCTGCCGGTTCCGCGGTGGCGGCCACCGAGGGCATCCGCAACAGCAAGCAGGTCAAGGACGCGGTCAAGAAGGCCGGCAAGGTCTCCTCGAAGGCGCAGGAGTTCGGCAAGCACTACGTCGACAACGGCCGCTCCTACGTCGGTCGCTACGTCCCCCAGGTCGCGCCCGCGAAGAAGGGCCTCGGCTTCGGCGGAGTCGCCCTCATCGCGCTCGGCGTGGTCGTGGTCGGCGGCGTCGGCTACGCGCTGTACCAGACGTTCCGCGCGGACGACGACCTGTGGATCGCCGACGACGAGCCCGAGGCCGTCGACGCGAAGGACCAGCCCGCGAGCTGATCACCTCACCTCGATCGCCCCGCGATCACCCGAGGGCCCGGACACCGAGAGGTGTCCGGGCCCTCGTCGTCCGCCTCGCGATGCGGTCATCCGCTCGCACGGGGACGCAACGGAGACGTTGCGCACGCGCAGACCGGGCCCAGTGATGCACCGCTCGGCCACCGGCGCGGCATGGCCTCGTGGCGAGGGTGCGTCGCGCACGAGGGCGAACAGCGGGATGCCCTTCACGGGCTGGATGTGGAGTCACGGGGAATCGAACCCCGGACCTCCTGCTTGCAAAGCAGGCGCTCTACCAATTGAGCTATGACCCCGATCGGCGAGCCTCGGATCGCCGTGCGATCTCCCGACTCGATTCCCGCCATGCCCCCGGACCATGCGGATCCGGGGGTGTTGGTGGGGATACCAGGATTTGAACCTGGGACCTCTTCATTATCAGTGAAGCGCTCTAACCAACTGAGCTATATCCCCATCGGGCAGGTACACGTTACCGTACGCCTGCCCGTTTCTCCCAATCGGCTACGCGTTGGTGAAGCCGACGAGGACGCCGCCCGTGATGCGCACGCTGAGGTTGTACAGCAGCGCCGCCACGGCACCGAGGACGGTGCCGACCACGATGTTGAGGACCGCCACGACGATCGCGAAGCCGAGCACCTGGCCGAGGCCGAAGACGTCCTGCAGCGAGAAGTCCGCGGACCCCGACACCTCCTGGAAGAGCTGGTCGACCGTGCCGAACACGTTCGTGGTCTGCAGGACGACGTAGATGAGGAACGTCGCCACCACGGTGATGATGCCGAGCACCACGGAGAAGAGGAACGCGAGCTTGAGAGCCGACCAGAAGTCGACGTACACGAGCTTCAGACGCACCTGCTTGGTGGTGGTGGCTCGCGACGACTTCTTCGCGAGCTTCTCGGCGACACTACTCATCGGGTGTTCCCTTTCCAGCAGCGGTACCGTCGGACGCCTCGGGCGCAGCTTCGGGGACCACCAGGTTGCGTTCGGAGTTCTTGGCCAGTGAGATGATCCTGTCGTCGTCCGCGAACCGGGCGAACACGACACCCATGGTGTCTCTGCCCTTCGCCGGGACCTCGGCCACGACAGACCGTACCACCTTGCCGCTGGCGAGCACGACGAGGATCTCGTCCTCCTCGCCCACGATCAGGGCGCCCGCGAGGTCGCCTCGCGCGTCCTGCAGCTTGGCCACCTTGATGCCCATGCCGCCGCGGTTCTGCACGCGGTACTGGTCGGCCGCGGTGCGCTTCGCGAAGCCGCCCTCGGTGACCACGAACACGAATCCCCTGTCGCCGACCACGGATGCGCTCAGCAGCGTGTCGTCCCCTCGGAAGGTCATGCCCTTCACGCCGGAGGTCGACCGGCCCATCGGACGGAGCGCCGAGTTGTCGGCCGAGAACCGCAATGACATCCCCTTGCGCGACACGAGCAGCAGGTCGTCGTCCTCGTCGACGAGGAGCGCCGACACGAGCGCGTCCCCGTCACGCAGGTTGATCGCGATGATGCCGCCCGTGCGGTTCGTGTCGTACTCGGTGAGGGCCGTCTTCTTCATGAGGCCGTCGCGGGTGGCGAGCACGAGGTACTGCGCCACCTGGTAGTCGCGGATGTCGAGGACCTGCTGGATCTCCTCGTCCGGCTGCATCGCGAGCAGGTTCGCCACGTGCTGGCCCTTCGCGTCGCGGCCGGCCTCCTGCAGCTCGTACGCCTTCGCGCGGTACACGCGTCCCTTGTCCGTGAGGAACAGGAGCCAGTGGTGCGTCGTGGTGACGAAGAAGTGCTCGACGACGTCGTCGGCCCGGAGCTGCGCCCCCCGCACGCCCTTGCCGCCGCGGTGCTGGCTGCGGTAGTTGTCGATGCGCGTGCGCTTGATGTACCCGCCGCGCGTGACCGTGACCACCATCTCCTCCTCGGGGATGAGGTCCTCCATGCTCATGTCGCCGTCGAAGCCGAGCATGATCTCCGTGCGCCGGTCATCACCGTACTTGTCGGTGATCTCCTGCAGCTCCGCGCTGATGATCTCGCGCTGGACGCTGGGCGTGGCCAGGATGTGCTGGTACTCGGCGATGCGCTCCTCGAGCTCGGCCGCCTGGTCCTGGATCTTCCGACGCTCGAGCGCCGCGAGCCGGCGCAGCTGCATCTCGAGGATCGCGTTGGCCTGCAGCTCGTCGATGTCGAGCAGCTTCATCAGACCGCTCCGGGCGACATCGACCGTCTCGGACCGGCGGATGAGCGCGATGACCTCGTCGAGCGCGTCCAGCGCCTTGAGGTACCCGCGCAGGATGTGGGCGCGCGCCTCGGCCTCGGCGAGTCGGAACCGCGTGCGGCGGACGATGACGTCGATCTGGTGGTCGACCCACGCCGAGATGAAGCCGTCGAGCGCCAGCGTGCGCGGGATGCCGTCGACGATCGCGAGCATGTTCGCGCCGAAGTTCTCCTGCAGCTGCGTGTGCTTGTAGAGGTTGTTCAGCACGACCTTGGCCACGGCGTCGCGCTTCAGCACGATCACGAGTCGCTGGCCGGTGCGGCCCGACGTCTCGTCGCGGATGTCGGCGACGCCGCCGAGCTTGCCGTCCTTGACCAGCTCGGCGATCTTGATGGCGAGGTTGTCGGGGTTGACCTGGTACGGGAGCTCGGTGACCACGAGGCACACGCGGCCCTGGATCTCCTCGACCGCGACGACCGCGCGCATCGTGATGGAGCCGCGCCCGGTGCGGTAGGCGTCGATGATGCCCTTGGTGCCGAGCACCTGCGCGCCGGTGGGGAAGTCGGGGCCCTTGATCCGCTCCAGGAGGGCCTCGAGGAGCTCCTCCCGGTTCGCGTCGGGGTTGGCGAGCAGCCACTGGGCGCCCGCAGCGACCTCGCGGAGGTTGTGCGGCGGGATGTTGGTGGCCATGCCGACCGCGATGCCGACGGACCCGTTCACCAGCAGGTTCGGGAAGCGCGACGGCAGGATCTTGGGCTCGAGCGTGCGGCCGTCGTAGTTGTCCTGGAAGTCGACGGTGTCCTCGGTGATGTCGCGGACCATCTCCATGGCCAGCGGCGCCATCTTCGTCTCGGTGTACCGCGGTGCGGCGGCGCCGTCGTTGCCGGCGGAGCCGAAGTTGCCCTGACCGAGCGCGAGCGGGTAGCGCAGGCTCCACGGCTGCACGAGGCGCACGAGCGCGTCGTAGATGGAGGAGTCGCCGTGCGGGTGGAACTGGCCCATGACCTCGCCGACCACGCGCGCCGACTTGAAGAAGGAGCGGTCGGGACGGTATCCGCCGTCGTACATGGCGTAGATGACGCGACGGTGCACGGGCTTCAGCCCGTCACGCACCTCGGGGAGCGCGCGCTGCACGATGACGCTCATCGCGTAGTCGAGGAAGGAGCGCTGCATCTCGAGCTGGAGGTCGACCTGCTCGATGCGGTCGTGCGTGACGACCACGGTCGCATCGGGATCGACGATGGCGCCGGGCAGCGAGTCGGACGCGGCGGCGGCCGATGACGCCGGCGTCACGCCCTCCTGGGGCAGCGCGGCATCGGTCGACGAGACCTGCTCGTCGTCCGGGGTCGCATCCGTGCCCTGCTCGTCGTCCGGGGTGATGTCGTCGGCCATGGAGGTCCTGTTCAGCTCGTGATGGATCGTGGAGTCGGTGCCGGGCGGCGGTCGGCATCGTGCCGGACCGCCACCCGTTCGATCAGATGTCGAGGAACCTGACGTCCTTGGCGTTGCGCTGGATGAAGCTGCGACGGGACTCGACGTCCTCGCCCATCAGGGTCGAGAACACCTCGTCGGCTCCGGCCGCGTCGTCGAGCGTCACCTGCATGAGCGTGCGCGTGGCGGGATCCATGGTGGTCTCCCACAGCTCCTTGTAGTCCATCTCGCCCAGGCCCTTGTAGCGCTGGATGCCGTTGTCCTTCGGGATGCGCTTCCCGTTCGCCTGCCCGTGCGCGAGCAGTGCGTCCCGCTCCGCGTCGGTGTAGACGTACTGGTGCTCGGCGTTCGACCACTTGAGGCGGTAGAGCGGCGGCTGCGCCAGGTACACGTATCCGAGCTCGATGAGCGGCCGCATGTAGCGGAACAGCAGCGTGAGCAGCAGCGTGGTGATGTGCTGGCCGTCGACGTCGGCGTCGGCCATCAGCACGATCTTGTGGTACCTGACCTTCTCGGCGTTGAAGTCCTCGCCGATGCCCGCGCCGAACGCGGTGATCATCGACTGCACCTCGTTGTTCTGCAGCGCGCGGTCGAGGCGGGCCTTCTCCACGTTGAGGATCTTGCCCCGCAGCGGCAGGATCGCCTGCGTCGTGGGGTTGCGGCCCTGCACCGCGGAGCCGCCGGCGGAGTCGCCCTCGACGAGGAACACCTCGCTGAGCGCCGGGTCCTTGCTCTGGCAGTCCTTCAGCTTGCCGGGCATGCCGCCCGACTCGAGCAGGCCCTTCCGCCGGGTCTGCTCGCGCGCCTTGCGGGCCGCGAGGCGGGCCTGCGATGCCTGCATGCCCTTGCGGATGATGTCCTTCGCCTGCGCCGGGTTCCTCTCGAACCAGTCGCCGAGCTGCTGGCCGACGATGCGCTGCACGTAGGCCTTCGCCTCCGTGTTGCCCAGCTTCGTCTTCGTCTGGCCCTCGAACTGCGGCTCGCCGAGCTTGACGGAGATGACGGCGGTGAGACCCTCGCGGACGTCGTCGCCCGTGAGGTTCTCGTCCTTCTCCCGCAGCAGCTTGTTCTCGCGCGCGTAGCGGTTCACGAGCGTCGTGAGCGCTGCGCGGAACCCCTCCTCGTGCGTGCCGCCCTCGTGCGTGTTGATGGTGTTGGCGTAGGTGTGGACGCTCTCCGTGTAGGAGGTGGTCCACTGCATGGCGACCTCGAGGCTGATCCTCTTGACCGTGTCCTCGGACTCGAAGGCGATGACGTCGGCGTTGACGACCTCGGTCTTCTTCGCCTTCACCAGGTGCTCGACGTAGTCGACGAGGCCGCGCTCGTAGAGGAACTTCTCCGTGCGGTGCTCGGCGGCATCCGCCGCGCGCTCGTCGTGGAGCGTGAGCGCGAGGCCCTTGTTGAGGAACGCCATCTGCTGGAACCGCGCGCGCAGCGTGTCGTAGTCGAACTCGACGGTCTCGAAGATCTCCCGGCTCGGCCAGAAGGTGATCGTGGTGCCCGTCTCCGTGGATCCCTCGCCCTTCTCGAGCGGTGCGTCGGGGACGCCGATGGTGAAGCTCTGGCGCCAGACGGCACCCTGGCGGCGGACCTCGACGTCGAGGCGCTCCGACAGCGCGTTCACGACGGAGCTGCCGACGCCGTGGAGGCCGCCCGAGACCGCGTACCCGCCGCCGCCGAACTTGCCGCCGGCGTGCAGCTTCGTCAGGACGAGCTCGACCGTGGAGATGCCCTCGACCGGGTGGATGTCGACGGGGATGCCGCGACCGTCGTCGACGACGCGGATGCCGCCGTCCTTCCGCATGGTGACCCGGATGTCGCTCGCGAAGCCGGCCAGGGCCTCGTCGACCGAGTTGTCGACGATCTCGCTGACCAGGTGGTGCAGGCCGCGCGGGCCGGTCGAACCGATGTACATGCCAGGGCGCTTGCGGACGGCCTCAAGGCCCTCGAGCACCTGGATCTCGTTGGCGCCGTAGTCGTTGCTCACCTGCTGGCGGGTGATGTGGTCGGAGTCGTTGTGCGTCTCCTCGACCTCCACCTCGTCCGGGGTGGAGTCGTCGGGGAGGTCCTGTGAGGAATCCGATGTCATGAAGTGGTGGCTCCTGCCGCGTCGACGCGCCCCTGCCCGACGGCGGACGCGCGCGGATCACGAGGTGATCCGGGGACCGTCGTCCTGGACTGCGGGCGACCCCTCATTCTATCGCAGGTGTACGCTCCGCACCGCCTATCCGCCCGTCTGACGCGCTTTCGTGGCGGGGGTGACCTGATTCGCCTCCCTACCCGTAGGTATCGCGCGGACCCCGCCCTGGGATCGACCTGGGACCGCGTTTCCAGGACGGGGCGTTGGGCCCCTGGAAGCGGATCGACCGGATGCCCGCATCGGGGAAGCGCTCGGCGATGCGCGTCGTGATCTCCACGCGCATCAACCGGAGCTGGGTCGCCCATGCCGTGGACTCGCACTCGACCGTGAGGAGACCGTCCTCGATGCCGACCGGCGAGGAGTGCACGGCCGTCTCCTCGCCCGCGATCGTCGTCCACGCCGCCATCAGCTCGGCCTGCGACAACGAGGACGTCCAGCCCATGCGCGACGTGAGGGAGTCCATCACGTTGCCGAGCGCGTGCGGATCCCGGCCCGGCTGGAAGGGCGAGCTCCCGGCCTTCTGCTCCCGGCGCTTCCGCGCCGACGGGGACCTGACGGAGGCGTCGCCGAACACGCGGCGGAACCGGCGGTAGACCGCGACGGCCTCGGACTCCGGCATCGGACCGCCGTCCGGCGCCCGGGGGATCACTCCGCTCCCCCGCCCTCGGGGGTGACGGCCGTGTCGGCGACGGGTGCCGCGGGGCCCTCGACGATCTCGCCTGCCCGGATGTGGACCGCGTTCGCCGCGAGGTGCTCCGGCACGTCCTCGAGCACGGCGGCCGTGATCAGGACCTGCTCGAATCCCGTGACGGCCTCCGCCAGCCGGCCGCGTCGGGCCTGGTCCAGCTCCGCGAACACGTCGTCGAGGATCAGCACCGGGTCCCCCGTCTGCGAGTCCCGTCGCAGGAGCTCGGCGGAGGCGAGCTTGATCGCCAGGGCGAAGGACCAGGACTCCCCGTGGCTGGCGTAGCCCTTCGCCGGCAACCCGTTGAGCCGGAACAGCACGTCGTCGCGGTGCGGGCCCACGAGCGTGAGCCCGCGCTCGAGCTCCCGAGGACGCATGCGGGCGATGGCCGCGGTGAACACGGGCACGACGTCCTCCGTGCGGGTGAACCGACCGCCGTCCCGGGAACCGGACTCGTCCACGGCGTCGTCCTCCCCCGGGTCGTCGGCCAGGATGCTCAGCTCCGGTCGTGCGGAAGGGCCGTGGTCGGAGCCCGCGACGGCGAGGTAGGCCCGCGCGAGCTCCGGCTGGAGGTCCTGCACGAGGGCACCGCGGGCGGCGATGATCTGCGAGCCGATCGCGACCAGCCGTTCGTCCCAGATGTCGAGGGTGCCGAGCTGATCCGCCTTCATGCCGCGCGCGCGGGCGGACTTCAGCAGCGTGTTCCGCTGCTTGAGCGCCCGGTCGTAGTCCGAGAGGACACCCGCCAGCCGCGGGGTCCGGAGGACGAGGAGCTGGTCGAGCAGCCGGCGACGGCCGGAGGGATCGCCGCGCACGAGGGCCAGGTCCTCGGGTGCGAAGAGCACGCTGGAGAAGTACCGGGGGAGCTCGCGTGGCTTCGTGGGAGTGCTGTTCACCTGCGCGCGGTTCGCCGCCGCCCTGTTGATCTGCACCTCGACGCGGAGCTCGCGGCCGGCGTGCTGCAGGAGCGCGCGGATCACGGCGGACTCGGCCCCCTGGCGGATCAGGGCCTGATCGGTGGAGACGCGGTGCGACCCGAGCGTGCTCAGGAACCCCAGCGCCTCCACCAGGTTGGTCTTGCCCTGCCCGTTGCTGCCCACGAAGAGGGTGGCACCGGGCAGGAGCTCGACGTCCGCGCGGGTGTAGTTGCGGAAGTCACCCAGGGAGAGGTGACGGACGATCATCCGGTGGTCAGGACTTCTTCTGCACCGAGTGGCCGCCGAACTGGTTGCGCAGCGCCGCGACGGCCTTCATGGCCGGGGAGTCCTCCTGGCGGGAGGAGAAGCGCGCGAAGATCGACGCGCTGATGGCGGGCATGGGCACCGCGTTGTCGAGCGCCTCCTCGATGGTCCAACGGCCCTCGCCGGAGTCCTGCACGAAGCCCTCGATGTCCTCGAAGCCCGGGTCCTCCTTGAGCGCCTTGACCAGCAGCTCGAGGAGCCACGAGCGGACGACGGTGCCGCGCTGCCACGCCTCGAACGTGCCGGTGACGTCCTTGATGATGTCGTTCCTCGCCGCGAGCAGCTCGTAGCCCTCCGCGAACGACTGCATCATCGCGTACTCGATGCCGTTGTGGACCATCTTCGCGTAGTGCCCGGCACCGGAGTCGCCCACGTGGACGAAGCCCTCCTCGCGAGGGCCCTCGGGGCGCAGCGCGTCGAAGACGGGCATGGCGCGCTCGACCTGCTCCTTCGGGCCGCCGACCATGAGGCCGTAGCCGTTCTCGAGGCCCCAGACCCCGCCGGAGACGCCGGCGTCGACGAAGTCGATGCCCTTCTCGGCCAGCAGGCCGGCGTGGGCGAAGTCGTCGGTGAACTTGGAGTTGCCGCCGTCGATGACGAGGTCGCCGGGCTGCAGGATGCGGGCCAGGTCGCCCACGACGTTCTGCGTGACCTTGCCGGCCGGCACCATGACCCACACCAGGCGGGGGGCGGGGAGCGCCGCGGCCAGGTCGTCCAGCGTCGCGACGTCGGAGACGTCGGGGTTGGTGTCGTAGCCGGTCACCTCGATGCCGTTCGCCTCGAGGCGCGCGCGCATGCGGGCACCCATCTTGCCGAGTCCGACGAGTCCGATGTGCATGTTCTCTCCTTGATCGCGGTCTAGCGCAGCAGCAGGTTGGGCTGCAGCAGGTACCGGTAGTTGTCTGCTCCAGCCTGGTCCTTCGACGACTGACTGGTGATCAGCACGGGACCGGGCTTGTTCGGGTTGTCCGTCTTCGTGAACGACAGGCGGACGAACTCGGAGTGGACGGCGCCGAGGCCGTCCAGCAGGAACTGCGGCTTGAGCGAGACCACGGTGTCCACGCCGGTGAGGAGGGCGTCGATGCTCTCCGATGCCTGCGCGTGCTCGGAGCCGATGGCCTCCAGGGTGAGGCCGTCGATGGTGAAGGTGAAGCGGAGCGCCGCCTCGCGCTCGAGGACGAGCTGGACACGCCGGGTGGCCTCGATGAGATCGGCCGTGTTGATGACCGCGTAGTTGTCGACCGTCTCGGGGAAGAGCCGCTTGACCGGCGGGAAGTTGCCGCGGATGAGCAGCGACGTCACGGTCTTCCGGTCCGCGCTGAAGGCGATGAGCTGGCGGTCGTCGGTGTCGGTGATGGCGACGGAGATGGTGCCGCTGTGCCCGAAGGTCTTGCCGATCTCCTGCAGCGTGCGGGCCGGGACCAGCGCGGTGCGGCTGGTGCCGTCCGTCGTGGAGTCGCCGCTGTCCCAGTCGATCTCCCGGACCGCCACGCGGTACCGGTCGGTGGCGATGAGGCCGAGGCTGGTCTCCCCCACCTCGAGCTGGACGCCGGTGATGACGGGGGTGACGTCGTCGCGGGACGCCGCGACGGCGACCTGGGCGACGGCGGCGGCGAACTGCTCCGCCGGCAGCAGGCCCGACTGCTCGGAGATCTGCGGCAGGGTCGGGTACTCCTCCACGGGCATGCTGAGCAGCGTGAAGTGCGCGGATCCGCAGGAGACGGTGATCTTCGAGTCCTCGGTGGTGAACCGCACGGGTGCGTTCGGCAGCCGGTTCGCGATGTCGGCCAGCAGGCGGCCGGAGACGAGGACGCGGCCGGCCTCCTCGATGTCGGCCTGGATCTGCGTGCGCGCCGAGACCTCGTAGTCGAACGACGACAGCGTCAGCCCGTCCTCCGTCGCCTCGATGAGCACGCCGCTGAGGATCGGCAGGGTGGTCCGCTGCGGCAGGAGCTTGACGGCGAACGAGACCGCCTCGCTGAAGACGTCCCTGTTGACTTGGAACTTCACGTTGTGGACCCCTCGATGAGCGGAAGATTTGTCGGTCAATGCTAGCCGTGCCGTGAGGGGCGGCCGGGACCGCGGATCCCTCCACAGCCCTGAGGTTCTTGGGCGACATCCGATTAAGGGTTTTAAGGACAACAGTCTTAACCGCTGTGGAATCTGTGGACAACTCCCGGATCCCCGGCGATCGAGCGGGAACTACACGTCGGGAAGTTGTGGGACGGCTGTGGAACAGGCTGGGGACTCGGCGGAACGACGTCGCCGCGACGGAGCCGGTTCCACAGGCGGGCTCCTCGAACCCACAACGGCTCCGGCGGTTCTCCACAGTTATCCACACTCTGTGCACACTGTGGGGAACGCCTGGTCGAAGGTTTCGGGGCGTCTTCCCCAGGCTCGCGCGCTGCTTCCCGGCCCTGTCCTCACAGCTCTCCGGGTGGCTCGGACGTCCCGCATGCGCCCACCGATGACCACGCAGGGGATGCGACGGACGGCAGCTGCGTGTGCGGGCCGCCGGGGTCGCGCACGCAGCCTCCGGGACGGCCCGGGTACGACGAAGGGGCCGGACCCGACGGTCCGACCCCTCATGCGCGCTCCGTGGCGTCCACGCGTCGACGACGCGCGGCGCCGGCGTCACATCTTGCCGTAGCGGTGGTTCTGCTTGATCCGGCTCGTGAGCTCCGTCACCTGGTTGTAGATGGAACGGCGCTCCTTCATGAGCTCGGTGATCTTCTTGTTCGCGTACATGACCGTCGTGTGGTCGCGGTTGCCGAACAGCTGCCCGATCTTCGGCAGCGACAGGTTCGTCAGCTCACGGCACAGGTACATGGCGATCTGACGGGCGGTGGCCACCGCCTGCGACCGCGAGGACCCGTAGAGGTCGTCCACGGTGAGCTTGAAGTAGCTGGCGGTGTGGTTGATGATGTCGACCGGCGCGATGACGTTGTCCTCGTCCAGCGTGATGAGGTCCTTCAGGACCGTCTGCACGAGCGCGAGGTCGACCGGGGTCTTGTTCAGGCTCGCGAACGCGGTGACCCGGATGAGGGTGCCCTCGAGCTCGCGGATGTTCGACGTGACCTTGGTGGCCATGTACTCGAGGATGTCGTCCGGCACCTGCAGCTTCTCGCTCTGCGCCTTCTTGCGGAGGATCGCGATGCGGGTCTCGAGGTCGGGCGCCTGCACGTCGGTGATGAGGCCCCATTCGAAGCGCGACCGCATGCGGTCCTCGAAGCCCGTGAGGTGCTTCGGCGGCAGGTCGCTCGTGATGACCACCTGCTTGTTGTGGTCGTGCAGGGTGTTGAAGGTGTGGAAGAAGGCCTCCTGCGTGGAGTCCTTGCCCTGGAGGAACTGGATGTCGTCGATCAGGAGGATGTCGTTGTCGCGGTAGCGCGACTGGAAGAGCGACGACCGGTTGTTCGCGATCGAGTTGATGAAGTCGTTGGTGAACTCCTCGGAGCTCACGTACCGCACGCGGATGCCGGGGTAGAGGCTGATCGCGTAGTGCCCGATCGCGTGCAGGAGGTGGGTCTTGCCCAGCCCGGAGTCCCCGTAGATGAAGAGGGGGTTGTACGCCTTCGCGGGTGCCTCCGCGACCGCGACCGCGGCGGCGTGGGCGAAGCGGTTGGATCCGCCGATGACGAAGGTGTCGAAGCCGTACTTCGGGTTGAGGCGGGAGTCGCCGCGCGACGGCGACGCCGGGAGCCCGGGGTTGTCCGTCGGCGCGGTGATGGTCGGGGTCTCGATGTACGGCTGCTCGGTCGTCGGCTCGGGGTGCTGGGCGAAGGCGTCCTGTGCGATCTCGGGGTTGACCACGATCGCGAAGTTGCTCACGCCGGCGGCCTCGTCGAGGGAGCCGATGGCGTTGAGGAGCGGGACGCGGATGCGCTGCTCGAGCATGCCGCGCGTGAGGTCGTTGGGGACCTCGAGGTAGAGGGTGCCGGTCATGACGCCCTTGGGCTCCACGAGGCTGATGAACCCGTGCAGCTGCGGGGTGATCCGGTCGTCCGCCGTGAGGGCGGCGAGCACCTTCTGCCAGATCGCGTGCGTCGGGTCGGAGCGGTCGGACATGTTTCCCCATCTGCCGTCGCCGGGCTCGGTCCCGCGGCGGATGCCGGGGCCGCCACACGGTGCGCGGGCTGCTGTCGACGCTGGAAGGGCGTCGCGGTCGAGCGTGCGGCGTCCGCCCCCGGAGGCTCCGAGGGTGCGGACCATCCGGGTACCGCGACCGCGGACAGCATAGTTACTCACAGGGTTATCCACCCTGTGTGCGAACGGGCCGTCAGCACCGCGCGGGCGATCCCCGACGCGTCGCGGCCACGCCACACGGTAGCCACTGTCGGGGATCAGGACAAATCGACCCTATCCACGACGGCATGTCAATACCGGCCGATCGGCTCCCCGTGTGGATAATCACGATCCCGTCCGCGGGTTTGACCGGAGGGCCCTCGCCCCGTAGATTTAGGCAGTTGACCCAGCCTGTCGAGGCTGCCCCATCTTCCCAGCCGCACTCGTCGGCCCCGTGGACCAACCTGAGTGGAGACTCACCGTGAGCAAGCGCACCTTCCAGCCGAACAACCGCAAGAAGGCCAAGAAGCACGGCTTCCGCCTCCGCATGCGCACCCGTGCCGGCCGTGCCATCCTCGCCGCCCGCCGTGGCAAGGGACGCACCGAGCTCTCCGCGTAGCACGTGCTCGCTCGGCGGAACCGCGTGACGAGCGGTGCGGACTACCGCACCATCGTCAGGCGGGGCCGCCGCTCGACGACGGCGACCGCGGTGGTCTCGGCCCTGGCCGGACCCGCGGGATCGCCTGCCCGGTTCGGGTTCATCGTCTCGAAGAAGGTCGGCAACGCCGTCACGCGGAACCTCGTCCGGCGACGCCTGAAGGCGGTCTCCGCCGGACTCCTGCCCACCGTCCCGCCGGGGACGTCCATCGTGATCCGCGTACTGCCAGGCATGGAGCAGACACCGTGGGTTACCCTGCAGGAGGAGATGGCGTCAGCCGTGACGCGGGCCGTGAGGACGATATGAAGAGGGTACTGACCTCCATCGTCCTGGCGCCCCGGAACGCGGTGATCGCGCTGATCACCCTCTACCGGCGTGCGATCTCCCCTCTCTACGGGGATGTCTGCAGGTACTACCCCTCCTGCTCCGCATACGGCCTCGAGGCCGTGCAGGAGCACGGCGTCCTCCGCGGCGGCTTCCTGGCCGCATGGCGCGTGTGCCGATGCCACCCCTGGGCGGAGGGCGGCATCGACGACGTCCCCGCTCGTCGGGTCCCGCAGTATCGACGCACGAGGCTCGGATTCGTCGTCGCACCCAGCCACGGAAAGGGCTAACGACCACCTCATGGACTTCCTCGGAACGATCCTGTGGCCGATCAAGTGGGTCATCGAACTCATCCTGGTCGGCTTCCACACGCTCTGGACCAGCCTCGGGCTGGACCCCGACAACGGCGCCACCTGGGTGCTCTCCATCGTGGGCCTCGTGCTCGTGGTGCGGGCGGCGCTCATCCCCATCTTCGTCCGCCAGATCAAGAACCAGCGCCGCATGATGGAGGTCGCGCCGCAGCTGAAGAAGATCCAGGACAAGTACAAGGGCAAGCGGGACCAGTTCTCCCGCGAAGCCATGTCCCGCGAGACCATGGCCCTCTACAAGGACACGGGCACCAATCCCCTCAGCAGCTGCCTTCCCCTGCTGCTGCAGATGCCGATCTTCTTCTCCCTCTACTCGGTGCTCCACCGGGCGGCGGTCGAGGAGCTCCCCGGCATCGGACTGCTGAACGCCCAGCTCTCGCGTTCGTTCGGCGAGTCGGTGTTCCTCGGGGCGCCGCTCCAGTCCGCGATCTCGACGGCGAACGGCAACATCACCGTCATCGTGATCGCGACGACCATGGTCATCCTCATGAGCGCGTCGCAGTTCATCACGCAGCTGCAGATCATGGCCAAGAACATGTCCGAGGAGACCAAGGCCAGCCCGATGTTCAAGCAGCAGCGCATCCTGCTCTACATCCTCCCCCTGGTCTTCGCCGTCTCCGGCATCGCGTTCCCCCTCGGCGTCATGTTCTACTGGCTCGTCTCGAACTTCTGGACCATGGGCCAGCAGTTCCTCGTCATCCGCAACATGCCGACGCCCGGCAGCGAGGCCGCACGTGCGCGTGAGGCGCGTCTGGCCAAGAAGGGCAAGCTCGTGGCTCCGGAGGGCTCCGCGGAGCCGTCGACGATCGTCGTCGAGGAGCGCAAGCCGGCGCAGCGTCAGCAGCCGGTGGGAAAGAACCGTGCCAAGAAGCAGGCAGGATCCAAGAGCCGATGAGCGACACGACCGACGCCTCGACCCCCGACGTCGTCGCCGACGACGCCTCCCCCACGCAGTCTGCAGAAGAGCTCGTGGCTGCTCCTGAAGGCGGCGGCGCAGGGGCGGTGGACGAGGGTGACATCGCTGCGGACTACATCGAGGAGCTCCTCGACATCTGCGACCTCGACGGCGACATCGACATCGATCAGCGCGGTGGCAGGGCGTACGTCTCCGTGGACGCGGCCGACTCCGAGGATCTCCGTCTCCTGTCCAACCCGGAGACAGTGACGGCGTTGCAGGAGCTGACGCGCCTCGCCGTGCAGAACAAGACGGGTGCGTTCAGCCGTCTGATCCTCGACGTGGGAGGTTCGCGTGATGCCCGCCAGGTGGAGCTCGCGCAGCTCGTCGACCGGGCCGTGGAGCGCATCTCGGCGGGCTCCGCAAGCGCGTCGCTGCCGCCCATGTCGTCGTACGAGCGTAAGCTGGTGCATGACATCGTCGCGGAGAAGGGCTACACGTCGGAGTCCGAAGGCGAAGGCCGCGACCGGCACACGGTGATCAGCAAGGCCTGATCCCCCGGCAGAATTCGAAGAGGCCCGTTCCTGATGGAACGGGCCTCCTTCGTTCATGCAGGGTGATTGAATAGCACGGTCGTATTACCAAAGTTCTCAGGCCACGCGTAGCCCGACGTCGACCGCAATGCGACATCTTCATGCCGTATGCGTTCCACTCCCCCTCGGTGCTGCTGGCACCTCCAAGGTCGTCGCTCGGTCTGGATGGTCGTCTTTGCCCGGATGCCGTCGGCGGCCGGCTTCGGTGACTATGGTCGTCGGTGCGTGCTCAATCCGTGAAATCCGCACGCTGGTGGGTGCGAGAGCCTCGCCGAGTCGCAGGTGATCTCGTCGGATTCGGATCCGTATCCTGATGTCCTGTTTCACGTGAAACTCGCGACATCGTCGCGTGGCCGACCGCCGTTGTGTCGATGTGGCCGCGCGGATGGTAAGCGTCAGGATCGTTCCACGTCACATTCCGCGGGTAGGTGTAGTCATTGACCTACCGACGTACTGTGTGGACACGAATCCGTTCGAGTGGGATCAGGGGAGATGTTCTGCTTCCATACATGTGCGTGACCGCCCGAGATGCTGGGTGGAGGCGGACTGACGAACTTACCTGTCATGTTTCACGTGAAACATGACGAGACCTCAGGCATCACGCTTGTGCCCACGGCGGATGCGGAATCTCCAGAGCTCACTGCGATCACCGCATCGTCGTCTCCATAGCTCTCTGGAGTGCGGCGCAAGGCGCAGGCGGTTTCCGTCGTCTGAGCACGAGGCCCCTGCGTCGCAGTGGGGCGCCTATCCGCCTGCAAGACTGCTCGGTTTCACGTGAAACATTCGGTGCCCGGCGCCATCGGATCGGAGGGGCTCGTGGGGGCCATCGGTCATTACTAGGTGCGTGGGGCCCAACCGATCGACGCTAAACTCGGACGATCGTGGTTCTGCTCGTCGTGATCGAGCTGATGGCAGGCCGGATGACGCTCGACCCAGGGCATTGACGAAGCACGACCACAGGATGGATCAAGAATGCCCGATGAGGTCCTGATCGAGGCGGAACCCGCAGTCTCCGCTGAGCTGTTCGGAGATCGCATCGACGTGGCGCGCGAGTTCACTCGCCAGCTAGGGGAGCGGGGTGAGGAGCTCGGCTTGATCGGTCCGCTGGAGCCACCTCGCTTGTGGACACGCCATGTCCTGAATTCGGTCCTCCTCGCTCCGCTGCTGCGACCCGGCCTCGTCGGCGACATCGGCTCCGGTGCCGGACTTCCGGGCCTGGTTCTCGCCATCGCTCGCCCAGACGTCGAGTTCGTGCTCATCGAACCCATGGAGCGCCGCGTAGCGTGGCTCGAGGAGCAGGTGCAGCACCTGGGCCTGTCCAATGTCGCCGTCCGACGCGCTAGGGCCGAGGACGTGGCGCGCGCCTACACACTCGATCAGGTGACAGCGCGGGCGGTCAGCGCGTTCTCCAAGCTGATTCCCTTGACCGTGCCGCTGGTTCGAACTGACGGGGAGCTCGTGCTGATGAAGGGCGCCAATGCGGAGCGAGAGGTCGAGGCGGCGAGCAAGGCCATCCGGAAGTTCCACTTGGAGGACGTGGAAGTACTCATGTTGGGCGAGGGTCAGGTCTCGGAGGTCACCCGCGTGATCAGGGCCCGCGTCGCGTGACCCGCCAGCATGCCCGGCAATGGAAAAGCCTGACCAGCGCGCTATTTACTGTCCTGCCTGCACCACGAACGGCCATGTTCCACGTGAAACATCTCGGATGCGAAAGACGACGAACGGTCGTGTCCAAACGAATGGGGGATCCTCGTGGATGACGAACTCAGCCCGATCGCACGGGAGATCTCGGAGACCAGCCGACGCCGCAAGGCACTCGCCGGTCTGATCCTCCCGCGACCTCCCGCAACTCGGGTGCTGACGATCGCCAATCAGAAGGGTGGTGTGGGCAAGACCACGTCCACCGTCAACCTGGCTGCGGCGCTGGCCAAATCCGGTTCGCGAACCATGGTGATCGACCTCGATCCACAAGGCAATGCGTCCACGGCCCTCGGTGCCGATCGGTCGACGGAACTCCCCAGCGTCTACGACGTCCTCGTGAACGACGTCCCGATCTCGGAAGCCGTACAACGCAGTCCCGAGTTCGACACGCTCTTCTGCGTTCCTGCGACCATCCATCTCGCCGGCGCGGAGATCGAGCTGGTCACGTTGGACCAGCGCGAACGTCGTCTCCGAGGGGCATTGGACGTGTTCCTCGGCTCTGAGGCCGGTCGTGACATCGACTACGTCCTGATCGATTGCCCGCCCTCGCTCGGCCTCCTGACCATCAACGCCTTCAGTGCTGCGAAGGAGGTGCTCATCCCCATCCAGTGCGAGTACTACGCGTTGGAGGGGCTGAGTCAGCTGCTGTCCAACATCGAGCTCATCGCCCAGCACCTGAACCCGGAGCTGCAGATGAGCACCATCCTCCTCACCATGTACGACGGCCGCACGAACCTCGCTCAGCAGGTGGCCGCGGAAGTCCGGGAGCACTTCCCGCAGCAGACGCTCACGACGCTCATCCCACGATCGGTGCGCATCAGTGAGGCACCCAGCTACGGCCAGAGCGTCATCAGCTACGACCCCAACTCTCCTGGCGCCCTGTCCTATCTGGAAGCGGCAGCGGAGATCGCACACCGAGGAGCGCACAAGTAATGGCAACCAAGAGAACCGGCCTGGGACGCGGCATCGGAGCGCTCATCCCGACTTCCGATGAGCGCAGCCGGCCCGTCGATGTCTTCTTCCCGGACAGCGTCGGCGCGGGCGCGCCGAGCGGCGTCCAGGGCGGAGGGCCCGCGGGATCGCCAGCGAAGTCCGGTGATCCGGAGCTCGTCGAGGTGCCTGGCGCCCGTCTGGCGAACCTCGCTCCCGCGGACATCACGCCCAACGCACAGCAGCCGCGGACGGACTTCCGACCGGATGAGCTCCAGGAGCTCGTCGTGTCGATCCGGGAGTACGGAGTGCTCCAGCCCATCGTGGTCCGGCCCCTGGGCGCGGACGCCGAGGGCAAGGAGAAGTACGAGCTCGTCATGGGCGAGCGCAGGTTGCGCGCAACCAAGGAGCTCGGGCTCGCCGCGATCCCCGCGGTCATCAAGGACACCGCCGATGAGTCGATGCTGCGAGATGCGCTCCTCGAGAACCTCCACCGGTCGGAGCTGAACCCTCTGGAGGAGGCCAGCGCCTACCAGCAGCTGCTCGCGGACTTCGCCATTACGCAGGACGAGCTGGCCCAGCGGCTGGGACGCTCGCGGCCTCAGATCACCAACACGATCCGTCTGCTCCGCCTTCCGCAGGAGGTCCAGCACCGCGTCGCTGCCGGCGTGCTCTCTGCCGGTCACGCTCGGGCGATCCTCTCGTCGGGGGACGAGGAGGCCATGCGCCACCTCGCCGACAAGATCGTCAATGAAGACCTCTCCGTGAGGGCGGCGGAGGCCGCGGCTCAGCGCGGCCAGCGCACGACCACGCCGCGAAAGAGCGCCGCATCGTCCCGGACCGAGCATCTCGACGAGGCAGCGCAGCGCATCGGCGACCACTTCAACACCAGAGCGCGCGTGACGATGTCGGCGCAGAAGGGGCAGATCATCATCGACTTCGCGACGCTCGGTGACCTCACGCGCATCGTGCAGGAGATGGGCGTCCCCGGCGGCGATCCGGTCTGAGGCCCATGGCTCTCCGGTACCCCGACTGCCGGAGTGTCCCTGATCGGGTTCTGCGACGACGCGGGGCACGGAAATGCCCTCTCGGCTGATGGATGTCACGCACTCGCGCACGGGGACGCCGCGCGTCATGTGCGCGTGAGCACGGAGCCCATCTGCACCTGGGGTCGGCCCTGGCCCACGGGAACTCGACCGTCGGACAGCCGCCGGCTTTGCACGAACCTGCCCGTGAGGGACCCACGCACCCGTCAGGGACCCACGCACCCGTCAGGGACCCACGCACCCGTCAGGGACCCACGCACCCGTCAGGGACCCACGCATCCGTCAGCGTGACGAACCGGCGTCGGCGCGTACAGGGGGATCAGTAGGACGGGCGGGGTCAGTCGGACGAGCGGGCGCCGAGGGCCGCCTCGGCCAGGCGGCGGTACAGCTCACCGACCTCGACACCAGCGGCAGCGAGACCCTGGGGGAGGAGGGACGTCTCCGTCATGCCGGGGATGACGTTCACCTCCAGGAACCAGGGTGCCCCGTCCGCGTCGACGATGATGTCGACCCGCGAGACCTGTCCGATGCCGAGCGCGACGTGGATCCGCACCGCGGCGTCCGCCACTGCGGCGGCTGCCTCGGGCGAGACTCGCGCCGGGGTGTAGAAGCGCGTCAGGCCGGCGTTGTAGCGCGCCTCGTACCCGTACACGCCGGACGTGGGCACGATCTCCGTGGCGGGCAGGGCCTCCGGGCCGTCGCCCGTGTCGAGCACGCCGATGGCGATCTCGGTGCCTTCGACGAGCTGCTCGATGAGCGCGACGTCACCGTAGGTGTAGGCATCGACCATGGCCCGGGGGAGGGCCTCGGCATCGCGGACGATGGTGACTCCCTGGGCCGAGCCCCCACGGGCGGGCTTGACCGCATACGGAGCCGGGACGGTCTCCGTGACCAGGCGCAGCACGGCGGCGGCGCCCAGCTCGCGGAAGGTGTCCTTCGGCAGGGTGATCGAGCGCGGGGTGCGCAGTCCCGCCGCCTCCGCGAGCGCCTTCGCGGTCGGCTTGTCCCAGGCGAGCCGGGCGGAGCGCGCGGAGGATCCGACGTAGGGGACGCCCGCCAGCTCGAGCAGACCGAGGAGGGCGCCGTCCTCGCCGCTCGCGCCGTGCAGGACCGGCCACACGACGGCGGGAGGGGTCTCCCGGAGGAAGTCGAGCAGGGTCGCGTCCGGGTCGCGGAGGGTGGCGTCGACCCCGGCGCTGCGCAGCGCATCGGCGACCCGGCGTCCGCTGCGGAGCGACACGTCGCGCTCGTGGGAGATGCCGCCGGCCAGGACGACGACGGAGAGGGGGTCGTGTGCGGTCATGATGCTCGATCCAGTCGTGTGCGGTGTCCGAGGGCGTGCGGTGGTGGGGTCAGTCCAGGTCCGGGGGCGGGGCGGCCACGGACGTGGTGGGGCGGGACGCGAGCGCTCCCGTGCCCGAGAACGTGCTGAGGAGGTCCAGCTCGTCGTCGATGACGGTCGACATGCGTCGGACCCCCTCGCGGATGCGCTCCGGGGTGGGGTAGCAGAACGACAGGCGGATGGCGTCGCGCCCCCGTCCGTCCGCGTAGAACGCGGTACCGGGCGTGTAGGCCACGAGGGCGGTGACGGCGCGGGGCAGCATCTGCTTCGAGTCGAGCTGCTCGGGCAGCTTCAGCCACACGTAGAAGCCGCCGTTCGGCACGGTCCAGCTGAGGCTCGGGAGGTGCTCCTGGAGCGCGGAGAGCGTCGCGTCGCGGCGTTCGCGGTACACGCCGCGGAAGGTGTCGATCTGGCCCTTCCAATCCGAGGCGTGCAGGTACTCCGAGATGATCAGCTGGCTGAAGGAGCTGGGGGAGAGGACGGCGGACTCCTGGGCCAGGATCAGCTTCTCGCGGATGGCGTGCGGCGCCAACGCCCAGCCGACCCGGAACCCGGGAGCGAGCGTCTTGGAGAACGACCCGAGGTAGATGACGCCCTCGTCGTCCAGGCTCCGCAGGGCGTCGGGTGCCGGGCGGTCGAACCACAGGAGGCCGTAGGGGTTGTCCTCGAGGACGAGGATGTCGTTCGACCGGCAGATCTCCAGGATCTCGGGACGACGCGCGGCCGACATGGTGACCCCGGCCGGGTTGTGGAAGTTCGGGACCGTGTAGAGGAACTTGATGGTGCGCCCCTCGCCGCGGATGCGGGCGATCGCCTCACGCAGAGCCTCGGGGACGAGGCCCTCGTCATCCATGACCACGTGCTCCACGACGGCCTGGTAGCTGCGGAAGACGCCGATCGCCCCGACGTAGCTGGGCGCCTCGGCCAGGATCACGTCGCCCGGGTCGATGAACAGCTTCGTGACGAGGTCGAGCGCCTGCTGGGAGCCCGTGGTGGTGACGATGTCGTCGACGCTGCCGCGGATGCCCTCGAGCGCCATGATCTCCAGGATGTCCTCGCGGAGCTCGGGTGTGCCCTGCCCACCGCCGTACTGGAGGGCGACCGGTCCGCGCTCGCGCATGACCTTCTCCATGGCCGTGACGATGAGCTCCTGCGGGAGGGCGGAGACGAACGGCATGCCGCCGGCCAGCGAGACGACCTTGGGACGGGAGGCCACGGCGAAGAGGGCGCGGACCTCGGAGGCGCTGAGGCCTGAGGTCCTCTCCGCGTAGTGGGGGAACCAGGGGTCGAGGTTGGTGCCCGCGGGATCGCGGGGGGTGCCTGCAGGTGTCACGTCACGTCTCTCACTGTCCGATTGCCGTCCAGCCTAATGGGCGGCCCCTCGCGGTCCGTGGCGCGGTGCGGGGCGGGAGGGCGGCGGCCGGCACCGAGGGCCGTACCCGGCGCCGGGGGATGACGGAGGGCCCGGCACCTGGTGGTGCCGGGCCCTCCGGATGGTGCGTCCCGCGGTGATGCGCGGGGGAGTGCTACTTGAGGAACTCGGCGAACTCCTGCTCGAGCGCGGGCTTCGGCTTGGCGCCGATGACGGTCTTGACGACCTCGCCGCCGCGGAAGACCTTCATCGCCGGGATGGACGTGATCTTGTACTTCATGGCGACCTCGGGGTTGTCGTCCACGTCGATCTTGACGAGCTCGATGCCGGGGTTCTCGGCGGCGATCTGGTCGAGGACGGGGGAGACGGCCTTGCACGGGCCGCACCAGGGCGCCCAGAAGTCGACGATGACGGTCTTCTCGGCGTCGAGGACGTCGGCCTGGAAGCTGGCGTCGGTGACGTCGCGGGAGTGGGACATGGGTGCTCCTTCGTGGGATTCGGGGGGAACCGGGCGGTTCCCGGGTCCTTCGGTGCTGTCGGGCGTCGTGAGGCGCCGCGAGGACTACAGGCGATCGGCGCCGACGAGCTCGCCGTCGGGGTCGACCGCGCTGCCAGCGGCGGGGGCGCCGTGGCCGGCAGGGCCCTCCGGGCCGTCCGACGCCGCGTCGAGCAGGGTGTCGGGCAGCGACGCGAGGAAGTGCTCGGCGTCCAGCGCCGCGATGGTGCCCGACGCCGCGGCCGTGATGGCCTGGCGGTAGGTGGGGTCGATCACGTCGCCGGCCGCGAACACGCCCGGCAGGTTCGTGCGGGAGGAGCGGCCCTCGACGGCGATGGTGCCCTCGCTCGTCAGCTCCAGCTGCTGGTGGAACAGGTGCGTGCGGGGGTCGTTTCCGATGGCGATGAAGAGGCCGTCGAGCGCCAGCGGTCGCTGCTCGCCCGTGACCGTGTCCTCGAGCACGACGCCGTCGACCTTCTCGCCACCCGTGATGTCGACCACCTGCGCGTTCCAGACGAACTCGATCTTCGGGTTCTCGAACGCGCGGTCCTGCATGATCTTCGACGCGCGCAGGCTGTCCTTGCGGTGGATCACGTAGACCTTCTCCGCGAAGCGGGTGAGGAAGGTGGCCTCCTCCATGGCGCTGTCGCCACCGCCGACGACCGCGATGGTCTTCTGGCGGAAGAAGAAGCCGTCGCAGGTGGCGCACCACGAGACGCCGTGGCCGCTCAGGCGGTCCTCCGAGGGGAGGCCGAGCTTGCGGTACGCGGATCCGGTCGCGGCGATGACCGCGAGGCCCTCGTGCACGTCGCCGTTGCCGAGCGTGACGCGCTTGACGTCGCCCTGGAGCTCGACCGAGGTCACGTCGTCGAGGACGACCTCCGTGCCGAACCTCTCGGCCTGCGCCTGCATCGCCATCATGAGGTCGGGGCCCTGGATGCCCTCGGGGAAGCCCGGGTAGTTCTCGACCTCGGTGGTGTTCATGAGCTCGCCGCCGGCCTCGACCGAGCTCGCGATGAGGAGGGGGGTGAGGTTGGCGCGGGCGGCGTAGATGGCGGCCGTGTATCCCGCGGGACCCGAACCGATGATGATGATCTGACGCACGACGGCTTCTCCTCCACTGCTCGGCGGGGCACCGTCCCGGCGCCCGCTCACCTCTGCAACAGACCCACGGTAGCGGCTATTCCTTGGCCTCCACCGGGCGACGGCGCGCATGCGGGCGGCGTCGCGCGGGAGCCCGTCCGGCGTCCGTCGGAGGGGTCAGCGGCGGCGGATGCGGCGCAGCACGGGACCGGCGAGCTGCTGCAGCTCGGAGGATCGCATCGCGGCCAGGGAGGCCAGGTAGACGGCCGTCATGACGGCGGCGATCGGGATCCCGACCAGGAGGGCCGAGCCCTTCGAGTCCACGCCGATGCCGGTGAAGG
Organism: Clavibacter sp. GW821-FHT01D01; assembly: GCF_059422605.1. Lineage (NCBI taxonomy): Bacteria > Bacillati > Actinomycetota > Actinomycetes > Micrococcales > Microbacteriaceae > Clavibacter > Clavibacter sp. GW821-FHT01D01. The sequence goes on from NZ_JBWKXC010000001.1 coordinate 328,728, forward strand.
CGCCCCCCGAGACCAGCTGGAGCAGTGCCAGGCCGACCAGGGTCGTCGGCACGGCCGCGACGGCGAAGCGGACGGAGCTGCGGAGGATCCGGTGCCCGTCGATGCGCCCGATCCGGCGGCGGAGCAGGACCGCCGCGAGCACGGCCTGCCCGGTGACGGTGACGGTCTGCAGGACGGCGAGCCCCACGCCGATCAGCTCGACGGGCTGCTGCGCGATGACCAGCGCGCCGGCGATGAACACCACGACCTGGGCGCACTGGATGAAGAAGGGCGTGCGCGTGTCCGAGAGCGCGTAGAAGGCGCGCTGCAGGACGAAGAGGGTGCTGAACGCCGGCAGGCCGAGGATGAACGCGATGAGCACCACGCCGTACCCGCGCACCTCGCCCGAGTCGCCCGACACCATCACCCGGGCGACGGGACCGGCGAGGACGGCGATGAGCGCGGTCGAGAGGACCGTCATGAGCGCGACGGTGCGGATCGCGGAGGAGAGGTCGACCCGCATGCTGTCGTGGTCGCCCTCGCCCGCGTGGGTGCTCATGCGCGTGAAGTACGCGGTGGCGATGGAGACGGCGAAGATCGAGTGCGGGAGCATGAAGAACAGCCACGCGTTCAGCAGGATGGTGCTCGACGGGCTGTCCGAGGTGGCCGCGATGTTGGCGACGTTCGACTGGGCGATGCCGGCGAGTTGCGTGACGACGAGCATCCCGAAGGTCCAGCCCGCGAGGCGGCCCGCGGTGCCGAGGCCGACGCCCCGCCAGGCGAAGTCGAAGCGGAAGCGGAGACCGACGCGGCGCCAGAAGACGAACAGGATGAGCGCCTGCGCGACCACGCCGAGGGTCGCGGATCCCGCGAGCACGACGATCTTGTCGAGGCTCCAGTCGTCGACGGGGCGGCTCCCGGATCCGAACATGGCCTGGAATAGGAGGAGGCCGGCGATCGCGACGACGTTGTTGAGGACCGGCGCCCAGGTGAACGGCCCGAACGAGCCCCGCGCGTTGAGGACCTCGCCGAGCACCGCGTAGAGGCCGTAGAAGAGGATCTGCGGCAGGCACCAGTACGCGAACGCGACGACCAGCGCGAACACGTCCGGCGGCAGGGTGGCGGCGTACAGGCGGGACACCACGGGAGCGCCCACGGTCGCGAGGACCGTGACGCCGCCGAGCACGACGATCGCGATGGTGACGAGCTTGTTGATGTAGCCGGCGCCGCCGTCCGCGTGCTTCGCGGCCCGCACGACCTGCGGCACGAGGACGGCGTTCAGGACGCCGCCGGCGATGATCACGTAGATGTTGTTGGGCAGCTGGTTCGCGTTCGAGAAGGCGTTGGAGCTGCCGAGGGTCGCGCCGATGGTCTGCAGCAGCACGATGGCCTTGACGAAGCCGAGGATGCGCGAGACGAACGTCCCCGACGCCAGGAGTGCGGACGCGCGGCCGATGCCGCCGCCGCGGGGGGCGGGGGCCGCGGTCATGCCCGGTCCGATGCGGAGGTGCGCGACGCGGTCCGGTCAGTCATCGATCTCCTCGGGCAGGCCGGCGAGCTGCCGGGCTCGGGCGCGGCGGCGCTTGCGGATGCTGCGGAACAGGCCGAAGCCGAACAGGAGGGCCACGGCCGCGACGAACAGCGTGGTGACGACGGCCTCGAACCCGGCGCGGATGAAGAGCTCGACGGGCGCGCTGTCCCCGATCTGGACCGTGCCGTCCTCGGTGGTCAGGCGTGCGGTGACCACGACGTCGCCGTTGGAGATGGAGGTGATCGGCGGTCGGGCGGAGGCGCTGCCGTGCGCGGGCACGGTGACGACCGCGGAGTCGTCGACGCGGATCCGGCCGCTGCCGGCGATGATCGACAGCCGCACGGTGACGGGCTGGTCGAGCTCGTTGCTGACGTTGATGAGGAGGCTCGTCGTGTCGCTGATCACGGTGTTCTGGCGGGTGGTGATGGCCACGGAACCCAGCACCCCGTTCGCCTGGGCGGTGTAACCGTCCTGGACGGTCACGAGCCCATCCGGGTCGTCCCGCCAGCGGTTGGAGAGCGTCACGAGCAGGAGCATGCGCTGCTGGCCGGTGATGAGCTCCGGCCGCTCCACCGCCCTCGCGAACGCGTCCACCTGCGCCTCGAGCGACATCGCGTCGGCGACGCGCTGGACGCGGCCGGCGTCCTCGGGCTGGTCCACGACCTGCAGCGGCACCGAGGGGCTGCCGAGCGCGGTGGTCGCCGTGGCGGTGTCGCTGAAGGGGAGGGCCTGGATCGCGTCGAGCAGCTGGCCCAGGCGCGCTCCGGAGGCCGCCCAGCCGCGCTCGAGGCCCGCGACGACGACGTGGCCGTCGTCCTCCCGCGCGTCGGCCGCGAGGGTGGCCGAGAGCTGCGCGAGCGCGATCCCGAAGGACTCGTCCGTCGCCGCGGAGAGCGCCTGGTCGACGAGCGCCGAGACCCGGCTGTCCGTGACGAGGATCCTCATGTCGCCCACGGTGCCGGTCGCGCCGACGGGCGCGGGGACGGCCGCGGTGCCGGCCGCCTGCACGTCGCCGCTCGCGAGGACCGCGGTGGTGACGCCGCTGGCGGCGAGGACGCCGAGGTCGTCGGAGGTCATGGTGCCGGCGGCCGGCCAGGCGACACCCGGGATCGTGTGGTCCCAGGCCGTGAGGTCCTCGAGGCTCGGGACGGGCGAGAGGACGGGCGCGGTGGGGCTGGGGCTCGGCTCCGGCTCCTCCGTGGGCTCCTCGGCGGGTTCGGTCGAGACGGCGGCGGACGCCGATCCGCTCGTCGCGTCCGGCGCCGGCGTCTCCGTGGGCGTGGGGGCGGGCGTCGACCCCGGCTCGGCGAACCGGGGCGCCTGCACGGCGTAGGAGGCGTCGGTGGGCCCGAGGAGGGTCGCGGCGCCGGCCTGCGACTGGACGGCCACGTCGGCGTCCGCCCACGCCAGGGCGAAGGTCTCGTTGGGCATCTCGCGGAGGCGCTGCAGCCAGTCCACGGCGGATTCCGGGGCGTCGACCCCGAGGATCCGGATGGACGCGAGGAGGCGCGGATCGATGCCGACCGCGACGGGGCGGCCGTACACGGCGTCGAGCTGGCGCGCGAGGGTGCCGCCGGGGGAGGTGTAGGTCGCGAGGGCCTCGGCGTCGATGAAGTCGGACGCGCTGGGCGGCACCGTCAGCGGCATGACCGCCGCGACGGGCACGGGTGCGGGATCCTCGCCCGGGCTCCAGACGAGTGCGCCGCGCCCGGTCGCCACGTCGACCCCGCCTGCCGCGAGCTCCGCGGTGAGCCCGCGCGGGCCGAAGCCGCCGCGGCTGCCCTGCAGGGCCACGGTGCCCGACGGGATGGTGAGGGGCACGTCGACGGTGCCGCCGGCGGGCACCTCCGGGCTGTCGGTCCGCCCGATGCGGGGTCCGGTGCGGGAGTTCGCGTCGGTCGCCGCGGTGTCGAGCCAGCCGTCGAGCTCCGTGCGCGTGTCCAGCACGGTGCGGTTGAGGTCGAGGTCGATGCGTCCGGCCGGAACCGCGGAGTCCGTGCCGTTGACGACGGAGACCGTCACCGTGAGGTCCTCGCCGGGCGCGAGGATCCCCTCCGAGGACGGGGTGACGGTGAGCGTCACCCCCTCGGTGGCCGCCTGCGCCGGGGTCGCGGGAGCCGCGACCGTCCCGGCGGCGAGCGTCCCGGCGGCGACCGTGGCGCACACGAGGGTGGAGATCGTGCGTCGCGCGGTTCGCCGGATCAGCCGGAGGGCTCTGTCCGTGCGGGTGGGGCCGGCGTCGTGTCGAGGCGCGGCGTGCATCTGGCGATTCTAAAGCGCGGGTCCCGCGCGGCCCGTGCGCGCTCGCCGTGGAGGCCGGATGCGCGACCCGGCACCGCCGTAGACTGTCCGACCATGCACAGCGTCGCACAGGCCCTCGAGCGTCTCCGCGAGCTGGCCGCATCGCCCCCCGTCGCCGTGCTGGCACGCGCCTTCCACGAGGCCGGGCATGAGCTGGCCCTCGTCGGCGGCCCGGTACGCGACGCGTTCCTCGGCCGCGACGCCACGGACCTCGACCTCACGACGGATGCCCGCCCCGACCGCATCCTCGAGATCGTGAAGCCGGTCGCCGACGCGCATTGGGACATCGGGCGCGCCTTCGGCACCATCGGCGCCCGGGTGCGAGGCGAGCAGGTCGAGATCACGACCTACCGCACGGACCAGTACGACGGCGTCTCCCGGAAGCCGGAGGTCGAGTTCGGCTCCTCCCTGGAGGAGGACCTCGTGCGCCGCGACTTCACCGTCAACGCGCTCGCCGTGCGTCTCCCGCAGGTCGTGCTGGTCGACCCCTCGGGCGGCATCGACGACCTCCTCTCCCAGTTGCTCCGCACCCCCGTCGCCCCGGAGGTCTCCTTCGGCGACGACCCGCTGCGCATGATGCGCGCCGTGCGGTTCGCCTCCCAGCTGGGCTTCCACCTCGACGACGCCGCGCTCGCCGCGATCCGGGGCATGTCCCCGCGGATCCTCGACATCTCCGTGGAGCGCGTGAGCGACGAGTTGTCCAAGCTGCTCCGCACTCCCGAGCCGCGCGCGGGGCTCGACCTGCTGGTGGAGGGGGGCCTCGCCGAGCACGTGCTGCCGGAGCTCCCGGCCATGAAGCTCGAGGCCGACGAGCACCACCGGCACAAGGACGTGTACCAGCACTCGCTCCAGGTCCTCGACCAGGCCATCGACCACGAGCGCTCCCGCCACCCGGGTGCCGCGCCGGATCTCGTCCTCCGCCTGGCCGCCCTCCTCCACGACATCGGCAAGCCCTCCACCCGCCGGCTCGAGTCGGGCGGGGTCGTCACCTTCCACCACCACGACGTGGTCGGCGCGAAGATGGCCAAGCGGCGGCTCCGCGCGCTGCGGTTCGACAACGACACGGTCGCCTCGGTGGCCCGGCTCATCGAGCTGCACCTGCGCTTCTTCGGGTACACCGAGGGCGGCTGGACCGACTCCGCCGTGCGCCGGTACGTCCGCGACGCGGGTCCCGAGCTCGAGCGGCTGCACATGCTCACCCGCGCGGACGTCACGACGCAGAACCGCCGGAAGGCGGACCGCCTCGGCTTCGCGTACGACGACCTCGAGGCGCGCATCGCCGAGCTGGCGGAGCAGGAGGAGTTGGCCGCGGTGCGTCCCGACCTCGACGGCGAGGCGATCATGCGCATCCTCGACGTGCCGCCGGGCCCGGTCGTCGGCCGCGCCTACCGCTTCCTCCTGGAGCTGCGGCTGGACGAGGGGCCGCTTCCCGAGGACGAGGCCACGCGCCGCCTCGTCGCCTGGTGGGCGGCCGAGCAGGGCTGACCGGCGCGGATCCGCACGTCCGCGCCCCGCGGTCTGGTGCCGTCCCTCCCCATCCGGTAGTCTTCTGAGGTTGTCCGCCCGGCAACGGGACTCCCCTGCCCCGCGCGGACAGATGCACATACCCTCCTGTCGCAGATCGTCTGCGACCGTTCAAGTCCGAAGGAGGTGGGTTAGTGACGCATCAGTACGAACTCATGGTGATCCTGGATCCCGAGATCGATGAGCGCACCGTCGCTCCCAGTCTCGACAAGTTCCTCAACGTCATCCGCACCAGCGGTGGCACCGTCGACAACGTCGACGTCTGGGGCCGTCGTCGACTGGCGTACGAGATCAACAAGAAGAACGAGGGCATCTACGCCGTCGTCCAGCTCACCGCCACGAGCGAGGCCACGCAGGAGCTCGACCGCCAGCTGGGTCTGTCCGAGGCCGTCATGCGCACCAAGGTGCTGCGTGCCGAGGAGGCCATGGCCATGGTCGCCTCCGCTGCGAAGCTCGCCGACGAGAAGGCCGCCCGCAAGGCAGCCGCCACGTCCAAGGCCGCAGACGCCGCGCCCCAGGCGCCCGCCACGGATGCCGCTCCGGCGACGCCCGGCAAGCCGGCAGCCCAGGCTGCTTCCAGCGAGAAGACCGGGGAGTAGTCGATGGCCGGCGAAACCATCATCACGGTCGTGGGCAACCTCACCAGTGATCCGGAGCTGCGGTACACGCAGAACGGGCTGGCGGTAGCCAACTTCACCATCGCCTCCACGCCGAGGTCCTTCGACCGCGCGAGCAACGACTGGAAGGACGGCGACGCCCTCTTCCTCCGTGCGAGCGTGTGGCGCGAGTTCGCCGAGCACGTGGCGTCCTCGCTCACCAAGGGCTCGCGTGTCGTCGCGACCGGCCGCCTCAAGCAGCGGTCGTACGAGACGAAGGAGGGCGAGAAGCGCACCTCCATCGAGCTCGAGGTCGACGAGATCGGCCCCTCGCTCCGCTACGCGACCGCACAGGTCACGCGCGCGGCCGGCGGTGGCGGCAACGGCGGCGGAGGCAACTCCGGCGGCGGCGGCCGTGGCCAGTTCGGCGGCGGACAGCCCCAGCAGCAGCAGGTGGCCGAGGAGCCGTGGGGCACCCCCGCGAGCTCCGGAGGCAACTCCGGCGGCGGCGACGGCGGCTGGTCCAACCCCGGCAACTTCAACGACGAGACGCCCTTCTAGGGCTCGTCGCACTACGTACGAAAGACAGGAACAATCATGGCTGGAAAGAGCAGCGGCGACCGCCGCAAGCCTCTCCGCGGAGCCAAGGGCGGCAAGAACGCCGCCCCGGCGAAGTCCATCCGCGTCGGCGTCATCGACTACAAGGATGTCGCCACCCTCCGCAAGTTCATCTCCGAGCGGGGAAAGATCCGCGCTCGTCGCATCACCGGTGTCTCGGTGCAGGAGCAGCGCCTCATCGCGCGCGCAGTCAAGAACGCGCGCGAGATGGCACTTCTCCCCTACGCCGGCTCCGGACGTTAAGGGGTAATGGAATGTCGAAAGTAATCCTGACGACCGAGGTCTCCGGCCTCGGTTCCCCCGGAGACGTCGTCGAGGTCAAGAACGGGTTCTCCCGCAACTACCTCGTGCCCCAGGGCTTCGCGGTCATCTGGAGCCGCGGCGGCGAGAAGCAGATCGAGCAGATCAAGGCCGCGCGTGCCGCTCGCGAGCACGCGACCATCGAGGAGGCGCAGGACCTCAAGAGCCGCCTCGAGGCCAAGATCGTCAAGCTGACCGTCAAGGCCGGCCAGGGCGGGCGCCTCTTCGGCTCCGTCAAGACGTCCGACATCGCCAAGGCGGTCGAGGAGTCCGGCATCGGCCAGGTCGACAAGCGCAAGATCGAGATCCCCACGGCCATCAAGGCCACGGGCAACCACGAGGCCACGATCCGGCTCCGTGACGACATCGTCGCCACGATCAGCCTGCAGGTCGTCGCCGCGAAGTAACGCAGCACGAGCACGATGGCGGTGGGCATGATGCCCACCGCCATCGGCGGTTAAGGAGCCGGTCAGAGGGCCCCGATCCCCAGCTCCATCCACAGGCGAGGCCCTAGCAGAAGAACCCTCAAGCGCTGGTCCAGACTAGTTTCCCCACATTGGGTGTGGAACTCCGCGGTGCTGGTCAGCGGGTTATTCCTTGGTCGGATCCGCGAGTAGTGCACAGGCTCATCCCCAGGTAGTCCACACGATCCCCGGCGTTTCGCCCACTTTCTCCACAGCCCCGTCCACAGGTGCATTTGGTGTCGCGGGGGGTCGATCCATATCGTGGGGCAGCACCCGTCGAACGGGTCGCCGGAGGACCCGAGAGGGGTCCGGCCGACGCCGTCCGAGCGGTGTCGGAGGTCCGAGCTAGAACGGTCGTGCGGGCGCATCCGCCCAGCCGACCGAGGGGAGCCGCACGTGTCCATCGCCCATCTGGGTCTCGCCGGCGAACGGGACGAGCGCGACAAGCGCGCCGGTCACGAGCGCACGCCGCCGCACGACCTCCTCGCCGAGCAGAGCGCCATCGGCGGCATGCTCCTCAGCAAGGACGCCGTGGCGGACGCGGTCGAGCAGGTGCGGGCGATCGACTTCTACATCCCGAAGCACGAGATCATCTTCGACGCGATCCTGTCGCTGTACTCGCATGGGGAGCCGACGGACGTCATCGCGGTCACCGACGAGCTCACCAAGCTCGGCGAGCTGAGCCGCGCCGGCGGCGCCGACTACCTCCACACGCTCACGAGCGTCGTGCCCACGGCGGCCAACGCCGGCTTCTACGCGTCCATCGTCGCCGAGAAGGCGGTGCTGCGCCGCCTGGTCGAGGCGGGCACCCGCATCGTGCAGATGGGGTACGCGAGCGAGGGCGAGGTCGTCGACCTCGTCAACAACGCGCAGGCGGAGATCTACGGCGTCACGGGCGGCGTGGAGGCCGAGGACTACGTGCCCCTCACCGACGCGGTCACGGTGGCCATCGACGAGATCGAGGCGGCCAAGGGCAAGGACGGCCAGATGACCGGCGTGCCCACGGGCTTCGCCGACCTCGACGCGCTCACGAACGGCCTCCACCCGGGCCAGCTCATCATCGTCGCGGCCCGCCCCGCGCTCGGGAAGTCGACCCTGGCGCTCGACTTCGCGCGCGCCGCGAGCATCAAGTTCGACATGCCGTCCATCTTCTTCAGCTTGGAGATGGGGCGCAGCGAGATCGCGATGCGCCTGCTGTCCGCCGAGGCGTCGGTGCCGCTGCAGAGCATGCGCAAGGGCACCGTGGACGCGCGCGACTGGACCACCATCGCGCAGACCCGCGGCCGCATCAACGACGCGCCGCTCTACATCGACGACAGCCCCAACATGACGCTGGTCGAGATCCGCGCGAAGTGCCGACGGCTCAAGCAGAAGGTGGGCCTCAAGCTCGTCGTCATCGACTACCTGCAGCTCATGACGAGCGGCAAGAAGGTCGAGTCGCGTCAGCAGGAGGTCTCCGAGTTCTCGCGTGCGCTCAAGCTCATGGCGAAGGAGCTGCAGGTGCCGGTCATCGCGCTGTCGCAGCTGAACCGCGGGCCGGAGCAGCGCGCGGACAAGATGCCGGCCATCTCCGACCTCCGCGAGTCCGGCTCGCTCGAGCAGGACGCCGACATGGTCATCCTGCTGCACCGCGAGAGCGCCTACGAGAAGGACAACCCGCGCGCGGGCGAGGCCGACTTCATCGTCGCCAAGCACCGCAACGGACCGACCGGCACCATCACGGTGGGCTTCCACGGGCACTTCTCCCGCTTCGCGGACATGCCCGCGGGCGGCTAGCCGAGGGCGGCGCTGCGGGCGGTCCTGCGGCGTTGCAGGTGGGCCCGGGGGCGCCGCGGACGGTCCTGCGGCGCTGCGGGCGCTCCCGCTGCTGCGGGCGGGCCTGGGGCGCCGGGCCCGGAGCCGGTGCACCGGCGTCCCGTGCTCAGGGTGCGGGCCTTCCAGGCCTGCCCACGACGCCGTTCACGGGGCGAAGTAGAGGTGGGCGTGCGCCGCGCATCCGGGGTTGAACGGCGCAGCGCACCGCGGGCAGGCCTCGGCCGCGAGGTACTGCGGAACCGTCATCGTGGCGCGGCAGACGCCGCACAGGGCGGCGGGCAGGTCGTGCTCCGCCCGGGGGATCACCTCGAGGGGATGGTCGGCGACGGCCGCGTGGCACAGGTGGCACGGGTACCAGGCATCGCAGCAGGGTGCGCGCAGGGCGACGACGTCGAGCCGCGAGCCGTAGTGCTCGCAGCGCGTCTCGGCGTCGATCGTGAGCCCGAGGACGGCGGGGACGCGGCTGGCCGGGACGTGACCGGCTGAGGGGGTCACGCGCGGATGCCCGTGATCACGCGTCCGGTAGGGCCGTCGCCGCGTCGACGAGGGTGAGCTCGGGGCTGTCGCGCTCGATCGCCTTGAGGCGCCACGGGGTGGTGATGAGGGCGATGTGCGTGCCGTCCGAGCGCACGAGCACCTCCACGCCGATGGTCTTCGCGAGGGCGGGAGCGGAGGCGGCGTCGGTGATCCGGGCCACCTGGTACTCGAGCGGCTCCATCCGGAGCGGCGCGCGGAACTCGTTCGTCATGCGCTCGACCACGACCTCGAACTGCATCGGCCCGACGGCACCGAGCACGGGCGCCTGGTCGCCGCGGAGGTCGGAGCGCATCACCTGGATGACGCCCTCGTGGTCCAGCTGCTCGATGCCCTTCCGGAACTGCTTGTGGGTGCTCGTGTCCTTCGAGCGCACGACGCGGAAGAGCTCGGGCGCGAACTGCGGGAGCCGCGGGAAGGTGACGGGAGCGCCGTCGAAGAGGGTGTCGCCGACGCGGATGTTGGACGCGTTGACGAGGCCGACGACGTCGCCCGGGTAGGCGTCCTCCACCGTGGAGCGCTCGCGGCCGAACAGCTGCTGGGCGTACTTGGTGACGAAGGGGCGGCCCGTCTGGGCGTGCGTCACCGTCATGCCGCGGTGGAAGACGCCCGAGCAGATGCGCATGAAGGCGAGGCGGTCGCGGTGGGCGGTGTTCATGCCCGACTGGACCTTGAACACGAAGCCCGAGAAGTCGTCCTCGACGGGACGCGTGCGGTCCTGCTCGTCGGGGCGCGGCTGCGCTGCGGGCGCGATGGAGTCGAGCGCGTCGAGGATGTGGGTCACGCCGAAGTTGAGCACGGCCGCCGCGAAGAGCACGGGCGTGGTGCGACGGGAGAGGAACGACTCCTCGTCGTGGTCCTGGCCCTCCTCGTGCAGGAGCTCGCTCTCCTCGACCGCGTCGGTCCACGCGGATCCGGCGGCGGCAAGGGCCTCCTCGGGCGACATGCGCGTCTCGGGGGCGATGCTCGCGCCGCCCGCGGTGCGGGTGAAGTGGACGCACTCGCCGGTGGAGCGGTCCACCACGCCGAAGAACGCGCCGGACTCGCCGACCGGCCACGTGAGCGGGGTGGGGAGGAGGCCCGTGCGCTCCTTGATCTCGTCCATGAGGTCGAGCGGCTCGCGGCCGGGCCGGTCCCACTTGTTGATGACGGTGATGATCGGGATGCGGCGCTGGCGGCACACCTCGAACAGCTTCATGGTCTGGGTCTCGAGCCCGCGGGACGCGTCGACCAGCATGATCGCGGCGTCGACCGCGGAGAGCACGCGGTACGTGTCCTCGGAGAAGTCGGCGTGACCGGGGGTGTCGACGACGTTCATGACGGTGTCGCGGTGGGTGAACTGGATCGCGGCGGAGCTCACCGAGATCCCGCGCTCCTTCTCCATGTCCATCCAGTCGGACACCGTGGACTTCCGGCCCTGCTTGCCGTGCACGGCGCCCGCGGAGCCGATGGCGTGCGCGTGCAGCAGCAGCGCCTCGGTGAGCGTGGACTTGCCCGCGTCGGGGTGGGAGATGACGGCGAAGGTGCGACGGCGGGACGCCTCGCGCAGCACGGGACCGGCGGAGGCCGAGGCGGCGGCGCGGGGAGGGGTGATGGTCGACACCCCTCCATGGTACGAGGCGGTTCCGGGAGGGACGTCCGCGGGACGTGCGCGGACCCGCGCATCCGCGGGGGAGGACCCGTGCGTCAGCGGGCGCGGAGGCGGTCGAGGAACTCGTCGGCCATGCCGAGGTGCTCCGCGAGGCGGCGTCGGCGCTCCTCCGCGTCGGTGATGAAGGCGGCGAGGTCGGCGCGGAGCGACGCGGTGTCCTGGTCGGGGCCGGCGGCGTCGAGCGCGTCGGTCACCTCGAGCAGGCGCATCATCTCCTCGAGCGAGAAGCCGAGCGGCTTCATCCGGCGGATGAGCAGGAGCCGCTCCAGGTCCTCGTCCGTGTACAGGCGGAACCCGCCGTCGGAGCGGCCCGACGGCCGGAGCAGGCCCGTCTCGTCGTAGTGGCGGAGCGTGCGGTGCGACAGGCCGGTGCGCTCGGCGAGCTCGCCGATCTGCATGGTCGCGGAGCCGGCAGGGCGCGTCATGCGGGCCTCCAGACAGACCCTCCCCTCACGTGAGGGCAGGGTAGGGTGGGGTGGGTCGCGGCCGGATGGCCACGTCCGACCATTCTCCCCGAATCCGGGAGACGCATCACCGCCCCGTCCGGGGGCGTCCGCTCCGCGCGGGCACCCGGGTGGCGCCGTGGGATGCGCGCCCCGCCGTCACCGGCCCGGGCCCGGTCCGCACCCCTGTCCTCCTCGTCCTCCTCCCGATCGGAGCACCGTGTCCGTCACGCCCCCCTCCGCCGTCGACCCGGCCGCACCGGGTCCCGGCCGCCGCCCGTCCGCGGCGCCCGCACCGTCGCCGACCGTCCTCGAGGCCCTGCGGACGCCGCGCATCCTCACCCGGGAGGTCCTGGCCGGCCTGGTGGTGGCGCTGGCGCTCATCCCCGAGGCGATCTCGTTCTCGATCATCGCGGGCGTGGATCCGCGGGTGGGCCTGTTCTCGTCGTTCGTCATGGCCGTCACGATCGCGTTCCTCGGCGGCCGCCCGGCGATGATCTCCGCGGCCACGGGGGCCGTCGCCCTCGTCATCGCGCCCGTCGCGCGCGAGCACGGCATGGACTACTTCCTCGCCACGGTGATCCTCGCGGGCGTCCTGCAGGTCGTCCTCGCGGTGCTCGGCGTCGCACGGCTCATGCGGTTCATCCCCCGCTCGGTGATGGTGGGCTTCGTCAACGCGCTCGCGATCCTGATCTTCACGGCGCAGATCCCGAACCTCGTCGACGTGCCGTGGCTCGTCTACCCGCTGGTCGCGGCGGGCATCGCGATCCTCGTCCTGCTGCCGCGCGTCACCCGGGCGGTGCCGGCGCCGCTGGTCGCCATCGCCCTCCTCACCGGGGCGACCGTGCTCGGCGCGCTCGCCGTGCCGACCGTCGGCGACCAGGGCGAGCTGCCGCGCAGCCTCCCGGAGCTGTTCCTGCCGCAGGTCCCGCTCACGCTCGAGACCCTGGGGATCATCGGGCCGTACGCGCTCGCGATGGCGCTCGTCGGGATCCTCGAGTCGCTGATGACGGCGAAGCTCGTCGACGACATCACCGACACTCCCTCCCACAAGACGCGCGAGACCTGGGGCCAGGGAGCCGCGAACATGCTGTCGGGCCTGTTCGGGGGCATGGGCGGCTGCGCGATGATCGGCCAGACGATGATCAACGTGAAGGCCTCGGGGGCGCGCACGCGCATCTCCACGTTCCTCGCCGGCGTCTTCCTGCTGCTGCTCGTGGTGGTGCTCGGCGACCTCGTGGCCGTCATCCCGATGGCCGCGCTCGTCGCCGTGATGGTGATGGTGTCGGTGGGCACGTTCGACTGGCACAGCATCCGGCCGTCGACGCTCCGGCGCATGCCGGTCGGCGAGACGCTCGTCATGGTGCTGACGGTCGCCGTCGTCGTCGCGACGCACAACCTCGCGATCGGCGTGGTCGTCGGCGTGATCGCGGCGATGGTCGTCTTCGCCCGGCGCGTGGCGCGCTTCGCGACGGTGGAGCGCACGGTGGTCGAGGACGCGGACGGCGAGCCGACGGCCGAGTACCGCGTCGTCGGGGAGCTGTTCTTCGCGTCGAGCAACGACCTCACCACGCAGTTCCGGTACGCGGAGGACCCCGCGCGCGTGCGCATCGACATGAGCGGCTCCCACGTCTGGGACGCCTCGACGGTCGCCGCGCTCGACGCGATCACCACGAAGTACGAGCGCCGCGGCACGACCGTCGACATCGCCGGGATGAACGACGCGAGCCTCCGCATGCACGGACGGCTCGCGGGACGGCTGGGCGGCGAGGGCTGAGCCCGGCCGCGGCGGGCGGGCCGGCCGCTCGTAGGATCGGGCGCATGAGGATCGCGTTCGTCTCGCTGCACACGTCGCCGATCCAGAAGCCCAGCACCGGCGACGCCGGCGGGCTCAACGTCTACCTTCTGGAGCTCGCGCGGAGCCTCGGGCGGCAGGGGCACGAGGTGCGGCTGATCACCCGGGCCACCGATCCGGCCGACCCGGCGGTGCTCCCGGTCGCCCCCGGCGTGGAGCTGGTCTCCCTGCACGCCGGTCCGGCCGGGCCGCTCGCCAAGGAGGAGCTGCCCGCGATCACGGATGCGTTCTCCGCGGCGCTCGCCGCGCTGCCGCCGGCCGACGTCGTGCACGGCCACTACTGGCTGTCGGCGGTCGCGTCGCTCCCGGTGGCGCGGGCCTGGGGCGTCCCGCACGTCCTGACCCTGCACTCGGTGTCGGCGGGCAAGAACCGCCGACTCGTCGCCGGCGACACCCCCGAGCCCGCGTCGCGGCTCGCCGACGAGGGGCGGCTCGTGCGCGCGTCGGACCTCGTCATCGCGTCGGCCGAGTCCGAGAGGCGGCTGCTCGTGGAGGCGTACGACGCCGACCCGGCCGCCGTGCACGTGGTCGCGCCGGGCGTGGAGTCGGCCTTCCTGCAGGAGCCGTCGGGCCGGGACGGCGGCGGCAGGGTGCGCATCGTGCTGCTCGGCCGGATCCAGCCGCTCAAGGGGCAGGACGTCGCGGTGCGGGCGCTCGCGCTGCTGGATCCCGCGACCCGGCCCCTGCTCGTGATCGCGGGCGGGGTGTCGCCCGGCCGGGACGCCTACGCGGCGGATCTGCACGCGCTCGTGCGCTCCCTCGGGCTCCAGGACGACGTGGTGTTCACCGGCGCGCTCGACCGGGCGGCGACCGCGAGCGCCCTCGCGGCCGCGCACCTCGCGCTCATGCCCTCCGCGGCGGAGACCTACGGCCTGGTGGCGCTCGAGGCCGCAGCGTGCGGCACGCCCGTGGTCGCGTCGCGCACCGAGGGCCTCGTCGACTCGGTGCGGGAGGGGGTCAGCGGCGTCTTCGTGCCGACGCGCGAGCCCGACGACTGGGCCCGCGCGATCCGCGGGCTGCTGGCCGACCCGGCCGCCCTCGCCCGGCTGTCCGCCTCGGCCCGGGAGCATGCGGCGCGGCACACGTGGGACGTCGCCGCGGCCGACGTCGCCGAGGAGTACCGCCTGCTGCGCGAGCGGCACGGCCGGGGACCGCGAGCGGGCGGGCGCCGGCGTCCCGGCGTGGGTGCTGCCGCCCGCGGGGGCGCGGAGCCGGGGGCCTGATCCGGGGGAGCTGGGCCGGGGCTGATCCACCGATCCGCTGGCCGCCGCGCCGCCGCGCCGCAGGGCCGCGGGGCCGTTCCGCCGAGCCGGCCGCTGATCCGAGCCGCAGGAGGCCCGCCCGGTCAGTCGGCGTGACGCCCGCCGTCAGTCGGGGGCGACGCCCGCCCGGTGCGCGAGGAGCGCCGCGCCGACGAGTCCGGCGTCGTTCCCGCGGCTCGCCGCGATGATCTCGGTGTCGAGGTCGAGGAACGCGGAGAAGCGCCCGAACTCGTGGGCCGCGGCGCCGCCCACGACGATCAGGTCGGGCGACATGATCGACTCGAGGTGCCGGTAGTAGCGCTGGAGCCGCGCCGCCCACTCCTCGAACGTGATGCCCTCGCGTCGGACGGCGGAGAACGCCGCCTGCATCTCGTAGTCGCCGCCGTCGAGGTGGATGTGCCCCAGCTCGCTGTTCGGGATGAGGGTGCCGTCGTGGAGCAGGGCCGTGCCGATGCCCGTGCCCAGCGTGGTGAGGATCACGAGCCCGCCGCGACCCTGCAGCACGCCGTACTCGAGCTCGGCCACGCCGGCGGCGTCGGCGTCGTTGACGGTGAGCACGTCGATCCCGCTCCGCTCGCGGATGGCCGAGCGCGCGTCCATGCCGAGCCAGCGGTCGGAGATGTGGGCGGAGGAGCGCACGATCCCGTCGCGCACGATCCCCGGGACCCCCACGCCCACGGGCAGGTCCTCGTCGGGGGTGAGCTCGAGGACGATCTCGGCGATCACGTCCGCGATGTCCTCGGGCTCGCCGCCGACGGGCTTCCCGACCGTCATCCGCTCCGTGAGCCGGATCCCCGTGGTGACGTCGACGATCCCGGCCTTGAGGGTCGTGCCGCCGATGTCGATGCCGAGGGCGAGCCGGTCGCGCCGGGCCAGGGCCGCCGCAGCCCCCTCGGGCGCGGCGACGACGGCGCGGTCGACCGGGATGAAGCCGCCGGTCGCACGGCCGCCGGTCGCGTGGCCGCTGGCCGCGTGGCCGCTGGCGGTTCCGGTTCGCGACGCGATCTCGGGCTGGGACACGGCGGGGCCTCTCGGTTGCGGGGGACGGGGTGGTTCTACGGGGCGGGGCGGTGCGGGCGGATCCGGGGCGGAGCCGGCGGGCACGGGTCGTGCGGGTGCGGGTGCTGGTGCGGCACCGGTGCGGGCGGCGGTCGCGATGGTCCGATCCGCGGGTGCCGCGCTCTCCTGCCGTCTCCCGCGCGATCCGCGCGACCGGCCGACCCGCACCGCGCATCCGTCCGGCGACGGCGACTCCGCCGTGCCGTCAGAACGCCCGGTTCGCGTAGACGATCCCGCACGCCACGCCCACGGCGCAGACGATGACGAGCCCGGCGACCGCACCGGCCGTCGCGGCGGCCAGACGGGGGAGGGGACTCGTCACGTCCCGAGCCTAGGCCAGCCGCGCGCGGGCGTCACCGCGGGCGTCCGCCCGAGCATCCGCCCAGGAACCCACCGAGTAGGCTGGCCCGGATGGAGAGAGAGGCTGCCGTGTCCGAGGACGAGCTGACGTTCCGGGCGGCGTACTGGCCCGTGCTCCTCCTGCGCGCACTGCCGGCCCTCGCTCTCGCCGCGTTCATCACCTTCTCCAGCGACCACTCGCCGGCCCTGGGCCTGACGGCGTTCGGCGTCTTCGCGATCCTCTCGGGCGCCATCACCGCGGGCCTCGGCGCGCGCGCCCTCCGCGGGCCCGCCGCCCGCCTCCGCACCAGCGCCATCTCGCAGGGCGCGCTCACCGTGGTCGCCGGGGTCGCCGCGCTCCTCGCACGGGACGGGGGCGTGCTGGTGCTCCTCTACGTCGTGAGCGTCTGGGCCGCGATCACCGGCTTCCTCGAGCTCGTCGCCGGTCTGCGTTCACGCGGCCGCGTGCCCGGTGCGAGCGACGCGATCACCACCGGCGCGCTCACGGTCGTGCTCGCCGTCGCCTTCCTCCTGGTGCCGCCGGATCTCGTTGTGCAGTACGGCGGAGTCGAGCAGCGCGAGGGCCAGCTCACCGCGCCCGTGGTGGCCGTGGGCCTCCTGGGCGCCTACGCGGCGATCGTCGGGGTCTTCCTGGTCATCGCCGCCCTGAGCATGAAATGGGGCACCTCCACGCCCACCGCGACCTCCGCGGCGGACGCCCCCCGGACCACCGAGAGCGCGAGCTGACCGTGACTTCCAACATCCGCAAGGACCGCATGCGCCCCGCCGAGCTCCTCGGCATCGCCGCCGCGCTCGCCGTGTTCGTGGGCGTCATCGTGGCGCTCAGTACCCGTCCCGCCGATGGTCAGGGGTGGACGGTCGTGGTCGTGTTCACGGGTGTCGCGTTCATCGGCGCCCTCGTGATGCTGGCCATGCTCGCCCTGTCGTTCAAGCCGAACCGCGACGAGCTGCAGGACATGGACGAGCAGGACCACCCCGACCGGCCGACCCGGCACTAGCCGCGCGCGCAGGTCGCAGGGTCGCGGGTCGCCGGTCGGCCCGCATCCATCGCCCGCCCCTTCGCCTACCCGCCCACCGAGGGCCGTGAGCGCCGAGGCCCGGGCGGGCCGTGATCCCGATGCGATCCGGCCCGAGCGAGGCGCACGCGGCGGCCTCGCCCACGACCGGATCGCGACGGGTCAGAGGATGTGGTCGACCAGCTGCGACGCCAGGCCCGCGTATCCGGCCGGCGTCAGCTCGAGCAGTCGGGCCTTCGCCGCGTCGCCGATGTCCAGGCCGGAGACGAACGCGCGCATCTCGTCGCGCCCGACGCGCTTGCCGCGCGTGAGCTCCTTGAGCACGGCGTAGGGATCGCTGATGGAGCTGCGCCCCGCCACGATCTCCGTGCGGATGACCGTCTGGATCGCCTCTCCGAGGATCTCCCAGTTGGCGTCGAGGTCGGCGGCGAGCAGCGCGCGATCGACGTCGATCTCCTGGAGCCCTCGTCCGATGTTGTCCAGCGCGAGCAGCGAGTGACCGAGCGCGACGCCGACGTTGCGCTGCGTCGTGGAGTCGGTGAGGTCGCGCTGCAAGCGCGAGGTCACGAGCGTCGCCGCCAGCGAGTCGAGGAGCGCGTCGGAGAGCTCGAGGTTCGCCTCCGCGTTCTCGAAGCGGATGGGGTTGATCTTGTGGGGCATGGTCGAGGACCCGGTCGCGCCCGCCTGCGGGATCTGCCGGAAGTAGCCCAGCGAGATGTAGGTCCACACGTCGGTGCACAGGTTATGCACGACGCGGTTCACGTGCGCGATGCGCGTGTAGAGCTCCGCCTGCCAGTCGTGCGACTCGATCTGCGTGGTGAGGGGGTTCCACACGAGCCCCAGGCCGGTGACGAACGCGCGTGACTCGGCGGGCCAGTCGACGGAGCCGTCGGCGGCGAGGTGGGCCGCGAAGGTGCCCGTCGCGCCGCTGAACTTGCCCAGCACCTCCACGTCCTCCACGTCGGCGCGGAGGCGCTCCAGCCGGTGCACGAAGACCGCGAGCTCCTTGCCGAGGGTGGTGGGGGTCGCGGGCTGCCCGTGCGTGCGCGACAGCATCGCGTCGTCGCGGAAGAGCAGCGCGCGCTCGCGGATGGCGCCGATGACCGCGACGAGCTTCGGCAGCCAGACCTCCCGCACCGCGCGGTCGATGACGAGCGCGTACGAGAGGTTGTTGATGTCCTCGCTCGTGCAGGCGAAGTGCGTGAGCTCGGCCACGTGCCCGAGCCCCAGCTCCTCGAGGCGGTCGCGCACGAAGTACTCCACGGCCTTCACGTCGTGCCGGGTGACGGCCTCCACACGGGCGAGCGCGTCGATCTGCTCCTGCCCGAAGCCCGTGACGACCTCGCGGAGGGCGGCCTTCTGCGCATCCGTGAAAGGCGTGGAGGAGAGGAGCGAGCGGTCGGTCAGGTGGATGAGCCACTCGATCTCGACGTGGATGCGCGCCCGGTTGAGGCCCGCCTCCGAGAGGTGCTCGCCGAGCTCGGTGACGACGGGGGCGTAGCGGCCGTCGAGGGGGCTCAGCACCTGCGGGGGCAACGGGCTCATGCGGGTGATCTCCTAGCTGGGGGGACGGATCCCGGGCTCCACCTGCGTGAGGAGGGCCCGGGCGGCACGCTCTATCATCCCAAGAACCCGATCGAACATCGCCGCGTCCGTGTAGTACGGGTCGGGCACGTCCCGCAGGTGCGCCTGGGGAGGGTCGAACGACAGCAGCAGGTGGATCTTCGCGCGGTCGGCCTCCGTCCGGGCCCACTGGCGCAGCGTCCGCTCTTGCCCGCGATCGAACACGACCACCAGGTCGAGGTCCGGCAGCGTGTCCGCGTCGAACTGCTTGGCGCGATGCGCGGTGCCCGAGAGGCCGCGTCGCTCCAGCGCCGCGAGCGTGCGCGCGTCCGCCTGCTCGCCCACGTGCCAGTCGCCCGTCCCCGCGCTCGTCACCGATACCCGATCCGCGTGCCCCGCGCGCTGCACCATGTCCCGGAAGACGATCTCCGCCATGGGGGAGCGGCAGATGTTGCCGGTGCAGACGAAGGCGATCCGGAAGACGGGTGGTGGTGCCGTCGGGGCCGGGGGGTCGGGGGCTCCCATGCGCTCATTCTGTCGGCTGCGGTCCCTCCCCACACCCCCCGCGTGCGATGCCGTCCCCCGGACGCGCCGCCCGTGCCTCCTCGAAGCCGAGGGGCCGCACGATGCGTGGGGACGGGGACTGGGACGGGCACGGGGAGGCGACGCGGTGCGGGAACGAGCAGACGGATGGGGTGCGATGGCCGGCGGTGCGAGCGGCCCGGCGGATCCGCGGGGATCGGGGGCCACCCCGGGGCAGATGGTCGCCGAGGCACGGTCGCGCGCGCACGCCCTCGCGGCCCTGGCGGACGCGGTGGCCGAGACGCGTCGTGCCATCGCGTGCTGCCGGGACGACCCGTCGTGGTCCGGCAGCGCGCACGACGCCTTCACGCGCTCCCTCGACGACCTCGCCGGCCGCGTCGCGCGTGCGGCAGCCCTCCTGCACGACGCGCAGGCATCGGAATCGTCACCGGCCTGTCGAGGAGCGCACGCGTGACGGGCGGCGATGTGCCCGGCCTCACCGTCACGCAGGGCGGCGGCACCGCCGTCGTCACCGACGACCTGGTCCGGATCGCCGCGCGGCTCGACGACGCGGGGGAGCGCCTGGACACCCACGCCCGCGCGCTCGCCCTGCCGCCGCTCGTGGACACCGTCACGGGCCGGCACGACACGGCGCTCGACCCGCCGCGCGGCCTCCTGGCCTCCGCGGCGCACGACGCCCGGGCGCTCGCCGTCGACCTGCGTCGGGCGGCCGCGGAGTACGCGGACGGCGAGCGGGACGTCGACCGGTGCGTCCGCGCCGCCGCGGGGCCCGGGGCCGGGCACATGGCCGAGGGTGCCGCCTCCGGCCCGATGGCCCTCGTCCGCGACGTCGGCGGGTCCTGGGTCCACGGGCTGCGGCTCCTGGGCCTCGGCGTGCTGATCGCGTCGCATCCGGACGGGCCCGCGCGGACGATGCTCCCGGCGGCCCTCCGCGACGCGGTCTCGGATGCGGCCGCCGCCGCGACGCGGTTCCTTCCGGCGCGTCCCCCCGGCGACGACGGGGTCCGGGAGACGGCCGCGGGGCTGCTCGCCGCGCTGGGCGTCGTCGGCGTCCTGCGCGATGCCCCGGCCGCCCTCCGCGCCCGGCCCGACGCCCTCCGCGCCGCTCCGACGACCTTCGCCGACCTCGCCGGCCGCATCCCGGATCCGGTGGCCGGCGCCGCGCAGATGCGCGTCGAGGAGTACCGGGCTCCCGGGGGCCGTCGCCGTCTCGTCGCCTACGTCGGCGGGATGCAGACCCTCGATCCCCGCACCGGACGCGAGGACTTCGGACCCGCGTCGGCGGCCGCGGCCCTCGGGACGGAGGGCGGATCCGCGGTGCGCGCCGCCGAGGCGGCGTTGCGGCAGGCGGGCGCCACCGCCGAGGACGAGGTCTACGTCGTGGGGTACTCCATGGGCGGCATCGTCGCCCGCGCGGTCGGCGACGACCCGCGCTTCCACGTGGCGCACGAGCTCACCTTCGGCTCCCCCGTCGGACAGCTGCCGCTGCGGTCGGGGATCGACGGCGTGGCGGTCGAGCACACGGACGACCCGGTCCCGCCGCTCGGGGGCTCGCGCACCTCCGACGGCGCGGCGGGCGACGACGTCGTGGTCCGGTCCCGTGCCTTCGGACCTACTGCGGACGCCGGGGTGCTCGACGCGCATCAGCTCGACACCTACCGGGCGACCGCCGCGGAGATGGACGCCTCGCGGTCGCCGCTGCTGGCGGAGGCACGCGACGCGCTCCGCGGCTTCCTCGACGGCGCGACCCCGGTGGCCTCCCACCTCTACCGTGCCGAGCGCGTGTCCGGGGCGCCGGCGCCCGGGTCGGGCGCCGGCATGTGACCCGCGCGTCAGACCCGGGAGGTCACCGGCCGGATGACGAGGCCCACGAGCCAGCTGAAGAGCGCCATCAGCAGGGCGCCGAGCACGCCCCACCAGAACCCCTCGACCGTGAGGCCGAAGCCCAGCGCGTCCGAGATCGCCCCGACCAGGAGGAAGAGCAGCCCGTTGACCACGAGCGAGATGAGCCCCAGCGTCAGGACGTAGAGGGGGAACGCCACGATGCGGATCGCCGTGCCGATCACCCCGTTCACGACGCCGAAGATGGCGCCGAGCAGCAGGTAGGTGAGGACGGTCGCCGTCGTGTCGCCCGGTTCGTAGGCGGTCACGACGGTGCCGGAGACGATGAGGGTGGTGAGCCACAGCGCGACGGCGTTGACGACCACGCGGACGAGGAATCGGGACATGCCCCGATCCTCCCAGACCCGGGCCGGACGGGCCATGGGCGCCGCCTCGGCCCGCCCGTAGAATCGCCCGGTGATCCCCGAACCCGCGCAGACGGCCCCGTCCCCCTCCCGCGAGGCGTCCGCGACGTCGGCGGACGCGTCCCCCTCGGGCGACGCCCCCCTCGACGCCCCGGCCCCCGTCGACGCCCCGGCTCCCGTCCGCCTGCGGCCCGCCATCGCGGCCATGGTCGCGTACCGGCAGGGCAAGCCCGCCGGCGAGGACGACTTCAAGCTGTCGAGCAACGAGAACCCCTTCGACCCGCTGCCCTCGGTGCTCGCGCGCATCGACCAGGTGCGGGACGTCAACCGCTACCCGGACGCGGGGGCGACCCTGCTGCGCGCGGCGCTCGCCGAGCGCTTCGGCGTCACGGTCGACCACGTGCACGCGGGCGCCGGCTCCGTCGCCATCCTGTCCCAGCTCATCACCGCCGCCGCGGGGGCCGGCGACGAGGTGGTGCACGCGTGGCGCTCCTTCGAGGCGTATCCCACGCTCATCACGGTCGCGGGCGCCACGGGCGTCCCCGTCCCCAACCTGCCGGACCACTCCCACGACATCGACGGCATGATCGCCGCGATCACGGACCGCACGCGCGTCGTGATCGTCTGCACGCCGAACAACCCCACGGGCACGCTCGTGACCGAGCAGGACCTCGAGCGCCTCCTCGCGGCGGTTCCGCGCGACGTGCTCGTGCTCCTCGACGAGGCGTACGGCGAGTTCGTCGACCCGGAGCATGCCCTCGACGGCATGCGCCTGGTCGGCGACCACCCGAACCTGGTG
Organism: Clavibacter sp. GW821-FHT01D01; assembly: GCF_059422605.1. Taxonomy (NCBI): domain Bacteria; kingdom Bacillati; phylum Actinomycetota; class Actinomycetes; order Micrococcales; family Microbacteriaceae; genus Clavibacter; species Clavibacter sp. GW821-FHT01D01. The sequence goes on from NZ_JBWKXC010000001.1 coordinate 351,187, forward strand.
GTGCTGCGCACGTTCTCGAAGGCGTACGGGCTCGCGGGCCTCCGCATCGGCTACGCCGTCGGCCACCCGCGGATCCTCGACGCCGCGCGGTCCGCGGCCATCCCGCTGTCGGTCACGGGCCACGCGCAGCACGCCGCGCTCGCCTCCCTCGAGCACGAGGACGAGCTGCTGGAGCGCGTCCGGATCCTCGCCCGGGACCGCGACGAGGCATGGCGCGCGCTCACGGAGCAGGGCTGGGACGTCCCGCGGCCGCACGGCAACTTCGTGTGGCTGGCCACGGGCGCCGAGACGGCGCGCGTCGAGGCGCAGCTGGCCGCGGCCGGGCTCGTGGTGCGCGCGTTCGGGTCCGAGGGGATCCGCGTCACCATCGGCGAGCCGGCCTCTGTCCGGAAGCTACTGAACGCGTCGGCGGGAATTGTCCGGGGCCTGCCGGAGGGCCACCCGGCGCGCCGGTAGGTTGGGACGATGCCGGAAAGCGATGTGACGGTCCAGCTCCTGACCCCCTCGGGCGAGCTCGCGCCGAGCGACTCCGCCGAGGAGTTCCTCCCGTACTTCGAGCGACTCACGGAGGACGACCATCGCGGCTTCCTCCGCGACATGCGCCTCACGCGGGCGTTCGACCTCGAGGCCACGAACCTCCAGCGGCAGGGCCACCTGGGACTCTGGGCGCCGAGCACGGGGCAGGAGGCGGCCCAGGTCGGCTCGGGTCGGGCCACGCGCCCGCAGGACCACGTGTTCCCCGCGTACCGCGAGCACGGCGTGGCGCTCATCCGCGGGATCGACCCGGTCGACATCGTGCGCCTCATGCGCGGCGTGACGCACGGCGGCTGGGACCCGGCGGTCGGCAACTTCCACCTCTACACGCTGGTCATCGGCTCGCAGGCGCTGCACGCCACGGGCTACGCCATGGGCGTCGCCTTCGACGGCGACGTCGCCACCGGGGACCCCGACCGCGACACCGCCGTCATCGCCTACTACGGCGACGGGGCCACCAGCCAGGGCGACGTCAGCGAGGCGTTCGTCTTCGCGGCGAGCTTCCAGACCCCGCAGGTCTTCTTCCTCCAGAACAACCACTGGGCGATCTCGGTCCCCGTCGCCACGCAGTCGCGGACGCCCCTGTACCTGCGCTCCCGCGGCTTCGGCGTGCCGAGCACGCAGGTCGACGGCAACGACGTCTTCGCCAGCTACGCGGTGACCGCGAAGCACCTCGACGACGCGCGGAACGGCGGCGGGCCCTCCTTCATCGAGGCGCTCACCTACCGCGTCGGCGCCCACACGTCGAGCGACGACCCCACGAAGTACCGCACCGACGAGGAGCTGCAGGGCTGGGTCGCGAAGGACCCGATCGCGCGCCTCGAGGCCTTCCTGCGGAACCAGGGCGCGCCGCAGTCGCTCTTCGACGGCATCGACGAGGAGGCGCGGGACCTCGCCGCCGACGTCCGCCGCCGCACCATCGAGCTCACGAGCCCCGCGCTGCCGGGCATCTTCGACCACGTCTACTCCGATCCGCACCCCGTCACGACGGAGCAGCGCGAGTGGCTGGAGCGCTACGAGGCCTCCCTGGGAGGGAACCGATGACCGACACCATCGACCGCGCGTCCGCCGCCGCGGCAGCATCCGACACCGCCGCCGCGACGACCGCCGACGGAGCGCCCGTCGGCATCGAGAGCATGCCCATGGCGAAGGCCCTGAACGCCGGCCTCCGCCGCGCGCTGGAGGAGGACGACAAGGTCCTCCTCATGGGCGAGGACATCGGCCCGCTCGGCGGCGTGTTCCGCATCACCGAGCACCTGCAGCGCGACTTCGGCGCGCGTCGGGTCATCGACACCCCGCTCGCCGAGTCCGGCATCGTCGGCACGGCGATCGGGCTCGCGATGCGCGGCTACCGGCCGGTGTGCGAGATCCAGTTCGACGGGTTCATCTACCCGGCCTTCGACCAGATCACGAGCCAGCTCGCGAAGATCACGAACCGGCACGAGGGCGCGGTCCGCATGCCCGTCGTCATCCGCGTGCCCTACGGCGGCCACATCGGCGCCATCGAGCACCACCAGGAGAGCCCGGAGGCGTACTTCGCGCACACCCCCGGCCTCCGCGTGGTCAGCCCGAGCACCCCGCACGACGCCTACTGGATGATCCAGGAGGCCATCCGGTCCGACGACCCGGTCATGTTCTTCGAGCCGAAGTCGCGCTACCGGCCGAAGGGCGAGGTGGACTTCTCCGCCCCCGGCGTGGGCCTGCACGAGAGCCGCGTGGTGCGCTCCGGCACGGACGTGACCCTCGTGGGCCACGGCGCCATGGTGTCGATGCTGCTCCAGGCCGCGGAGCTCGCGGCCGAGGAGGGCACGAGCGTCGAGGTCGTCGACCTGCGCTCGCTGTCGCCCGTCGACTACGGCCCGATCCTCGAGTCGGTCCAGCGCACCGGCCGCCTGGTCGTCGCGCAGGAGGCGCCGGGCCACGTGTCCGTCGGCTCCGAGATCGCCGCGACCGTCATGGAGCGCGCGTTCTACTCGCTCGAGGCGCCCGTGATCCGCGTCTCCGGATTCGACGCCCCGTTCCCGCCCGCGAAGCTCGAGACGCTCTACCTCCCGGATGCCGACCGCATCCTCGAGGCCGTCGACCGCTCGCTCGCCTACTAGACGCCGACCGCGTCACGACTCCCGCCGCCCGCGCGGCACGAACAAGAGGACCGCACGATGGCTGATTCCGAGTTCACCCTGCCCGACGTCGGCGAGGGCCTCATCGACGCCGAGATCGTCTCGTGGCGCGTCCAGCCGGGCGACCGGGTCGCGCTCAACCAGGTGATCGTGGAGATCGAGACGGCCAAGTCGCTCGTCGAGCTCCCCAGCCCGTTCGAGGGCACGGTCTCGGGGCTGCTCGTCCAGGAGGGCCAGACGGTCGAGGTCGGCACCCCCATCATCGCGATCGCGCAGGGCTCGCCGGGGCTGTCCGGGCCGGCCGAGACGCCCGCGCAGATGGCGCTGCCCGGCGAGACGGTAGTGGAGGACGACACCGCCATCGAGAGCCGCGAGCCCGTCGAGCGGCCCGCCCCCGCCGCCGAGGAGACCTCGGGCGCCGTCCTGGTCGGCTACGGCACCGCCGGCAAGGTCGCGAGCCGGCGGCGGCGCCCGGAGCCCGGCGCCGCGGCCCCGGCCGCCCGCACGCCCGCGCGCACCGGCGCCTCGACGGGCGCTCCGGCGGCCCGCGCCCCGCGTCCCGCGTCGGTCCCGGCCGCGTCGGCGTCGCCCATCATCGCGAAGCCCCCCATCCGCAAGCTCGCGAAGGACCTCGAGGTCGACCTCGCGGAGGTCGAGGCCACGGGTCTCGTCGGCGAGATCACGCGCGAGGACGTCATCCGCACCGCGCAGCAGGCGAGCGTCTTCAAGAACATCGAGACGCCCGAGTGGCCGGACGCGCGCGAGGACCGCATCCCGGTCAAGGGCGTCCGCAAGGTCATCGCCGCGGCCATGGTGCAGAGCGCGTTCCAGGCGCCGCACGTCAGCCTCTTCGTGGACGTCGACGCCACCCGCACGATGGAGTTCGTCAAGCGGCTGAAGGCGTCCACCGACTTCGCGGGCGTCAAGGTGTCGCCGCTGCTGATCATGGCGAAGGCGATGATCTGGGCCGTGCGCCGCAACCCCACGGTGAATTCGTCGTGGACGGACCAGGAGATCATCGTCCGGCACTACGTGAACCTCGGCGTGGCCGCGGCCACGCCGCGGGGTCTCGTGGTGCCGAACGTCAAGGAGGCGCAGGCCATGTCGCTCCTCGAGCTCGCCCGCGCGCTCGAGCAGCTGACGCTCACGGCACGCGACGGCAGGACGAGCCCGGCCGACATGAGCCAGGGCACCATCACGCTGACCAACATCGGCGTCTTCGGCATGGACACGGGCACCCCGATCCTCAACCCGGGCGAGGTCGCCATCGTGGCGCTCGGCACGATCAAGCAGAAGCCGTGGGTCGTCGACGGCGAGGTCCGCCCGCGGTTCGTGACGACCATCGGCGCGAGCTTCGACCACCGCGTGGTCGACGGCGACGTCGCGAGCCGGTTCCTGGCGGACGTGGCGAGCATCATCGAGGAGCCCGCCCTGCTCCTGGAGTGAGGGAGCCGTCCCCCGTCCCCACGGGACGCCCGGTGGTCATGACAACGGTTATCAATACCGTATCGTCGGAGCCATGAACCGTCGACCCCTCACCGCGCTCCTCGCCGTCTCGCTCCTCGCCGTCCCGCTCGCGGGCTGCGCCTCCGGATCCGCCTCCCCGTCCGACGGCGCCTCGGCTGCCGACGGCACGCTCGAGGTCGTCGCCTCGACCGACGTCTACGGCGACATCGCCCAGCAGATCGGCGGCGACGACGTGACGGTGACGTCGATCATCGACAGCCCGGACAAGGACCCGCACGAGTACCAGGCCACCGCGCGCGACCAGCTGGCGCTCTCCACCGCCGACGTCGTGATCCGCAACGGCGGCGGCTACGACGACTTCATCGGCACGATGGTGGACGCGCTGCCGGACGCCGGCAGCCACGTCGTCCTCGACGCGTCCGACATCTCGGGCTACGACCAGGACCCCGCCGAGGGCGAGTTCAACGAGCACATGTGGTACGACGTGCCCACGATGAGGAAGCTGGCGGGCGAGATCGCCGCGGCGCTCTCGAAGGCCGACTCCGCCGGCTCCGACGCCTTCGCGGCCAACGAGCGGGCCTTCGCCGAGAGGCTCGACGGCATCGCCGCCGCCGAGGCCGACGTGAAGGCGGCCGGCAGCGGCCAGGGCGTCGCCATCACGGAGCCCGTGCCCCTGTACCTCACGGAGGCGATGGGCCTCGAGAACCGGACCCCGGACGAGTTCAGCGAGGCCATCGAGGAGGGCACCGACGTCCCCGCCGACGTGCTCCGGGAGACGCTCGCGCTCTTCTCCGAGAAGCGGGTCGCCGCGCTCGTCTACAACGCGCAGACCACGGGCGCCACGACCGACCAGGTCGTCGCCGCCGCGGAGGCCGCCGGGGTGCCGGTCGTGCCCGTCACGGAGACGCTGCCCGCCGACCTGCCCGCGGGCAGCGGATACATTGAGTGGATGACCGAGAACGTCGACGCCGTGGCATCCGCGATCCGGGGATCGTGACCGGCGCACCCGTCCTGAGCCTCCGGGACGCGACGCTGTCGTTCGGCGCGCGCACCCTCTGGAGCGGACTCGACCTCGACGTGGCGCCCGGCGAGTTCGTCGCGGTGCTCGGCCCGAACGGGTCCGGCAAGACCAGCTTCCTGAAGTCCGTCCTCGGCGCCCAGCGCCTCACGTCGGGGGAGATGCGCTTCCTCGACGAGCCGGTGCGGCGCGGTGCGCGGCGCATCGGGTACGTCCCGCAGCAGAAGCTCATCACCGCGTCCACCCCCGTCCGCGCGCGCGACCTGGTGGGCTTCGGCGTCACCGGGCACCGGTGGGGGCTCCCGATCGGCCGCCGCGCCGAGCGCGCGCGGGTCGACGAGCTGCTCGACGCCGTGGGGGCCGCGGGCTACGCGGACGCCCCCGTCGCGACGCTCTCGGGCGGCGAGCAGCAGCGGCTGCGCGTCGCGCAGGCCCTCGCATCGGATCCGCGGCTCCTCCTCTGCGACGAGCCGCTCCTCAGCCTCGACCTCGGGCACCAGCGCGTGGTCAGCGAGCTGATCGACCGCCACCGCCGCGAGACGGACGCCGCGGTCGTGTTCGTGACGCACGACATCAACCCGGTGCTCGAGATGGTCGACCGGGTCCTCTACCTCGTGGGCGGCCGGTTCCGCATCGGCACCCCCGACGAGGTCCTCGACTCCGAGGTGCTGAGCTCGCTGTACGGCACGCCCGTCGACGTGGTGCGCGTGCGCGGCCGCATCGTGGTCGTCGGCGCCACCGACGACCCGCACGGGCACCACGCGCACGACGAGGGCGAGCACGGCGAGCACGACGACCACGGGCCGCACGGGGTGCACGACCGCGCCGTCGCGTCCGACGGGAAGGCCGCGTGATCCACCTGCTCCTCGACGCGGGCGAGGTCTGGTCCCGCCTGTTCGACTTCTCCGACTACGGCGCGCTCGTCGCGCTGCTGCGGAACAGCATCATCGCGGGCGCCGTGCTCGGCGTCGTGGGCGGCCTCATCGGCGTGCTCGTCATGACCCGCGACCTCGCGTTCGCCGTCCACGGCGTGAGCGAGCTCTCGTTCGCCGGGGCGGCCGCGGCGCTGCTCCTCGGGGTCAACGTCGTCGGCGGATCCCTGGTCGGCTCGCTCATCGCGGCCGTGGCCATCGGCGTGCTCGGCACGCGCGCGAAGGACCGCAACTCCATCATCGCCGTCCTCATGCCGTTCGGCCTCGGCCTCGGGATCCTCTTCCTGGCGCTCTACGACGGTCGCGCGAGCAACAAGTTCGGCCTTCTGACCGGGCAGATCGTGTCGGTCGACAACCCGCAGCTCGGCTACCTCGTGTCGATCGGCGCCGTGGTGATCGTGGGCCTCGCCATCGTGTGGCGCCCGCTCATGTTCGCGAGCGTCGACCCCGACGTGGCCGCGGCCCGCGGCATCCCGGTGCGGCTGCTGTCCATCGTGTTCATGGTGCTGCTGGGCCTCGCCACGGCGGTCTCCATCCAGATCGTCGGCGCGCTGCTCGTGCTCTCGCTGCTGGTCACGCCCGCGGCCGCCGCGATGCGCGTGACGTCGACGCCCCGGGTGGTCGTGTCGCTGAGCGTCCTGTTCGCGCTGACCAGCATCGTCGGGGGGATCCTCCTGGCCCTCGGGAGCAGCATCCCCATCAGCCCCTACGTCACCACCATCTCGTTCTCGATCTACCTGGTGTGCCGGCTCGTCGACGCCGTCCGGACGCGCACCGGGTCGTCGGGCGGGGCGCGTACCCTGGCGGGGCGGGGAGGGACCCCCGCCGGGAGGGCACGGGCATGAAGCGGAACACGTGGCAGCGCGAGGCCGTCCGGCAGGCGCTGGACGCCTCGACCGAGTTCGTGAGCGCGCAGCGCCTCCACGCCCGGCTGCACGACGCCGGATCCCCCATCGGCCTGGCCACCGTCTACCGTGCGCTCGGCGATCTCGCCGCGGAGGGCGACGCCGACTCGCTGCAGTCGCCCGACGGCGAGGCGCTCTACCGCACGTGCGCGACCGGCGGCCACCACCACCACCTGATCTGCCGGGTCTGCGGGCGCACCGTGGAGATCGCGGCCGACGAGGTCGAGTCCTGGGCCCACGACGTCGCGGCGCGCAACGGGTTCACGGCGCCGAGCCACGTGGTCGACGTCTTCGGCCTCTGCGCGGAGTGCACGCGCCGGGCCGCGGAGGCCGCCGCCGAGGCCGCCGCTGAGGCGTCGGGCAGCCCCGCATCCGCATGATCCCGGGCCTCCAGCTTGCGTCCGGGCGTGTCGTCGCGTAGCCTCGATCCTTGGCCGAGCGGCTCATCCGCTCGCACGTGCGCCCGCTGTCCCTCTCGAGGGGCGGATCCCCTCTCTCGAGATCCGGGGACGGGCGTGCCGACAAGAAATCTTGGGTAGGGCGGTCTCGCCCTACGGTACCTACGGAGGAAACCATGGCAGCAACCTGCCAGGTGACCGGCGCCGTCCCCGGCTTCGGACACAACATCTCGCACTCGCACCGGCGCACCAAGCGCCGCTTCGACCCGAACGTGCAGAAGAAGACGTACTACGTCCCCTCGCTGCGTCGGAACGTCAAGCTCACGCTCTCCGCGAAGGGCATCAAGGTCATCGACGCCCGCGGCATCGAGTCCGTCGTCAAGGACCTCCTCGGTCGTGGGGTGAAGATCTAATGGCCAAGCAGCAGGACGTCCGTCCGATCATCAAGCTCCGCTCGACGGCCGGCACCGGGTACACGTACGTGACCCGCAAGAACCGCCGCAACAACCCCGACCGCCTCGTGCTGAAGAAGTACGACCCGGTCGTCCGCAAGCACGTCGACTTCCGCGAGGAGCGCTAACCATGGCCAAGAAGAGCAAGATCGCCCGCAACGAGCAGCGCAAGGTCATCGTCGAGCGGTACGCCGCGAAGCGCCTCGAGCTGAAGAAGGCCCTCGTGGACCCGAACGGCACCGATGAGAGCCGCGAGGCGGCCCGCGCCGGCATCCAGCGCCTCCCGCGCGACGCCTCGCCCGTCCGCGTCCGCCAGCGCGACGGCATCGACGGCCGCCCCCGCGGAAACCTGTCGAAGTTCGGCATCTCCCGCGTGCGCTTCCGGGACATGGCCCACCGCGGCGAGCTTCCGGGCATCACGAAGTCCAGCTGGTAGGTTCCAAGCGGCCGTACGGCCGAACGGACCGCTGATGGCCCCGTCGGGCTGCACGGTCCGCTGACGTAGACAGACACCATCCACCACACGGCCGCTCGAGAAGAACGGCACCAGGTCCGAGGAGGACACCCATGGCTGACAAGTCACTCAACCGCACCGAGCTCGTTGCCGCCGTCGCCGCGGAGTCGGGCCAGAGCCAGGCCGCCGTCAACGGCGTGCTGGACGCGCTCTTCTCCACCGTCGCGACCAACGTCGCCGACGGCGTGAAGGTCACGATCCCGGGCTGGGTCGCGTTCGAGCAGACGGCTCGCGCCGCGCGCACCGGCCGCAACCCGCAGACGGGCGAGCCGCTCGAGATCAAGGCGTCCAAGGGCGTCAAGGTCTCCGCGGGCAGCAAGCTCAAGGCCGCCGTCAAGTAGTCCTCCTCACCACACGCCCAGCGGGGGCGCCGACTCCGGTCGGCGCCCCCGCTGTCGCGTTCCCCACCGCCGCGGCCGGGCGTCGACGGCCAGCCGGCCGTCAGCGGACGCGGGATACGCTGGATCCCTGATGCCCAGACTCCTCCGCGTCGCGGGGCCCGCCGCCCTCGTCATCGTCGCGTTCCTCTCCCTGCTGGCCGCCCTCGCCATCGGCGGAGGCGCCGCCCCGCAGCTGCTCGAGGACGCCGGACCCGTGGTCCGCTACGGACTCCCCGCCGCGAAGATGATGGTCAACCTCTCGGCGGCCACCGCGATCGGCGCGCTGCTGCTGGCGGCGTTCGCCCTGGCGCGCGCGCGCGACGAGTACGGCCGCGCGCTCGACATCGCGGCGGCGGGCGCCGCCGTCTGGACGGTCGCCTCGGCCATCACCGCGTTCTTCACCTTCCTCAGCGTCTCGGGCACGCCGTTCTCCTTCAGCTCCGAGTTCGGCACCAGCCTCGGGCTCGTGCTCACGCAGATCTCCGTGGGGCAGGCGTGGCTCGCGACCACGCTGATCGCCGCGACCGTCACGGTCCTGTGCTTCGCGGTGCGCAACCACACGGCCATCGGGTTCGTCCTCGTGCTGGCCGTCGGCGGCCTCGTGCCCATGGCCCAGCAGGGGCACGCGGGCGGCACGGAGGGGCACGACGCCGCGGTCAACGCGCTCGGGCTGCACCTGGTCTTCGCCGCCGTGTGGCTCGGCGGGCTCCTCACCCTGGTGCTGCTGCGCTCGAAGCTCGACGGCGACCGGCTGGTCCCCGTCCTCCGGCGCTACTCCGCGGTCGCGCTCGTCTGCTTCGTGGTGGTGGCGGCGTCCGGCTACGTGAGCGCCGAGATCCGCGTCGGCTCCCTCGACCGGCTGCTGACCCCCTACGGCCTGCTGGTGCTGGTGAAGGTGGCCGCCCTCCTCGCGCTCGGCCTCATCGGCGCCGCGTACCGGAAGGTGCTCATCGGGCGGCTCGAGGCGCGCGGATCCACCGCACGGGGCCCGTTCTGGTGGCTCGTGACCGCCGAGCTCGCCTTCATGGGCGTCGCCTCGGGCGTGGCCGCGGCGCTCGCTCGCACGGCGCCGCCGGTGAGCCAGGTCGTCGCCACGCAGCTGCCGGACCCGACGCCCGCGCAGATCCTCACGGGCGAGCCGCTGCCGCCCGAGCTGACGCCCATGCGGTACCTCACCGAGTGGCGCTTCGACCTGCTCTGGGTGCTGCTGTGCGCCTTCGGGATCTTCTTCTACCTGGCCGGCGTGCACCGCCTCCGCACGCGCGGCGACGCGTGGCCCGTGCACCGCTCGATCCTGTGGGTCGCGGGCATGGTGGGCCTGTTCTACATCACCAACGGCGGCGTGAACGTCTACCAGAAGTACCTCTTCAGCTCGCACATGCTGGCGCACATGGTGCTCGCCATGGTCATCCCGCTGCTGCTCGTGCCGGGCGCCCCGGTCACGCTCGCGATGCGCGCCATCCGGAAGCGCCAGGACGGCAGCCGCGGCGGTCGTGAGTGGATCCTGCTGGCCGTGCACTCGAGGTTCGCCGGGTTCGTCGGCCACCCCATCGTGGCGGCCGTGCTGTTCGCGGGCTCGCTCCTCGTCTTCTACTACTCGCCGCTGTTCAGCTGGGCGACCACCGACCACATCGGGCACCAGTGGATGATCGTCCACTTCCTCATCGTCGGGTACCTGTTCACGCAGAACCTCATCGGGGTCGACCCGATGCCGGTGCGCCTCGCCTACCCGATGCGCCTGCTGCTCCTGCTCGCGACGATGGCGTTCCACGCGTTCTTCGGCCTGTCGCTCATGACCGGCACCGGGCTGCTCCTCGCTGACTGGTTCGGCGCCATGGGCCGGCCGTGGGGCGACTCGGCGCTCGCGGACCAGCAGGCCGGCGGCGGCATCGCCTGGAGCATCGGGGAGATCCCGACGGTGATCCTGGCGGTCGTGACGGCCATCATGTGGAGCCGGAGCGACAAGCGCGACTCGATCCGCTACGACCGCAAGGCCGACCGCGACGGCGACGCGGAGCTCGAGGCGTACAACCGCAACCTCGAGGCGCTGCAGGCGGCCGAGCGGCGCTGATCCGCCCGGGTCCGGCTCAGACCGGCGCGTGGGCGCGGCGGCGGGCGGCCACGAGCACGGCGACGCCGGCGAGGAGCTCCCACGCGGTGACGGCGTAGACCGACCCGCGCTCCCAGATCCCGTCGATGCCCGCGCCCCCGATGGTCTCCAGGAGGGCGAGGGCGACGAGGCCGCCGACGCCGAGCGCGACGCTCGCGACGCGGAAGGCGCGGGGTGCGCCGATGCGGGCGGAGCCGACGCCGGCCACGATGGACGCCGCGTTGCCCGCGACGATGGCGACGCCCGCGCCGGCGACGTGCATCCAGCCGATGCCGCTCGCCGCGCTCGAGGCGCTGCCGTGGACGAGGCCGACCACGGTGATCCCGACCGCGTGGGCGGCGGCGAGCACCAGGAGCGTGCGGCGGGGACCCGCGCGGAGGGCCCGGACCGCGAGCGCGGCGGCCAGCAGGTACAGGACGCCCTGCAGCACGAAGCCGGTGTTCATCACCGCGGCGAGCGGGGAGTCGATGGCGCGGCCCTGGTACTCGGTGACCTCCGGGATGCCGAGGTCGCTGATGTAGTTCGCGGAGTAGCGGTAACCGGGGAAGACGGAAGCGGCGACGGCCTCCGCGGAGACATAGACGACGGCGGCGGCGATCCAGGCGACGCCGGCGGCTGTGGGGATCAGCGGTCGTGCGCGGATCGGATTCCTCGGGCGGGAGTCGGGCATGCGTCGATCATCCTCGAGACCGGATGCCTCGCATCACCCGCGGGACGCACATCGACACGCCGATGCTCGACGCGTAGGCGTCGTGCGGCCTCCCCGTGACGCCCGAGGGCCCGCCGCGCGGGATGCGCGGCGGGCCCTCGGGCGGACGGCGGTCAGGACGTGGCGGTCTCCAGCAGCGGCACGAGCTGGTCGAGCGCGTAGCCGGTGGAGAGCGTGGTGCCGATCGAGTACGCCGACGACAGGTCGCCGTCGATGACGACCGCGTGGCCCGCCGCGACCGCGGGGATCGCCTGCCACAGCGGGTCGTCGGTGATGACGGACTTGTCGATGAAGATCGGGAACGCCACGATCACGTCGGAGTCGAGCAGGTCGAGCTGCTCCGAGGAGATGTCGGCCGTGAAGCCGCTCGCGCTCTTCGGCAGCCCCGCGATGGTCGGGCTCTGCGCGAAGCCCAGCTCCTCGAGGAACGAGACCCGCTCGCTGCCCTCGATGTAGGCGCCCCAGCCCTCGCTGGTCTTCGTGGCCGCGGTGACCGTCCTGCCCTTCCACTCGGGGTGCGCGGCCTCGACCTCGTCGAAGCGCGCGTCGACGGCCTCCAGGAGGGCGTCGCCCTGGTCCTCGCGGCCGAGCGCTTCGGCGACCATGTCGACCTGGTCGTCCATGTCGGTGAGGTAGCTGTCGGCGCCCTCGGGGATGCCGATGGTGGGGGCGATCTGCGACAGGCGGTCGTAGCGGGCCTGGTCGCCGGATCCCTTGGTGTCGAGGATCAGGTCGGGCTCGAGCGCCGCGATGGCCTCGTACGACGGCTCGAGGGTCTCGATGAGCTCGGGCGACTCCGTGTAGAGGTCCTGCGCCCACGGGCCGACGCCGTCCGCGTCGGCGCCGAAGCCGAGCCAGTCGGACGCGCCGACCGGCTGGACGCCGAGGGCGAGCGCGGTCTCGGCGTCGCCCCAGCCGAGGGCGACGACGCGCTTCGGCTCGCTCGGGACGGTGACCTCGCCGAACTTCGTGTCGACCGTGGCGGGGAAGGCGCCGGTCGCGGAGCCGGACGCGGGGGGCGCGGACGCCGCCGGGTCGGAGGAGGCGCTGCATCCGGTCAGGGCGAGCGTCGCGACGGCGATCGCGGCGACGGCGGAGCCGGTGGTGGGGAACCTCATGGTGCGGGGCCTCTCGGGTGCGGGGTGCGGGGTGCGGGGGTGCGGGGTGCGTGCGGGTGCGGGCAGTGCCGGGTGACGGTCCGGTGTGGATCGCGTCAGGCAAGGGCAGCCTAACCTAACGGCGCGGTACGCTGTCCGGGCCATGTCGCTCCGGGTCCCTGCGCGCGCCTCCGTCACCGACGCCCCCGAGGGCCGGGCACGGAGCGGCCTGCCGCGCTCGGCGGGCCTCCTGCTCGCGCTCGGCGCGCTGGTGCTCGCGTGCCTCGCGAGCGTCGCCGTCGGGTCGCGCGACATCCCGCTCGGCGCCGTCGTCGACGCGCTCGCCGGCCGCCCGCGCGATGCCGCCGAGCTCGTCGTGATCCTCGACCTCCGCGTCCCGCGCACCCTCGTCGGCCTCGCCGCGGGGCTCGCGCTCGGCGTCGCGGGCGCGCTCATCCAGGCGGTCACGCGCAACCCGCTGGCGGATCCCGGGATCCTCGGCGTCACCGCCGGCTCGGCCTTCGCGGTCGCCATCGCCACGGGCGTGCTGGGCGTGACCGCCGTGAGCGGTTACCTCTGGTTCGCCTTCGGCGGGGCGCTCGCGGCGGCCGTCGTCGTCTACGTGGTCGGATCCGCGGGGCGGGGCGGCGGCGACCCGGTGCGCCTCACGCTCGCCGGCGTCGCCCTCGGCGCGGTGCTCGCGGGCATCACCTCCGGGATGCTGCTGGCCGACCCGCAGGGCTTCAGCGCCATGCGGGCGTGGGAGTCCGGCTCCCTTCAGGACCGGGGCTGGGATGCCCTGGTGCCGGTCGCGCCGTTCCTCGCCGCGGGCGTGCTGCTCGCCGCCCTCATCGCCCGGAGCCTCGACGCGGTCGCGCTCGGGGACGACCTCGCGCGCTCCCTCGGGGCGAACGTCGTCGTCGTGCGGACCGTCGCGGTGGTCGCCGTGACGCTGCTCGCCGGCGGGGCGACCGCGATGGCCGGGCCGATCGCGTTCGTCGGGCTGATGATCCCGCACATCGCCCGCTGGATCGTCGGGCCCGACCAGCGCTGGATCCTCGCGTACACGATCGTCCTGGCGCCCGTACTGCTGCTGGCAGCCGACATCGTGGGCCGCATCGTGCTCCGCCCGGCCGAGCTGCCCGCGGGCATCGTGACCGCGGTGCTCGGGGCGCCCGTGCTGATCCTGCTCGTGCGCCGGCAGAGGGCGTCGGGGCTGTGAGCGCGCCCGCACCCGCCGGCCGCCGTCCCGCCGCGAGGATCCCGGGCACCTTCCGCCTCCCCGTGGTCGGCACGCGCCTCCGGCGGCGCGAGGCCCTGGTGGGTGCCGCGCTCGCCGCCGCGATCCTCGCGGTCGCGCTGGTGGCACTCGGCACCGGCGACTTCCCCCTGACCGTGCCCGAGGTCGTCCGCGCCCTCGTGCTCCCCGACCGCTCCTTCGCCACGACGATCGTGACGGAGTGGCGCCTGCCGCGCGTGCTCGCGGCCGTGGCGTTCGGCGCGGCGCTCGGGGTCGCGGGCGCCGTCTTCCAGTCGCTCACGCGGAACCCCCTCGGATCGCCCGACGTCATCGGCTTCTCGACGGGCTCCTACACGGGCGCCCTCCTCGTCACGACGCTCGCCGGCGCCGCGTTCGTGCCCACGGCGATCGGGGCGCTCGCGGGCGGCCTCGGCACCGCGCTGGTCGTGTACCTCCTCGCGTACCGCGGCGGCGTGCAGGGCTTCCGGCTGATCATCACGGGCATCGCGGTCACGGCGGCCCTGCACGGCCTGAACACGTTCCTGCTCCTGAAGGCGGGCACCGAGGTGGCGATGGCCGCGTCCATCTGGGGCGCCGGCTCCCTCGCGCTCGTCGGCTGGGACCGCGCGCTCCCCGCGTTCGTCGCCCTCCTGGTGCTCGCGCCCGCGATCCTGCTGCTGTCCGCGCCGCTGCGGCAGCTCGAGCTGGGTGACGACGCCGCGCGCGCCCACGGGGTGCGGGCCGAGCCGACGCGCCTCGCCCTGCTGGTGCTCGGCGTCGCCCTCACGGCGGTGGTCACCGCGGCCGCGGGACCCATCGCGTTCGTGGCGCTCGCGGCCCCGCAGATCGCCCGCCGCCTGACCCGCAGCGCGGGCCTGCCGCTCGTGCCGGCCGCGCTCACGGGCGGGCTGCTGCTGCTCGCCGCCGACCACGCGGCCCAGCACGCGCTGCCCGGGACGGTGCCCGTGGGCATCGTCACGGTCGTCGTGGGCGGTGTCTACCTGATCGCGCTGCTGATCCGCGAGGCGTCGCGCCGTGCCTGAGCCCCTGCCGCACTCCGCCCCGCACGACCCGATGGGAGGTCCCGCCGTGGACACCGCCGAACCCGATGCCGACACCGCGTCCGCCCCGCGCCTCCGCGCCGACGGCGTCACGCTCTCCTACGACCGGCGGGTGATCTCGGAGCACCTCGACGTGTCGGTGCCCGACCGCTCGTTCACCGTCATCGTCGGCCCGAACGCGTGCGGCAAGTCGACCCTGCTGCGCGCCCTGTCGCGGCTCCTCGCGCCGACCGCGGGCACCGTGCTCCTCGACGACCGGCCGCTCTCCTCGTACCGGGCAAAGGAGGCGGCGCGGATCGTCGGCCTCCTCCCGCAGAGCGCCATCGCGCCGGACGGGATCACGGTGGCCGACCTCGTGGCGCGCGGCCGCTTCCCGCACCAGAACCTCATCCGCCAGTGGACGGCGACCGACGAGGACGCCGTGCAGCAGGCGATGGCCGCCACCGGCGTCGACGACCTCGCGGCCCGCCACGTCGACGAGCTCTCCGGCGGCCAGCGCCAGCGGGTCTGGGTCGCGATGGCGCTCGCCCAGCAGACGCCCGTGCTGCTGCTCGACGAGCCGACGACGTTCCTCGACATCGCGCACCAGATCGAGCTGCTCGACCTCCTCGCCGACCTGCACCGCGACGGCAGCACCATCGTCGCCGTGCTGCACGACCTCAACCACGCCGCCCGCTACGCCGACCACCTCATCGTGATGAAGGACGGCCGCGTCATCGCCGCCGGGGCGCCGCGCGACATCGTGACCGCCGAGCTGGTCGAGGAGGTCTTCGGGCTGCCCTGCCTCGTGATCGACGACCCGGTCTCGCACACGCCGCTCATCGTCCCGCGCGGCGGCCGCTGGGCCTGACCCCCGACGAGTGCAGCCCGGCTTCGGGGGGCTCCCGGACGGTGGATGAGAAGAGGTGGCGCCGAGGCCTCCTGTTCACCTTCTGCCCCCGGATCGCCCAGGAGCACTGGCTTCCTTCGTGATGCGGGCTCTGGTCAGAGCAGACCGTCTGCATCGTCATCCGTGCAAGGAGTGCAGCAGTGCAGAGGACCTCTCTCATCGTGGCCACCTCGATCGTCGGAGCATCGACACTGACCGGCTGCTCCTCCCTGCAGCCGACGGGAAGTGCTGTAGATGCCACGGCGGCCTCCGCACCGTTGCGAACAGACGTCCGTGCGATCGTCGACCTGGCTCCTGAGCAGGCGACGTTCACGGAAGATGCTTCGCCTTCGCAGGCGCAAGTGCTGTCCCGCCAAGCGGTCATCGACTCGGAGTACGGCGTGGGTGAGCGCCTGTCGAGCTCTGACGCGGAGTTCATCCGCATGTACGCGGATCCCATCTCCTCGACAACGCCGGCTCACACGGCGCAGGATGTCGCCGACGTTCATCATTCCCATGCCGCGACCTCGGCGAGAACGCCGATCGCGACTCCGGCCTCCCCGAATGCCTTCCACCGGTCCGACTCCAGTGCTGGTGGTCCGGGCACGGTGGGCGGTTCCCGGACCATGGACCATTCGGACGATCCGTTCGATATCACGGGGCATCGGTCGGCGCGATGGAGGGCGTCTGGTTCAGCAGCTGTGACGAGCATCACGGCCACGGAGCACGTTCGTGTGCACGGACTCATCGGTGGGAGTGGAATCGGAGTGGCCCATGCTGCGGATCCGAGCGGCACGGTGGATGGTCGAATCGATGTACCCCGTGCATCTCGTCGTCACCGCCCTGATCATCGCGGCGGTGGCGGTGGCCGTCATCGCTGCGGTGAAGCGGCGGAGACGCCGCGGCCGCTGATTCCCGCGGCCCATCGATCAGGGCCTCGATTGGCGGGTGTCGGAGAGGCAGGGCAAGCAGATGGCCGCGGGGGTCAGGCCGCCGCGGGCGCCTGCTGCGCGATCGACACCATCCAGTCGATGCCGTAGCGGTCGGTGCACATTCCGAACTGGTCGCCCCACGGCGCCACCTCGAGCGGGAGGACGACCGTGCCGTCGGCCGTCAGGGCGTCCCACCAGCCGCGCAGCACCGGCTCGTCGTCGCCGGAGAGGGAGAGCGTGATCGCGGATCCGCTCGGCACGCCCATCGTCGCGGGGGTGTCCGACGCCATGAGCACGAAGCCCGTGCCCGAGGTCAGCTGGCCGTGCATGACCTTGTCGACCTCGGCGGGGTCCGTGCTCATGCCGCCGTCGCCGAACGTCGTCGTCTCCACGTCGCCCCCGAAGATCCCCTGGTAGAAGCCGAGCGCCTCGGCGGCCTGGTCGCGGAAGGACAGGTAGGGGTTCATGATCGCGGACATGGCGACGCTCCTCGGGTGACGGATCCGCGCGGTCGCGCGGACCCTGGTGGGACCCGATCCTGGCCCGGCCGGCCCCGCACCGCACCGTGACGCGACGTGAGGGTGCCGCCGACGGTCCGCGGGTCGCGGGTGCGGCGGCCGCGCCTAGAGGCCCTGGATCCGGATCCCCGCGTCGTCGTCGACGCTCACCCGCCAGCTGACGCTGAACGGGACGTCCTCGTCGAGGTCCTCCACGCTCCCGTCGTAGAGGGAGCGGACGGGCACGTCGATGTGCGCGGTGCCGACGGTGGGCGGCACGACCCAGTCGAGGTCGGCCGGGTCGTCGCTCGCGGGCTGCAGGGCGATCTCGGGCATCGCCGTCATGCTCCACACGGGCGGCGCGGTGATCCGGTCGCGGATGGACTTCCCGAACGGGCAGCCCGACGGGTACAGGACGGACTGCGTCGTGCACTCGGTGAGGTACGCCTCGACCTCGGTGCGCACCGACTCCACGAGCTCGTCCGTGGGCTCCGCGTCCACGCGCGCGGGCACGACGCCGCCGGGCTCCGTGACGGCGACGTCGACCTCCTCCGCCTCGAGGTAGCGGGACGCGTGGTCGAGGGCGAGCGCGCCGGGGGCGAGCACGAGGTACGTGGATCCCGCGCCCGCGGCCGCCTCCCCGCCGGCCTCCGCCTGGACGGGCAGGCCGTTGGCCGTGAACGTCGACGCGTGGCGGAGCTCGAGGTCGATCGCGGCCACGGGGCTCGTCGCGAACTCCCACCGCGCGAAGAGCCCGAGGGCGGCGGGAAGCTCGCGCACGCGGAACGTCGTGGATCCGGGCCCGGACGGCAGCGTGTACGCGTACGTGACCGTGCGCTCGCCGCCGTCCACGGGCTCGTCCGCGACGAGCTCGACGTCGTCGAGGCCGGGCAGCGCCCGGGCGTCGAGCAGCGCGCGGCTGCCCGTGTCCGGGAGGACGACGCCCGGCGTCGCCAGCGCGTCGCGGCTGTCCCCACGGGCGAGCGCGTCGAGGTAGGAGCGCACGAAGCCGTGGGCGCTGAAGGTGCCCTGGTTGAGCGAGGCCACCGTGCCGAGGAACGCCCCCACCAGGAGCGCCGTGAGCAGGGACCACACGACGACGGCCCGGCGCAGCTCCCCGCGCGCGTCGACGGCGGGGCTCGGCATGCGGATCATCCTACGGGCGGGGGATCGACGCCTCCCCGGGCGGACGCCGGGGTAGATTCGAGTGCGCATCCGCGCGCTGCCCGCAGCCGTGGATCCGCGCACCTCCCGTCCCCGACCCGCCAGGAGCCCCGCGTGAGCACGGTCCCCCTCTCCCCGGAGCAGGCCGCCGTCTTCCAGGCCATCGAGGGCACGCGCGACCACATCTTCGTCACGGGCCGCGCCGGCACGGGCAAGTCGACGCTCCTCACGCACCTGTCCTGGAACACCGAGAAGCAGATCGTGATCTGCGCGCCCACGGGCGTCGCGGCGCTCAACGTGGGCGGGCAGACCATCCACTCCCTGTTCAAGCTGCCCATCGGCGTCATCGCCGACGAGGAGATCGAGCAGACGGGCGAGCTGCGGAAGCTCCTCAACACCATCGACACGCTCGTCATCGACGAGGTCTCCATGGTGAACGCCGACCTCGTGGACGCCATCGACCGGAGCCTCCGCCAGGCCCGGCACAAGAAGGACGTGCCCTTCGGCGGCGTGCAGGTGGTGCTGTTCGGCGACCCGTACCAGCTGGCCCCGGTTCCGGGCGACGGCGACGAGCGCGCGTACTTCGCCGACCGCTACCGCTCCATGTGGTTCTTCGACGCGAAGGTGTGGGAGGAGGCGCAGCTGCGGATCTACGAGCTCACCGAGATCCACCGCCAGCACGAGGAGGCGTTCAAGGAGATGCTGAACGCCGTGCGCCACGGGCGGGTGACCGCCGAGATCGCCGGCGTGCTCAACGCGGCCGGTGCGCGCCCGGCGCCGACCGACGGCGCCATCACGCTGGCGACGCGCAACGACACCGTGAACCGCATCAACGCCGAGGCCCTGAAGCGGCTGCCCGGTCGCTCCCTCACCGCGACCGCGGACGTGACGGGCGACTTCGGCGGCCGCA
The DNA here is from genome assembly GCF_059422605.1 of Clavibacter sp. GW821-FHT01D01. NCBI lineage: Bacteria > Bacillati > Actinomycetota > Actinomycetes > Micrococcales > Microbacteriaceae > Clavibacter > Clavibacter sp. GW821-FHT01D01. The sequence goes on from NZ_JBWKXC010000001.1 coordinate 370,495, forward strand.
CCTACCCGGCCGACGAGAAGCTCGACCTGAAGATCGGCGCGCAGGTCATGTTCCTCCGCAACGACGCCGACCAGCGGTGGGTGAACGGATCCGTCGGGGTCGTCACGCGCATCGACACCAACGTGTACGTCGAGCTCGACGGGGTCGTGCACGAGGTCGAGCCGGTCACGTGGGAGAAGCACAAGTACTCGTACTCGCCCACCACGAAGCAGCTGCGGCGCGACGTCGTGGCGGACTTCACGCAGTTCCCGCTGCGGCTCGCGTGGGCGGTAACCATCCACAAGTCGCAGGGCAAGACGTACGAGCGGGCCATCGTCGACCTGGGGTCGCGCGTCTTCAGCCCGGGGCAGACCTACGTGGCGCTCAGCCGGATCACCGACATCGACGGCCTGTTCCTCACCCGGCCGCTGCGGCCGGGCGACATCATCGTGGACGAGAACGTGCGGCGCTTCATGAGCGAGGCGACGCGGATCCGCGTGACGCCGCAGGTCGCGCCCGCGAGCTGACGCGGCGAGCCGGCGGTCGGGTCCCGGGGGACGACGACGCGTCAGTGGTCGGAGTGCTCGTCCTGGATGCCGTCGAGGTCGACGGTGCTGTGCTGGCCGTGGGGCACGGCGAACTCGCCGGCGCGGGTGAGCGAGAGGGCCGGCGTGACGAGGCCGGCGACGACGAACGCGCCGACGAGCACGCCCACGAGGTAGCGGCCGCCGGTGCGCTCGGGGTCCGCGGCGGTGCCGCTCGTCGCGGCGGCGGCGCTGGTCGCGGGGGCAGCCGACGGCGTGGCGGCGCGGGCGGCGGCGGGGTGCGGGGCGCCGGATCCGATGAGCGCGGCGTCGGCGGGGAACTCCGCCTCGACGGCGGTGCAGGCCGCCTGGGCGTCGGTCTCGGCGCGCGAGCGGAGGTGGCGGCCGACGACGGCGGCGACCAGGAGGTCGAGCAGGGTCGCGGCGAGCATGGGGATCGCGGGGAGGTCGCTCGTGATGCCGGGCGCCTGCATGACGACTGCGGCGGTCACGAGCAGCGCCCAGCCGGCCACCGGCACGAGCGCGCCGACCACGGCCCATCCGGCCGCGGGGAGGCGGTCCGAGCGGAGGACCGCGACGGCCCAGGCCAGCTCGGCGACGCCGATGACGAGGAGGGCCACCATGGCCGCGGGCGGGGATCCCGCTCCGACGGCCAGGTGGATGAGCGCGGCGCCCAGGGCGGCGAGGGCCAGCCAGTGGCGGATGAGCAGTGACACGTGCTGGTCCCTTCGTCGTCCCGGGCGCCGCGGTGGTGCGGTGCTGCGTGCTGTCGATCTGTCGATCTGTCGATCTGTCGATCTGTCGTGCGGTGATGCGTGACGCGCCGGGTGCGGCGGCGCGGCGGCGGTCCGGCTAGGCCGCGCGGGTGGCGCGGTTGCGGACGCCCTTCTCGGCGCCGAGGCCCACGATCAGCAGCACGACGGCGCTGCCGAGGTGGAGGAAGTGGTCCGCGGTGTTGAGCGCGAGGATGTTGAAGTCGGTGTTCACGAGGAAGAAGCCGACGATGCCGAGCGCCAGGTACGCGAAGCCCACGGTGGAGTTCACGGCCTTGGCCGACGCGACGCTGGAGAGGCCGCCGATGAGCAGGGCCGCGCCGATGAGGAGGTGGGCCACGTTGTGGAACGGGTTCACCATGAAGATCCCGAGCAGCAGTCCGCCGTCGGAGGAGAAGAACCCTCCGCTCTGCGGCGGGAACAGGAAGCCGAGAAGGCCGACGAGGACGTAGACGGCGCCGAAGACGGTGCCGAGCAGGCGGTTCGGGGACGAGCTCATGATGGTGCCTCCATTGGTAGGGAAGAGCCGGGGCTTTCCCAGGCTCCGTACATTCGTACCGCTTACGTGCGGGGTTTGGTGCGGTCGAGCTACCGGATCGTCACGCGTTTCCCAGGTGCTCCGCGAGGAACGCCTCGGTACGGCGGTAGGCGAGGGCCGCGGCGTCGGGATCCAGCCGGTCGCGGAGGCTCGCGTTCGGGAACACGGGGAGCGTGCCCGGGTAGGTGTGCGAGGTGATGGGCGTGCCGTGCTCGCGCAGCCGGCCCATGAACGCCTCGGGCCGCTGGTCGTCCACCCACTCGTCGTGCTCGGCGAGGTGCAGCAGCACCGCGCAGGGGATCACGCCGTGCTCCTCCGGGCCGAGGCTCGCGCAGTAGGCGACCACGGCGTCCGCGCCGCCGTCCTGCGCTTCGAGGAGCGCCAGCCAGCCGCCGGGCGCGAAGCCGACGAGGCCGACGCGCTCGGATCCGCGCGCCCGCGCCGAGTCGATGCCGTCGCGGATGGTGCCGAGGGCGAACCCCACGTCCAGCTGCGCGGCGAGCCCCGCGGCGAGGCCGTCGTCGAGGGTCCCACGGCCGTCGTAGAGGTCGGGCACGAGCACGTGGAAGCCCGCGCGGGCGAGCGCCAGCGCGTACTGGTCGAGCCAGGGGAGGCGGCCGTGGTCGTCGTGGACGAGGACCACCACCGGGCGGCCCGGCTCGCCGAACTCGAGGGTGACGCCGGGATGCGGCAGTTCGACGATCTCGGGCATGGGGAGAACCTACCGGCGGGCTGTCACCCGGCGCGCCGTGGAGGAGGATCGAGGCATGGGATACCGCTACCGGCTCACCGCCGTCACGACCGCCATCGTCCTCGCCGCCGGGCTCGCCGGCTGCTCGACCCCGCCGCGCACCCCCGAGGACGCCGCCAGCGCGAGCGCCGACGCGGCCGCCCCCACGGAGACGGAGTCCCAGGGCTGGAACCGCGCCGACCTCTCGTTCGCCGAGGAGATGGGCGACCACGCCGCCGGATCCGTCGAGCTGGCCGAGGCGGCGCTCGAGGTCACCGACCTGCCGCCGGAGGCGCAGGAGCTGGCCGTGCAGATCCGCGACGAGCAGGGCCCGCAGGCGCGGACCCTCGCGCAGCTCGCGGAGGAGTGGGGCGACGAGGAGGGCGGATCGGGCGCGAACGGCACCGAGGACCGCGAGGAGGCCGGCGGCGTCTCCGCCGAGGGCGGGACCGAGGGCGGCGCGACGGAGGGCTCCGGATCCGCGGCCGAGACCGAGGAGATGAGCGACACCGCCTTCGACTCCGAGCTGGAGGCGCTGCGGGCGGCGAGCGGCGTGGACGCGGCGCGGCTGTTCCTGCAGGGCATGATCGCCCGGCACCAGGCCGCCATCGAGCTGGCCGACGGGGAGTCGCAGCTCGGCACCTCGACCGAGGCGCTCGAGCTGGCCGCGACGATGTCGTCGGCGCAGGGCGAGCAGCTCACCAGGATGCAGGCGCTGCTCGGGTCGATCGGCGGCGTCGTCCTGCCGTGAGGCCGGGCCCGGCGCGCGTCGCGTCGGGCCGGGCCCTCAGGCCGCCGGGCGGAGGAACGCGGCGGCCGCGGCGGCCAGATGGCCGGGGTCGTCGGCGCCGCACAGCTCGCGCGCCGAGTGCATCGACAGCAGCGGGATGCCGACGTCGACCGTGCGGATCCCGAGGCGCGTCGCCGTGATGGGGCCGATGGTCGAGCCGCACGGAACCGCGTTGCTGGACACGAACTCCTGGTACGGGACCCCGGCGCGCTCGCAGGCCAGCGCCCACTCCCGGGCGCCGACGCCGTCGGTCGCGTAGCGCTGGTTCGCGTTGATCTTCAGCAGCGGGCCGCCGTTCGGCACGGGCCGGTTGGCAGGGTCGTGGCGGTCGGGGTGGTTCGGGTGCACCGCGTGCCCGGCGTCGGCCGACAGGCACCAGGAGCCGGCGAACGCGCGGCGGCGCTCCTCCGATCCCGCGCCGAGACCGGCGGACACGCGACCGAGCACGTCCTCGAGCACGGGGCCGGCGGCTCCCGACGAGGTCGCGGATCCGACCTCCTCGTGGTCGAAGGCGGCGAGCACGGCGATGGGCGCGTCCGCGTCCTCCTCGGCGGCGGCCAGCTCGAGGAGGGCGGTCAGCCCCGCGTGCACGGAGCTGAGGTTGTCCATGCGGCCGGCGGCGAAGAGCGCGCCGTCGAGCCCGAGCGGGCCGGGCGCCTGCGTGTCGGCGACGCCGACGTCGTAGCCGAGCACGTCGTCCGCCGCGACGCCCGCGAGACCGGCCAGGTGGCCGAGCACGTCGTGGGCGGCGGGGGAGCCGACGGCGAGGACGGGCGACATGTGCCGCTGCGGGTCCAGCCGGAGACCCTCCGTGTTCACACCCCGGTCGAGGTGGACGGCCAGCTGCGGGAATCGGAGGAGCGGACCGGTGCGCACGAGGTGGCGTCGGCCGTCGCGGGTGACCAGGCGGCCGGCGAGCTCCAGGTCGCGGTCGAGCCAGGAGTTGAGGAGCGGGCCGCCGTAGACCTCGACGCCCGCCTGCACCCAGCCGTCGGAGCCGATGGTGGGCTTCGGCTTGAGCTTGAACCCGGGGGAGTCGGTGTGGGCGCCCAGCACGCGGAAGGGGGTGGTGGCGTGGGCGCCGGCGGGCTGGATCCACGCGAGGAGCGCGCCGTCGCGCACGACGTAGCGCCGGTCCGGGCCGGTGGGCCACGCGTCGCGCTCGTCGAGGCCCGTGAACCCCGCCGCGTCGAGCCGGCGCGCGGCCTCGGCGACCGCGTGGAACGACGAGGGCGAGGCTTGGATGTAGCGGCCGAGGTCGGCGAGGTGCGCGCGGCGGTCCGCGGGCATCAGTACCCGCTCGATCCGAGCGCGCCGTTCTCCGGCGTCTGCACGGGGCCGGCGAGCACGACCGCGCTGCCGGAGACGCCGAGTCGCGTGGCGCCCGCCTCGATCATCTGCACGGCGGTCTCGTACGTGCGGATGCCGCCGGAGGCCTTCACGCCCGCGCGACCCGCGACCGTGCGGCTCATGAGCTCGACCGCGTGCACGGTGGCGCCGCCGGTCGGGTGGAACCCGGTGGACGTCTTGACGAAGTCGGCCCCGGCGGCGACGGCCGCCTGGCAGACGGCGACGATCTGGTCGTCGTCGAGCGCGGCGGACTCGATGATGACCTTCAGCACCGCGGGCGCGGGCACGGCGGCGCGGACGGCGCGGATGTCGGCCTCCACCTCGTCGAAGCGCCCCTCGCGGGCGGCGCCCACGTCGATGACCATGTCGACCTCGTCCGCGCCCTGGCGGACGGAGAGCGCGGCCTCGGCGGCCTTGACCTCGCTGTGGTGCTTGCCGCTGGGGAAGCCGCAGACGACCGCGACCCGGAGGTCGGCGCCCGCGGGGACCTCGAGCGGCAGCATCGACGGCGAGACGCACACCGAGTACGTGCCGAGCTCGACGGCCTCGGCGACCAGCGCGGCGACCTCGTCGCGCGTGGCCTCGGGCTTCAGGAGCGTGTGGTCGATGATGCGGGCGATCGCGGCGGTGTCGGTCGCGGGCGTGGACGGGCTGGTGCTCATGCGGGATTCCTCACGTCGTGCGGGACCTCGATCCTACGGGCGGGGTCGCGCGGGACCCCGCCCGTGGGATCCGACGCCGCTAGCGTGAGCACGATGATCGACACCACGCTCGCCCTCCTGCTCGTCGCCGCCGCGGCGATCCTCGTCAGCGGGGTCCTCCTGGGCGTCGGCGCCCTGCGGAGCTCCCGCGAGCGGGGGATGGGGAACGCACGGCTGCTGTCGCCGCCGGCCCTGCCGTGGACCCTGGCCGCGATGGGCGCGGGAGCGGTCAGCGTGCTCTGCCTGCTGCCGATCCTGCTCGTCTGACGGCGGGCCCGACGCGGATCAGGAGTAGTCGGCGCCCGGGATGCCCGCGGGACGGTAGACGTAGCCGTCGGCGTCCGCGTCGAGCTCCCAGACGATCTCCTCCTCGGTGAGCGACGTGGCGCGCGTGAAGCTCTTCACGGGCTCGCCGTTGATGAGCTCGACCTCGGCCTCCTCGGTGCCGTCCGGTCCGACCAGCTGTGCGGTGTACGTGGGATCAGTCATGCTCCGACCCTACGACGGTGCGCGCGCGATGACCGGCGGGACCGGATCCGCACAGCGGCTCCGCAGGCCGGCGCACCCGGGGCCGAGCGTGTCCGGGACGGGCCCGCCGGCTCAGGCCTCCAGCTCCACGAGCACGCGCGGCAGCTCCACGAGCAGCTCGCTCGCGAGGTAGCCGAGCGGTCCGACCCCCACCGCGAGGCGGTCGCCCGCGGCCGCGTGGGCGTGCGTCGCCCACACGGCGGCCTGCGCGGGATCGGCGCCGCGGGCGCACAGGCCCGCCACCGCGCCGCCGAGGACGTCGCCGGATCCGGACGTGCCGAGCCCGCTGCCGCCCGCGCCGATGCTCCACGCGCGCCCGTCGGGCGCGGCGACCACGCCGCCCATCGTGACCACGGCGGCGTAGCCGCGGGCGATCTCCCGCGCGTCCGCCACCGCGTCGTCGCCCGCCTCCCGCCCGAGCAGGCGCTCGGCCTCGGACGAGTTCGGCGTGAGCACGAGCCTCCCGGCGAGGTGCGCCGCGGACTCGCGGCAGGCGGGGAGGACGCCCAGCGCGTAGGCGTCGAGCACCACGACGGCGTCGTCGGGCACGAGCGTCGCGAGGAGCCGGACCATCCGCTCGGCCTCGTCGGCGTCGTCGAGGCCGGGACCCGCCAGGACCGCGTCGGCGGAGGCGATGTCCGCCTCCGCCGCGCGGATGCCGGCGCCCCGCACGTGCCCGGCCGCGGTCTCCTCGAGCGGCACGACGCCGCTCTCGGGGACGGCGACGGCGACCTCGGTGGCGACCGACGCCCCGACCGCGAGGGTCAGGCGGCCGGCGCCGACGCGCAGGGCGGCGAGCCCCGCGATCATGGCGGCGCCGGGCGACCGGAGCGCCCCGCCGACGACCACGACCTGGCCGCGTCCGTACTTGGATCCGCCGGGCTCCGGCAGCGCCCAGGCACGCAGCCCGGCCGGGGTCACGACCTCCGCGGGCGCCTCCGCGCGGCCCTCATCGTCGTGGCTCATCGGGTTCCCCTCCGTGCTCGGTGACGGGGGCGCCCTGCCCGTCGAGGTGCTCCGTGGCCGAGAAGACCCGGAGGGTCCAGGGCCCGTGCGGGACCGGCCGCTCGAGGATCGTGACGGACGCGTTCGCCACGGTGTGCTGCGCCTGGAAGGCCAGGAGCTCGGCCTCGGTGAGCCCGAGGCACACGAAGAGGAAGAGCATGACCACGGCGTCGTGCGTGGTGAGGAGGGCGCGGCCGTCGGCGGCGGCGACCTCGGGATCCTGCAGGAACGACCGCACGCGCAGCGCCACGTCGGCCCACGACTCCCCGCCCGGCGGCCGGTAGGAGACCTTGCCCAGCCAGCGGCGGCGCGTGTCCTCCTCCGGGTGGCGGGCGGCGACGCCCCGGGCGGTGAGGAGGTCGAGGATCCCCAGCTCGCGGTCCCGCAGGCGCTCGTCCGGCCGGATCTCCGCGGCGATGCCCGCCTCGGCCAGCGCGACCGCCGCCGTGCTGCGCGCCCGCAGGTAGGTGGAGGACCAGACGGCGGTCGGCACGTCCGCGCGGCTCGCGAACCAGCGCCCGAGGGCGCGCGCCTGCGCGTCGCCGGTGTCGGAGAGCGGCACGTCCGGATCGCGGTGGTCGACCTGGATCGCCTCGGCGCCGTCGCGGTCGGCGCGGCTCGCGGCGACGTTGGCCGTGCTCTCGCCGTGCCGCACCAGCCACAGCTCGGTGAGGCCGGTCACGCCGGGCCGGCCGAGCGCGCGGCGGAGACGGCGGAGCGGATCCCGTTGCGCCAGGGCGCGCCGTGCCCCGGCAGCACGAGTCGGGCGTCGGTGCCCTCCAGGGCCGCGAGGGAGCGGAGCGCCCGGCCGCTGTCCGCGGTGGCGGCGCCCGCGACGATGCGGCAGCCGGTGCGCCCGGTGTACGGGTCGAGCGTCACGAGGGCGTCGCCGGTGAGGAGCGCGTCGCGGTCCGGGAGGTGGAGCGCGACGTGGCCGTCGGTGTGGCCGGGGGTGGGGATCGCGATCGGGCGTCCGGGGACCTCGAGCGGCCCGGCGGCGATGTCGGCCGTGCCGTCCACGCCCTCGACGCGCAGGGCGCCCGCGGCGGCCATCGCCGCGATCACGGGGATCGCGCGGCCGTGGCGGAGCGGGTACGCGAACGGCGTGCGCTCGCGGCGGTAGGAGTACGGGTGGCGGGCGATCCCGGCGTCGTCCGGGTGCACGTGCACGGGCACGCCGAGCTCGCGGGCGGCCCGTGCGGCGGATCCGACGTGGTCGAAGTGCCCGTGGGTGAGCACGACGGCGCGCACGTCGTCGGGCGTCCGGCCGATCGCGGCGAGGGAGCGCAGCAGGTGCGGCCAGGTGTCGGGGAACGCCGTGTCGACGAGGGTGACGCCGTCGTCGTCCTCGATCAGGTAAGCGTTCACGTAGGCGTGCGCGAGCAGGTGGATCCCCGGGGCGACGTCCCGGGTGAGCACGGGGGACGAGGGGCGGGGCGGGGTGCCGGTGCGGATCATGAGGTCCTCTCGGAGGTGGGTCCGCGGACGCGGGCGGGCGGCCGGCCCCCGTGAGGGCCGGCCGCCGGTCGTGCGCCGCGGGTCGAGCGGCGGTCAGCCGCGGGTCACTCGGGCGTCACGGCGTCCTTCACGGCGCCGGCCGCCTTCTTCAGCAGGCCCGGGTCCTTCGGCGGGATGGTGCCGTGGAGGAGCGGGTTCCCGACGGGCGGCGCGGGCATCGGGACCGTGGTGGTCGGGCCGTCGTGGTACGTGAACGTGCCCTTGCCGTCCGGGGTGGGGCCGGACGCCCAGGAGCCCTCCGCCGCGGCGGGGCCGTTCGAGAAGTTGAGGTACTGGTACGACACCTCGCGGTCCTCGAGGTCGAGGGGGAAGTCGCTCGGCACGGGCAGGTCCTCGGTGCCCTCGGCGCGGAGCTCGGCGATCGCGGCGGTCCACTGGTTCTGGTGCATGGTGTCGCGCGCGAGGAGGAAGGAGAGGAGGTCCTTCACGCCGTGGTCGTCGGTCATGTGGTAGAGCCGGGCGACCTGGATCCGCCCCTGCATCTCGGCGTTGGCGTTGGCCGTGAAGTCGGCCAGCAGGTTGCCGCTGCAGGTGACGTAGGAGCCCTGCCAGGGGTTGCCGTTGCTGTCGACGGGGCGCGCGCCGGCGCCCGCGACGATGGCGTGCTGGATGTCGCTGCCGCCGATGACCGCGGCGAGCGTCGGGTCCTTCATCGCGTCCTCGGTCTCCTCGACCGGCGCGGTCTCGAGCAGCTTCGCGATCATGATCGCGAGCATCTCGACGTGCCCGAACTCCTCCGCGCCGATGCCGTAGAGCATGTCGCGGTACTTGCCGGGGAGCTTCGAGTTCCAGGACTGGAAGCCGTACTGCATGGCGACGCTGATCTCGCCGTACTGGCCGCCGAGCACCTCCTGCAGGTGGCGGGCGTAGATGGGGTCGGGCTTGTCGGGGGACGCGCTGTGCTGCAGCTCCTGCTTGTGGAAGAACATGGAGGGGTCTCTCCTCGTCGTCGGCGTCGCGGTCCGGAGCGACCGCGCTCTCCCTCCACCGTTCGCCGCCCCCCGACGCGATGCCTACCCCCTTGACAGGTCCCCCGGCGTCGCCCCGGGCGCGTCCCCACGGCCGCTCGCGCCCCCGATGCGCGCCCTCGGCGCCCCCTCTGCACTACCACATGCCGATCCGTCCGCCGCACGAGCCGGATCCCGACGGCATGGCTGGCATAGTGGGTGGGCACGGCCGAAGCTCAGCGCCGCTCTCTGGCCCCCTCTCCGTCGGCGCGGGGCCCGAGAGCTCACGAGGGGGACACGGGATCGATCATGGGCACGTTCAAGTACGACTCGACGCTGACGGCGGAGTTCGACGACCGCCTGCTCGCGCACCTGCAGCTCGTCATCGGCGCGAAGCTGCGCCGCGGGGAGGCGTTCTACTTCTCCTGGCGCGACGACGTGGAGGTCGGCGACGGGCGCACCACCATCTGGATGCACAACTCGCTGCCCCTGGTGTTCAAGTACCACGGCAGCCGCGTGCCGCCCATCAACCGCAAGTGGGTGGACGCCCTCATGACGACGGCCAACAGCCCGGGCGGCCTGCTGATCCTGCGGGAGCCCCCGGAGGACGAGTCCCGGGACGACGCGCGCTAGGTCGGCACGGCCGTCGACTACTCCCGTTCCCGCGGTGCTGTCAACCCCTCCTGTTCCCATTCGGACGGATCCGTCACGGCTGGCATCGTGGGCTCCGGGTCCGCGGATGCGGGCCACGGGGATGGGGTACGCGATGCGGGACACGGAAGCCGACGGCATGGGCGACCTCGTCCAGTCGTCCGCGAGCGAGGCGCTCCCCGCACGTCCCCTCGGTCCCGTCCGCAGTCCCACGGAGCAGGCCAGGTTCGTCGCCGGCTACTTCGGCTGGTCGATCACGGGCGACGCGATCCGCGGCACGGGCGTCGACGGCGGGGCCGTGGCGCTGTTCATCGAGGACCTCGCCGCCGCGCTCGCCGAGCTCGGCTGGATCTCCCCGTGCGGCATCCGCTGGGACCGGCTGCCCTTCGGCGAGGACGAGGCGGCCGCCGCGCTGCGCACCGTCCAGCGCGCGCACGGCTGGGACGTCTGACCCCGTCGCCGTGCATCCGCCGGGAGCGACGTCAAGCCCCTGTGCGTTTCCCCACCTGCAGAGCACACTCTGACCACGAGGCCGCAGCGGGCTCGGGCGCTTGAGGATTGTCGAGAGTCCTCCTATGCAGTCCGGACCGCCGAACGTGGCCCTCCAGATCCGCCCCGGATCGGTCGTGTCGTGGACGACCGAGACCCGGGGCGGATCGCTTGCGCCGCGACCGCGCCGCCCGCGCACGGCCCTCGCGCATCGCCCTCCGCGGCACGCCATCCGCCGCGCCCGGCCGGCCTCCCTGCCTGGACGCCGCCTGCCGGTCGCTTGGCGTCCCGCCGCCGCAGGCGTTGTGTGGGACGTGCGCCCGTCCCACGAGGATCCGGCGCTCGAGAGAAGGAGCACCATGAAGGCACTCACCTGGCAGGGCATCCACGACGTCGAGGTCCAGGACGTCGAGGACCCCCGCATCGAGCACGACACGGACGCGGTCATCCGCATCACCTCCACCGCCATCTGCGGGTCCGACCTGCACCTCTACGAGGTCTTCGGCCCGTTCCTCGACAAGGGCGACGTGCTCGGCCACGAGAACATGGGCGTCGTCGAGGAGGTCGGCGCGGGCGTCACGCGCGTGAAGGTCGGCGACCGCGTCGTCGTCCCGTTCGTCATCGCCTGCCGCGACTGCTTCATGTGCGACCGGGGCCTGTTCACCCAGTGCGAGACCACGCAGGTGCGGGCCCAGGGCAGCGGCGCGTCCCTGTACGGGTTCAGCGAGCTGTACGGCTCAATCCCCGGCGGCCAGGCGGAGCGCCTGCGCATGCCGCTCGCGGACGCCAACGCGATCGTCGTCGGCACCGAGCTGCCGGACGAGCGCTACCTGTTCCTCAGCGACATCCTCCCCACCGCCTGGCAGGGCGTCCAGTACGCGGCCGTCCCCGAGGGCGGAACGCTCGGCGTGATGGGCCTCGGCCCCGTCGGGCAGTTCGCGGCGCGCATCGGGAAGCACCTCGGCTACCGCGTGATCGCGGTGGATCCCGTCCCCGAGCGCCGCGCCATGGCCGAGCGCCACGGCATCGAGACGCTCGACCTCACCGACGACGTCGTCGACCGCCTGCGCGAGCTGACCGACGGGCGCGGGCCGGACTCGGTCGTGGACGCGGTCGGCATGGAGGCCCACGGCAGCCCCGTCGCCTCCTTCGCGCAGAAGGCGGCGGGCATCCTGCCCGACGGCATCGCGAAGAAGGTCATGGACACGGCGAGCGTCGACCGCCTCGCGGCCCTGCACACGGCGTTCGACGCGGTCCGCCGCGGCGGCACCGTCTCCATCAGCGGGGTCTACGGCGGCGAGGCCGACCCCATGCCCATGAAGTCCCTCTTCGACAAGCAGGTGGCGATCCGCATGGGCCAGTGCAACGTGCAGCACTGGATCGACGACCTGCTGCCCCTCGTCGAGGACCCGGCCGACCCGCTCGGCGTCATGGACCTCGTCACCCACACGGCGCCGCTCGCGGACGCCGCCCGCATGTACGGGATCTTCCAGGAGAAGGAGGACGGCTGCATCAAGGTGGTGCTGAAGCCGTAGCCTCCTGGCTCCATCGACCGGCCGCGTCCCCTCGGGGCGCGGCCGTCGTCGTGCCCGGCGTGGTGCCGTGCCCCTGCTCCGGCCCGAGCCGGGTGCCGCGGGGGCCGCGGTCGCCCGTCAGCGGGCGCCGATATCCGTGAGCACCCGGTCCATGAGCTCGGCGAGGTCGACGGACGCGGCGTGCGGCATCTCCGCGCACTCGACCCGCCCGGCCCGGATGGCGTCGCGCGCCGCCCGGACCATGGGCACGTAGCCGCGGCCCTCGATCTCGTGCTCCCGCCGCTCGGGCTCCCCGTCGGCGGGCACGATCGCGAGCCCGATCGAGGCGAGGAACAGCGGGTCCACCTCGATCCGGCCGGCGGTGCCGCTGACGGTGGCGCCCGTGGGGAGCGCGGCGACGAGCGAGCAGGCGAGCGTCGCCTGGCGGCCGTCGGGCCAGCCGAGGAGGATCGCGACCTCGGTGTCGACGCCGCCGTCGATCACGGTGCCGACCGCGGCGACCGTCGAGGGCGCGCCGAACAGGCCGTGCGCGAAGGCGAGCGGGTAGACGCCCATGTCGAGCAGCGTGCCGCCGCCGACCGCGGGGTCCCAGAGGCGGCCCGCGCCCGTCTCCGTGACGAAGCCGAACGACGCGGAGACCGCGCGCGGATCCCCGATGCGGCCCTCCGCGATCGCGTCGCGCACCGCGAGGTACCCGGGCGAGAACGCCATCCAGACGGCCTCGAGGAAGAGCAGGCCCTCGGCGCGGGCGAGGTCCACGAGGGCGCGGGTGTCGGCGGCCGTGGTGGTGGCGGGCTTCTCGCAGAGCACGTGCTTGCCGGCGCGGAGCGCGGCCTCGGCCTGCGCGCGGTGCAGCGTGTGCGGGGTGGCGACGTAGACGGCGTCGACCCCGTCGTCGGCGAGGAGCTCCTCGAGGGTGTCGTGGATGCGCGCGATGCCCTGGGCGGCGGCCAGCGCCTCGGAGCTCGCGCGCGTGCGGGAGTGCACGGCGACCACCTCGACGCCCGGCACGAGCAGCATGTCGGGGACGACGGAGGTCGCGATGCCGGCGGCCCCGACGACGCCCCAGCGGACGGGCCGGTCGACCTCCGATCCGGACGCGGGTGCGGGCACGGGCGGCATCGTCGTCGACATGCTCCGAGCCTACGCGCTCGCCGCCGAGGCGTGAGAGCGCTTCCACCCATCGGCGCCCCGCCCTTGACAGTCCCGAGAAGCGCCATCTAGGGTCGGCGGCACGGCATGAGAGCGCTCTTACAGCGAGAGCACCGACGCTCGACAGGCACAAGGGAGTGACCTTTGACGAACACAGCACGGACGCGCGTGGCCACCGGCATCGCCGGAGCCGCGGTGATCGCCCTCCTCGCTACCGGATGCACCTCCGGCGGCGCAGGCGGCACGGACGGCGGCGACATCACCCTCACCGTCACCACCTTCAACAAGATGGGCTTCGACGAGCTCTACGCCCAGTACGAGGAGTCGCACCCGGGCGTCACCATCAGGGCCACCAACATCGACACGGGCGGCAACGCCCTCATCGACTGGCAGACCAAGCAGGCCTCCGGGGCGGGGCTCCCCGACGTGCAGGCGGTCGAGGAGGGCTGGCTCAGCAAGGTGATGCAGGTCTCCGACTCGTTCACCGACCTCCGCGACCACGGCATCGAGGACGTGAAGGACCGCTGGGTCCCCTGGAAGTACGACCAGGCCACCGACCCCGAGGGCCGCGTCATCGGCTACGGCACCGACATCGGCCCCGAGGGCCTCTGCTACAACTCGAAGCTGTTCGCCGAGGCGGGCCTGCCCACCGAGCGCACCGAGGTCGCGACGCTGTTCGGCGGCGAGGACGCGACCTGGGACCGCTACTTCGAGGTGGGGAAGCAGTACAAGGCGGCGACGGGCAAGTCCTGGTACGACCAGTCCGGCTTCATCTGGAACGCCATGGTCAACCAGCAGCCCGAGGGCTACTACACGAAGGACGGGAAGCTCAACGTCGAGGGCAACGCCGACCTCGAGGCACTCTGGGGCAAGGTCGCCGACGGCGCCGAGGCCGGCCTCTCCGACGCGCAGACCGCGTGGGACTGGGGCGGCGGCAAGGCCTTCACCGACGGCTCCTTCGCCACGTTCGTCTGCCCCGCGTGGATGCTCGGCAACGTCCAGGGCGGCACCGAGTCCGCAGGCGGCGACGCCTCCACCGGCTGGGACTTCGCGGACGTCTTCCCCGGCGGATCCGCCAACTGGGGCGGCTCGTTCCTGACCGTGCCCACCACCTCGAAGCACCCGGCCGAGGCCGCGGAGCTCGCCGCGTGGCTCACCGAGCCCGAGCAGCAGGCCGTGGCGTTCCAGGCCGCGGGCACCTTCCCCAGCACCGTCGAGGCGCAGGGATCCGAGGGCGTCACCGGCAGCAGCGCGCTCACGACGTTCTTCAACGACGCGCCGCTCGGCACCATGCTCAGCGCCCGCGCCGAGGGCGTCGAGGCCCAGTACAAGGGACCGGACGACTCGGTGATCCAGGAGCAGGTCTTCGGACCCTCCATCCAGGCGCTCGACGCCGGCAAGTCCGACGGCGCGAAGTCGTGGGACGACGCGATCACGCTCCTCGGGCAGCTCGTCGAGGAGTAGCAGACCGGACGGTCGGGGGACCGTCCACCCCCGGGGTGGGGGGGGGGGGGGGGGGGGGGGGGGGGGGGGGGGGGGGGGGGGGGGGGGGGGGGGGGGAGGGAGGA